>NZ_JABMCA010000055.1:0-67893 GCF_014706005.1 Actinomadura sp. RB99 | reverse complement strand
CCGCGGCGAGGGCGGCGGGGGCGGCGGGGCCGGCGCGCGGACCGGCGGGACGGCGCGCGGGACTCGGTGCGCAGCCACAGCTCGATCTGCGCGCCGCCCAGCGGCGACGTGCCGATCTTCAGCGTCCCGCCCGTCGACTCGGCGAGCCGGCGGGCGATGTCGAGGCCGAGGCCGGTCGAGCCAGCGCCGCTCGCGCCGCGCCGCAGCGCCGCCTCCGCGTCCGGGATGCCGGGCCCGGCGTCGCCGACCAGCAGGCCGGTGGAGTACCGCCCCCGGTGCAGCGTGACCGACAGCGCGGTCCGCTGCGGCGTGTGCCGGAAGACGTTGCCGAGCAGCGCGTCCACGGCGGCGACGAGGTCGTCCTCGCCGACCGGCACCGGGACGGCGCCGTCCGGGACCACCGCCTCGCAGTCGCGGCCCTGGTCGGCGGCCAGCTCCGACCAGAACTCCAGCCGCCGCCGGACGACGGCCGCCGCGTCGCACCCCGGCGGCTCGCCCGCCGGGCGCCGTGCCGTCGAGATGATCCGGTCGACGGCCTCCTCCAGGCGGCTCAGCGCGTCCTGGCTGTGCGCCATCCGGACCGGGTCGGCGGGGTTCGCGGCCAGCCCGTTGAGGTTCACCCGCAGCGCGGTCAGCGGGGTCCGCAGCCGGTGCGACAGGTCGGCGGCGGACTCCCGCTCGGCCTCCAGCAGCCGGACGAGCCGGTCCGCCATCCGGTTGAACGCCGTCCCGGCGGCGCGCAGCTCCGGCGGCCCGCCGGGCGCGACGCGGGCCGCGAGGTCGCCGTCGCCGACCCGGGTCACCGCGCTCGCCAGCCCGTCGGCGGCCCGGACGACCCGGACCGCGAGCCGGTCCGCCATCGCCACCGACACCAGCACCAGCGCGACCGCGACGAGCCCGAGGACCGTGCGGGACCGGGCGACGCCCCGGTTCAGGTCCGCGTCGGGCACGTACACCTCGATGACGGCGACGCGGTCGGAGTCCAGCAGCGCGGGTGTGAGCAGGACCGTCCCGCCGGCCGCGGCGGCGGTGAACGCCCGGCGCAGCCCGCGCGCCTTCCGCACGTCGGCGTCCGACGCGTGCGCGGCGCCGATCGCGGCGCCCTGCGACGGGTGCAGCGCGAGCCGCCCGGCCGCCCCTGCGGGGGTGGAGCCGACCGCGTCGGCGAGCGAGGCGGGCGCGGCGGTGACGGTGAGGACGGGTTCGAGGGAGGCGGCCTGCTGCGCGGCGGCCGACAGCGCCCGGTCGTGCGCCATCTGCCCGACCAGGAGGCCGAGCGGCACGACGAACGACAGCGCCACCATGGCGGTCACGGCCGTCGCGATCCGCGCCAGCGCACCTCTCATCGGCTTCCCCCCGGAATCGCGCATTCAGTTGGTCTATGGACGGACCGCAACTGGTTCCGGAGATGATAGGCCAATGCGGGGTGGTTTCCGTGTCCCCGCCGGATGCCGCTCTGGGTGCTGCTCGGGCGCTACTCGGGAGAGACGAGCATGACGCCGACGCCCCGGACGGTGTGCAGGTAGCGGGGTGCGGCGGCGTTCTCGCCCATCTTGCGGCGCAGCCACGACAGGTGCGTATCGATGGTCTGGTCGTCGCCGTACGGCTGTTGCCACACCTTCGCGAGCAGCTCCCGCCGCCCGACGACCCGGCCCGCGTTCTCCGCGAGGTAGCCGAGCAGGTCGAACTCGCGGCGCGACAGCCGCAGCGGCGCGCCGCCCATGGACGCCTGCCGCCGCTCCAGGTCGACGCGCAGCTCGCCGAGCACGACCGCGTCGCGGCGGCGCGGGGAGCGGGCGCGCCGCAGCACCGCCTCCAGCCGGGCGTGCAGGTGGTCGGCGGAGAACGGCTTCACCACGTAGTCGTCGGCGCCCGCGCCGAGCAGCCGGATGATCTCCGCCTCGCCGTCCCGCGCGGTCGCCACGATCACCGGGACGTCGGAGACCGCGCGCAGCATCTTCAGCGCCTCGCCGCCGTCGAGGTCGGGGAGCCCGAGATCCAGGACGACGGCCTCCGGCGCGTTCGCCGTGGCCTCCCGCAGCGCGTCGAGCGCCCGGCCCGCGCTGCGCACCGAATGCCCGAGCTCCGTCAGCTCCCGGATCAGCGCGCGCCGCACGTGCTCGTCGTCTTCCACCAGCAGGATCGAGGCCACGCTTGGACGATAAGGCATCGCGCGGGCGCCCGGAGAACGGAAAGGCGCGCCTTTCCGGAACGGTGGCGCGGCGTCGCTACTCGACCACGGCCGGGTTGAATTCCGGCGGGTCGCCGAGCATCGCGCGGTGCGAGCGCGGCCGGCTCCCGTCGACGTCGGTGACGCCGAGCTCCGCCCCGATCTCCGCGCCGATGAGGACCTGCCCCGTCCATTTCATCGGCTCCGGGGAACGGGCGAGCGCGTCGATGACCCGGCCGCTGAACTCCGGCGACTCGGCTCCGGCGGCGAACGAGGCGTACTTGTCCGGGACGCCGTCGAAAAGGGCCCTGTTCCGTTCGGTCTTGAGCAGGCCCATCCACAGCGAGACGACCGCGACGTTGTAGGGGCGGAAATCGACCGCCATATCGTGGGCCATCTTGTCCACGGCGGCCTTTCCGGCGCCATAGGCGGGCCCGTGCATGTAGCAGCGGCCGCCGAACGACGACGTGTTGACGACGAGCCCGCCGCCGCGGATCAGCAGCGGCGCCGCGTAGTACGTCGCGACGTAGGCCGACCGCATCCCCACGTCCAGCATGCTCTGCAGCGCCAGCGGCTTCTCCCAGAACGGGCCCTTGCGGGTCAGGCCGTCCGGGATCGTGAACGCGTTGTTCACGAGGACGTCCAGCCCGCCGCGCTCCCGCTCGACCTGCTCGAACAGCGCCCTGACCTGGTCGTCGTCGGAGTGGTCGCAGATCACCGGGACGCCGGTGCCGCCGCGCTCGCCGATCTCCTCCGCGGTGGCGTACACGCTGCCGGGCAGGTCGGCGTCGCCGTCGGCGCGGGTGCGTCCGGTCACGTAGACGGTCGCGCCGGTATCGCCGAGGGCGAGCGCGATGCCCTTCCCGGCGCCGCGGCTCGCCCCGGTGACCACCGCCACCCGGTCTCCGGTCAGGCCCATTCGCCGCTCCTCGCGAGGAATTCCAGCATGGTCGCGGTCGTCTCCTCGGGTCGCTCCATCTGCATCATGTGGCCCGCGTCCTTGAGCATCCGGACGTCGCGGACGTCCTCGTGGTGCTCGTGCAGCCTGTCCAGCGGGTCGTCGCCGTGCCAGCCCTCCAGGTCGGCGTCCTGCTCGCTGCCGATGAAGGAGAACGGCGCGGGGTTCTTGCGGCCCGCGTACGACTTCCGGTGCTCCCAGGACAGGTCCATCGCCCGGTACCAGTTCAGCCCGCCGGTGAACCCGCTGCGGCTGTAGGCGTCGACGTAGAACTCCAGTTCCAGGTCGGTGAGCCACGGCCACGGGAGCGCCGGGGTCTCCGGCAGCGCGTCGATGTACGTCGTCCCGGGCGGCTTCCGCCAGACGTCGAGGTAGTGGTAGTCGCTGGAGAGGGCGTAGAAGACCTTGCGCAGGAACTCGCGGGGCGCCGCGTCGAGGTCGCGGTCGGCGACGCCGGGCTCGGCGAAGTAGTGGATGTGGTTGAAGTGCCGCTTCGCCTGCCGGGCGGCGAGCGTCAGCGGCGACTCCTCGCTCGGCGTGAAGAACGGGTTCTCCAGCCCGATGATCGCCGCGACGCGCTCGGGATGGTGGTAGGCGAGGTCGTAGGCGGCGAACAGGCCGAAGTCCAGGCCGCTGAACGCCGCCCGCTCCGCGCCGAGGTGGTCGAGGAGGCCGGCGACGTCGCCGACGATGTGCTCGACGCCGTACTCGCGGGGGTCGTCCGGGCCGCTCGTCCCGCCCATGCCGCGCATGTCGGGCGCGACGACCCGGAAGCCGGCGTCGGCGATCGGCCCGATCTGGTGCCGCCAGCTGAACCACAGGTGCGGGAACCCATGCAGGAGGACGACGAGCGGCCCTTCGCCCTGCTCCACGTAGTGGACGTCGAGGCCGTTGATGCGCGCGTACCGATGAGTCCAGCCGGCCATGCTGCGGTTCCTTCGCGACGAGGGACCTGACCTTCGGACTGTGCAGGACGGCGCCGCCGTTGGCAGCGCGGTGTCTCGCTCAGTGGGAACCCGCTTCCGCGCTCCGCGCGCCGTCCCGCGCGAAGAACGTGATCCAGTCGGCGACCATCGCCGGGGCGGGGGCGGGGGCGGGGGCGGGGGCGGGGGCGGTGTGGTGCGGGGCGCGTCGGGCCGGGAGGGGCCGATTCTCGCGCACCGCATGATCTGTCCCGGAACGCGGAACCGGATGATCACGGTGCGCGTCCGATCTGCACGCGGGAACGGATCGCACACTCCGAACCCGGGGACTCCTTCCCGCGAGAGGGGAGCACGGTGCCCGGCTTTCTCGAGACCCTTCCGCTTCACACGATCACCGCGGTGTACGGCGAGGCCGGCCTCCGCGACCGGTTCGCCCGCGAGATCCTCCGCTTCCCCGAGGCGGACTGGCGGCGCCTCAGCGCCGCTCTGGCCCTGGCGAGCGACCTGCACCGGCAGGACCGCCGGGTCAGCGAGCCCGTCGTCAACCACCTGCTCCGCGTCAAGCTGCGCGTGATGTGCCACTACCGGGTGGACGACGTGGACGTCCTCGCCGCCGCGCTGCTGCACGACTCCGTCGAGGACCATCCCGCCGACCTGGCCGGCGACGGGCACGACGATCCGCGCGAGGCCGCGCTGGACGTGCTGGAGGCGGAGTTCGGGCCGCGCGTCGCCGGGCTCGTCCGCGCGGTGACGAACCCCGTCTACGACCGGGGCGGCGACGTCCACGCCCAGTACCGAGCCCATGTCGCCGAGAGCCTGGACCGCGAACCGGCCGCGCGCATCATCAAGGTGTCCGACTTCACCGACAACGGCGTCGGGCTGATGCACACCACGGGCCCGAAGGTCCGCAAGCTCGCCCGCAAGTACCGGCCGCTCGTCCCCCGGCTCCGCGAGCTGGTCAACCGCCCGGACACCCCGCTGGACGCCCCGGTCAAGCAGCACATCACCGGCCAGCTCGACCGCGCCGACGAGCGCTTCGCCGCGATCCTCCAGACCCACGCCCTCCGCGCCGCCTCCTGACGGGGCGGCGGGGCGGGTCAGGCTCGGCCGGTCTCCGGTTGCCGGCGGCGGGCGTTCCGGAGGTCGGTCTTGACGACCTTGCCGGTGGCGTTGCGGGGGAGGGCGTCGGCGAACTCGATCGTGCGGGGGCACTTGAAGTGCGCGATCCGGGCGCGGACCCAGTTGATGAGGTCGGGGCCGGACGGCGCGGTGCCCGGGGCGGCGACCACGACGGCGTGGACGGCCTCGCCCCACCGCTCGTCCGGCACGCCGATCACCGCGACCTCCGCCACGTCCGGATGCTCGGCGAGCGCGGCCTCGACCTCGGCGGGGAAGACGTTCTCCCCGCCGCTGATGATCATGTCCTTGGCGCGGTCGACGACGAACAGGTAGCCGTCCGCGTCGATGCGGACGACGTCGCCGGTGCGGTACCAGCCGTCCGGGGTGAACGCGGCGGCCGTGGCGTCGGGGTCGCGCCAGTAGCCGGTGGTCAGCGAGTCGCCGCGGATCAGCAGCTCGCCGGGCTCGCCGGGCGGCACCTCCGCCCCGTCCGGGCCGACGACGCGGACCTCCCAGCCGAGGGTGACGTTCCCGGCGCTGGCCAGGTGCGGGCCGTCCGGCACGTGGTCGTCGGGGTGCAGGAGGCTGATGAACGACTGGCACTCGGTGTTGCCGTAGATCTGCCGGAACCGGCAGCCGAGGGTGTCGAGCGCGGCGCGCAGCGACGCCGGGGTGATCGGCGCGGACCCGTACTGGATCTCCCGCAGCGCGGACAGGTCGGGCCGGACGGCGCGGCCCCGCACCTCGGCGACCAGCATGTCGATGAGCGTCGGCCCGGCGGTGAAGAACTCGACGCGGTCCGTCTCGATCGCGTCGACGACGGCGCCGGGATGGAACGCGGCGTGCACGATCAGCTCCCCGGCGGTCAGCAGGCACTGCATCGCCTGCGCGAACCCGGCGAGGTGGAACAGCGGCATCAGCTGGAGGTGCCGGGACCCGGGGACCTGGTCGCCGATCTCGATGGCGAAGCCGGACAGGCTGCGGATGAGCGAGGCGTTGTCCAGCGGGATCGCCTTCGGGCGCCCGGTGGTGCCGCTGGTGTGCATCAGCCCGAACACGCCCGTGGCGGAGAGCCGCTCGGCCGGGCGGGGAGGCGGGGGAGCGTCGAGCCCGGCGTCCGGGACCCAGCCGCCGTCCGCCGTCCCGATCACCACACGCGCGCGCAGGCCGGGGGCGGCCGCGTCGACCGTGGCGGTGAAGGCGGGGTCGGCGACGGCCGCGACGGGGGTGAGCAGCGCGCGGAGCCGCGCCAGCTCGGGCGCGGCGAGCCGCCAGTTCACGAACGCGGGGATCGCGCCCGCCCGCATCAGCGCGAGCGCGTGGACGAGGAAGTCGGCGCTGTTGCGCGCCATGACCGCGACGACGTCGCCGTCACCGATCCCGAGCGCGGACCAGCCGCCCGCGCGGCGCTCCACGGCGTCCAGCAGCTCGCCGTAGGTGAGGCGGGCGCCGCGGTCGTCGCGGACGGCGGTCCGGTCGCGGTGCGCGGACGCGCGCCATTCGAGGACGTGGATCCAGCTCTGCACGGCCGGCGCCCCGTCAGCCCTTGAGGGGCGTGTCGCGGTCGGCGGCGGTGCGCGGTTCGTGCGCGACGTCCTCGGGCGTGAAGTCGCGCAGCCAGCACGCGAACTCCAGCAAGATGCCGTCGGGGTCCTGGAAGTAGAAGGACCGGACGTACACGCCGGGGTGCATCTCGCGGGCCACCTGGGTCTCGCTGTCGTCGTGGTTGACGATCGGCGCGACCTTCACGCCCTTGGCCTTCAGCCGGGCCCGGTACTCCTCGAACATGTCGGGCGGGACGTCGAACGCGACGTGGTTGAGCGAGCCGATGCCGCTGGTCCACTCGCCGAAGCCGGGCACGGTCACCGGCGCGGCGACGCCGGGCGTGGCCTCCGGGGAGTCCGGGAACCAGAAGAAGGCGAGGGAGTTGCCGTTGCCCGCGTCGAAGAAGAAGTGCTGGCCCATGCCGTCCGGCAGGTCCAGGGTCTTGATCAGCTTCATGCCGAGGACGCCGCTGTAGAAGTCCACGGTGCGCTTCATGTCCGAGCAGACCAGCGCGACGTGGTTGAAGCCGCGGATGCGGAAGGCCGGCTCCTCGCCGGCGGTCTCTGCGCTCATGCTCACTCCTCGGATGGGCGAATAACCTAATGCTAACGTCAGATTTACACGCTCCCTCGCGGGGGCCTCGCTGTAAAGGTCCGAGGGCGCCCCCTGGCGGGACGCGGGGCGCCACGGTGCGAGGAGAAACCGGTGTTAGGTTCAGGTGTGGAGAAGGATCAGACCACGCGTCCGACCGTGCGCGGGCGCAGGACGCTCGCCGCGATCGAGGCCGCCGCCCGCCGGATCATCGCCCGCAAGGGCTTCCTCGCGATGACGGTCGCCGACATAGCGCAGGAGGCCGGCCGCTCGCCCGCCTCGTTCTACAACTACTACGACTCCAAGGAAGACCTGCTCGCCCACTGGGCGGACGACTTCCGCGCCGAGGCCAAGGCCCGCGCGGTGGTCGCCTACAAGCACGGCGTGCCGCACCGCGAGCGCGTCATGGAGTCGGCGCGCGCGCACTGGATGACCTATCGCGAGCGGCTCGCCGAGATGGTCGGCGTCTTCCAGCTCGCCATGATCAACGAGGAGTTCGCGGGGCACTGGCGCGAGCTGTGCGACGACGCCGTGGAGAGCATCGCGGAGAGCGTCCGGCGCGCCCAGCGGGAGGGCTACTGCCCCGGCGTCGACCCGGGCCTCACCGCCGCGGCGATCGTCGCGATGCTCAACCAGTTCTGCTACGACCGGCTCGCCGGCGCGGGCGAGGACGCCGACATCGACGACGAGGCCGCGATCCGCACGCTCGGCGAGATCTGGTACCGCGCCATCTACTGGCGGGCCGACGACCAGGCCGACGGCAAGGACGGCTGACCGGGCGGGCCGACCGGGGCGGGCCGACCGGGCTCGCGACCAGGGCCGACCCCTGACGGGGCGGGGGGCTTGTCAAACTAACATGATTCCAACGTCAGGTTTATTTTCGGCAGAGGAGGCCGCATGGAGACGGACGGATCTCCGGCGGGGATGGTCCGGCGCTGGGCGCGGGCGCGCCCGGCCGCCCCGGCGGTGTCGACGGGTGGCGGCCGCTCGCTGACGTTCGCCGAGCTGGACGCGCTGAGCTCCCGCCTCGCGCGGGCGCTGCTCGCCGCCGGCGCCGCGCCGGGCGACCGCGTCGCCTTCCTCGGCCGGGACGCCACCACCTGGGCGGTGACCCTGGCCGGGGCGTCCAAGGCCAGGGCCATGGGCGTCCCGCTGAACTGGCGGCTGTCCCGCCCGGAGACCGCCGAGGTGATCGCCGACGCCGCGCCCGTCGCGGTCGTGTGCGAGCCGGAGTTCCTGCCGCTGCTCGGGCTCCCGGCGGCGGACGGCGCCGAACCCCACGTGGTCGTCGAGAGCACCGCCGTCCCGCTGGACGCGTGGCTCGCGGGCCATGACGCCGACGATCCCGACCTGCCCGCCGAGCCCGACGACGTGGCGTTCCTCTTCTACACGTCCGGCACGACCGGCCGCCCGAAGGGCGTGCAGCTCGCCAACCGGAACGTGGCCGCGAACCTAGCCAAGCCCGCGCCGTGGACGATCGGCCCCGGCGACACCGTCTTCGTGCCCGCGCCCACCTTCCACGTCTCCGGCAGCGGCTGGCTGTTCCTGTGCCTCGGCGTCGGCGCCCACGCCCTGTACGTCCGCGACATCGTGCCCGCCGGCGTGCTGCGGCTGCTGGAGTCGGAGCGGGTGACGCACGCCCTGGTCGTCCCGGCGCTGCTGCGGATGCTCGTCCGCGACCCGGTCGCGCGGGAGACCGACTTCTCCCGGCTCCGGACGCTGATCTACGGCGGCTCGCCGATCGCGCCGGCCGTCCTCGTCGAGGCCCGGGAGCTGCTCGGCTGCGACCTCGTCCAGGGCTACGGCCTCACCGAGACGTGCGGGCCGATCACGTTCCTCGGCCCCGCCGACCACGCCCCCGGCGCGCCCGAGCACCGGCTGGCGTCGGCGGGGCGCGCGGTCGAGGGCGTCGAGCTGTCCGTCCGCGACCCGGCCACCGGCGAGCCGCTGCCCGCCGGGAGCGTCGGCGAGATCTGGACGCGCAGCGACATGGTGATGGCCGGGTACCGCGACCGGCCCGCCGAGCAGGCCGCCGCGATGACCCCGGACGGCTGGTTCCGCACCGGCGACGCGGGCCACCTCGACGCCGACGGCTACCTGTTCGTCACCGACCGGGTGAAGGACATGATCGTGTCCGGCGGCGAGAACGTGTACCCGGTCGAGGTCGAGAACGTGCTGATGGCGCATCCCGCCGTCGCCGACGCGGCGGTCATCGGGGTGCCGCACGAGCGCTGGGGCGAGACCGTGAAGGCCCTCGTCGTCGCGCGGGGCGAGCCGCCCGCGCCGGACGAGCTGATCGCCTTCTGCCGCGAGCGGCTCGCCCACTACAAGTGCCCGACCTCGGTCGACGTGGTGGACGACCTGCCCCGCAACCCCAGCGGCAAGATCCTCAAGCGCGAGCTGCGGGCCGCCTACTGGCCCGCGGGCGGAAGGAGCGTGGGATGACCGGGCCGGCGCGCGGCAACCGGGTGAAGCGGGCCCTGGCCGGCGGAGAGGTCGCGGTCGTCGTGGCCGGGCACTCCGCGTCGTCCGACACCGCCGACTTCGTCGGGCAGCTCGGCTTCGACGGGCTGTGGCTGGAGGGCGAGCACGGCGCGGTCACCTGGGACCGTATCGGTGACCTCAGCCGGGCCTGCGAGCTGTGGGACATGGCCGCCATGTACCGGGTGCGGACGCTGGAGCCGTCGCTGGTGGCGCGCGCGCTGACCCTCGGCGTGCACGGCATCGTCGTCCCGCAGGTGAGCACCGCCGACGAAGCGCGGCGGCTCGTCGCAGCCGCCAAGTTCGCGCCGCAGGGCGCGCGCGGAGTGTCGCGAGGCCGCCGCTCGTACGGACGTCCAGGCTTCCTGGACGAGGAGAACGACGAGACCGTCCTCGTCGTCCAGCTCGAAGACCCCGGCGCGCTCCGCAACGCGGAGGAGATCGCCGCCGTGCCCGGCATCGACGTCGTTTTCGTCGCGCCGAACGACCTCGCGCAGGCGATGGGGCACCAGGGCCGTCCCGACCATCCCGAGGTCGCGGGCGCCATCGACGGCGCGCTCGGCCGGATCGCGGCGACCGGCGCGGCGGCGCCCGGCACGCTGTGCCCCGCCGACCAGGTCGACCGGTTCGCCGCGCTCGGCGTCCGGTTCCTCTACACCTCCTACGACGCCTGGATCACCGCCGGGGCGCGCGACCTCCGCCGCGCCCTCGACGCCGCCACCGCACGGCGCGACCCTCGACAGGGCACCGCACCCGCACCCCAGGGCACCGCACGACAGGACGGAGCAGCATGACGATCGAACGCACCTTCGTGGGCCTCCCCTCCCCGGTGATCGGGCGGGCCGGCGCGGGCGGCCACCCCTGCCAGGGCCTCTACCACCGGCGCGCCGGGACGAAGCCGAAGATCGCCTTCATCGCGACGCACTACCAGATCGACTTCTCCGAGCACTACCTCGCCGAGTACCTGGCCGAGCGCGGGTTCGGGTTCCTCGGCTGGAACACCCGGTTCCGCGGCGACGAGAGCCACTTCCTGCTGGACCACGCGCTCGTCGACATCGGCGTGGGGGTGCGGTGGCTGCGCGAGGTCGCGGGCGCCGAGACCGTCGTGCTGCTCGGCAACTCCGGCGGCGGCTCGCTGATGGCGGCGTACCAGTCGCAGGCCGTCGAGCCGAACGTCACCGCGCTGCCGGGCCTGCGCCTCGCGGTCGGCGTCGACGACCTGCCCGCCGGCGACGCGTACATCTCCGTCGCCGCGCACCTCGGCCGTCCCGACGTGCTCACGTCCTGGATGGACGCGTCGGTCACCGACGAGTCCGACCCGCTCGCGACCGACCCGTCCCTCGACCTGTTCGACCCCGAGAACGGCCCGCCGTACAGCGCCGAGTTCCTCGCCCGGTACCGCGCCGCGCAGGAGGCCCGGAACTGGCGCATCACGGCCTGGGTGAAGGACGAGCTGGCCCGGCTGTCCGCCGCCGGGTACCACGACCGGCCGTTCAGCGTGTTCCGCACCTGGGCCGATCCGCGCATGGTGGACCCGTCGATCGAGCCGACGAACCGGCGCCCGAACAGCTGCTACCCGGGGAAGCCGGAGCGCGCCAACCGGTCGGTGTTCGGGATCGCCGCCGCCTGCACGCTGCGCACCTGGCTGAACCTGTGGAGCCTGGACGACTCGCAGACCCGCGCGCACCCGCACCTCGCCCGCATCACCGTCCCGTCGCTGGTCGTCAACGCCGACGCCGACACCGGCGTGTTCCCGAGCGACGCCGCCGCGATGTACGACGCGCTCGCGGCGGAGGACAAGGAGCGCCACGACCTGTCCGGCGACCACTACTTCCTCACGCCGGACGGTGCGCGCGACGGCCTCGCCGACCTGATCGCGTCGTGGCTCGGCAAGCGCTTCCGATGACGGCGGAGGTCCCCGCGGAGATCGCCGCCGGGCTGCGGCGGCTCGGCCTCGCGGGCCCGGGCCCGGTGCGCGGCGAGCCGCTGACCGGCGGCGTCTCGTCGGACGTGTGGCGGGTCGACCTGCCGGACGGACCGGTCTGCGCGAAGCGCGCGCTGCCGCGGCTGAAGGTGGAGGGCGACTGGCGGGCGCCGACCGAGCGGTCCGGGTGGGAGGCGCGCTGGCTGGCGCTGGCCGCCGAGCTGCTGCCCGGCGCGGCGTGCCGTCCGCTCGGCTACGACGCGGACGGCGGGGTCCTGGTCCTCGAATGGCTCGACCCATCCGTCCACAGGGTGTGGAAGGAGCGGCTCGCCGCGGGCGACGTCGACGTGCCGGTGGCGGCCGAGGTCGGGCGACGGCTCGCCATCCTGCACTCCGGCGCCGCGCGCGGGCGGCCCCTGTCCGAGTGGGAGCCCGCGCGGGAGCTGTTCGCGACGCTGCGGATCGACCCGTACCTGGCCGCGACGGCGCGCGCGCACCCCCGGCTCGCGCCGCACATCGAGGCACTGGCCGGGGGGCTCGCGTCCGCCGCGATCACGGTGATCCACGGGGACGTCAGCCCGAAGAACATCCTGCTCGGCCCGGACGGTCCGGTGCTGCTCGACGCCGAGTGCGCGAGCCCCGGCGACCCCGCCTTCGACCTGGCGTTCTGCGCGAACCACCTGCTGCTCAAGGCCGTCTGGCGGCCCGCCGGGCGCGCCCGCTACATCGACGCCGCGCGCGCACTGGCCGCCGCCTACCTCGACGGCGCGGACTGGGAGCCGGCCGGGGGACTGGAGGCGCGGGCCGCGCGGCTGCTGCCCGCGCTGGCGCTGGCCCGCGTCGACGGCCTGTCCCCGGTCGAGTACCTCGGCGCGGACGCCCGCCGGACCGTCCGGCACGCCGCCGCCCGCCTGGTCGAGCGGCCGCCGGACGGGTTCGCCGACCTGACCGCCCGCTGGCTCGACCTCACCGACACCCCCGGAGAACCCGCATGAGCACCGAGATCGTCTCCGTCACCGGCCACCGCCGCTGGGACTCGCGCGCCCGGCCGACCGTCGAGGTCGTGGTCCGCACCGCGTCCGGCACCGGGCGCGCCCTCGCCCCCGCGGGCGCGTCGACCGGGTCCGGCGAGGCGGTCGACCTGCGCGACGGCGGCGCCGCGTTCGGCGGGCACGACGTGACCCGCGCGGTCGCGGCCGTCAACGGCGACATCGCCGAGGCGCTGGCCGGCATGGACGCCACCGCCCAGGCCGCCGTCGACCACCGCCTCGAAGAGCTCGACGGCACGCCCGGCTTCTCCCGGATCGGCGGGAACGCGGCGGTCGCCACCTCGATGGCCGTCGCGCACGCCGCCGCCGCGTCCCGAGGCGTACCGCTGTGGCGGCACCTCGACCCGGCGGCGACGCGGCTGCCGCTCCCGGAGATCCAGGTGTTCGGCGGCGGCGCGCACGCCCACGGCCGCCTCGACCTCCAGGACCTGCTGGTCGTCCCGCTCGCGGCGGGCTCGTTCGCGCAGGCGCTGGACTGGGCCGCCGAGATCCACCGCAGCGCGGGCCGGTGGCTGGACGAGCGCGGACGGCTCGCCGGGACCGCCGACGAGGGCGGCTGGTGGCCCGCGTTCGACTCCAACGCCGAGGCCCTCGAGGCCCTCGTCGCCGCGATCGAGGGCGCGGGCCTCACGCCCGGCGCCGACGTCGGCATCGCGATCGACGTCGCCGCGACCCAGTTCGGCTCCGGCGGCACGTACCGGCTGGCCCGCGAGGGCCGCGAGTACGACCGCGACGGCTGGGGCGAGGTGCTGCTCGGCTGGCTCGACCGGTTCCCGATCGTGTCGGTCGAGGACCCGTTCGCCGAGGACGACCCCGACGGCATGGCGCTCATCACCAAGGCGGCCGGCGACCGGATCCAGATCGTCGGCGACGACTTCCTCGTCACCGACGCCGACCGCGTCCGCGCCGCCGCCGCCCGGCGCACCGCCAACACCGTGCTGGTCAAGCCGAACCAGGCGGGCACGCTCACTCGCGCGCGCGCCGCGCTGGACGCCGCCGCCGAGAGCGGCCTCGGCGCGATCGTGTCGGCCCGGTCCGGCGAGACCGAGGACGTCACGATCGTGCACCTCGCGGTCGGCTGGGGCAGCGGCGGCTTCAAGGTCGGGTCGTCGGCGCGCGGCGAGCGCACCGCCAAGTGGAACGAGATGCTCCGCGTCGAGGAGGAACTCGGCGGCGCCGCCCGCTACGCCGGACGCGCCGGGCTCGGGCCGGGACTCGCACCGTGACGCCCCGCGTCCTGTGCCACCTCGCGCCGACGCCCGCGCTGCGCGCCCGTCTCGACCCCCTCCTCGACGGCCTCGACGTGCGCTGGTGCGCCGAGGACGACGAGGACCGGTTCGCCGCGCTGCTGCCCGGGACCGACGTCCTGTGGCACGTGCTGCGCCCGATCACGGCGGACGACCTCGGCCGCGCCCCCGGTCTCCGGCTGATCCAGAAGCTCGGCTCGGGCGTCAACACCATCGACCTGGACGCGGCCCGCGCGCGGGGCATGACCGTCGCGAACATGGCCGGCGCGAACGCGCCCGCCGTCGCGGAGGCCGCGCTGGCGCTGATGCTCGCCGCGCTGCGCCGGATCGTCCCGCTGGACGCCGCCACCCGCGCCGGGCGCGGCTGGCCGCTCGACACCGCGCTGGCCGACCGGGTCGGGGAGATCGGCGGGCGCGTCGTCGGCCTGGTCGGGCACGGCGCGGTCGCGCGGCGGCTGGAGGCGCCGCTCACCGCGCTCGGCGCGACCGTGCTGTGGCACAGCCCGTCCGGCACGGCCGCCGACCCGTCCTGGCGGCCGCTGGACGAGCTCCTCGCCGCGTCCGACATCGTCTCGCTGCACCTGCCGCTGACCCCGGGCACCGAACGGCTCATCGACGCCGGCCGGCTCGCCCGGATGAGGCCGGGCGCGATCCTCGTCAACACCTCGCGCGGCGGCGTCGTCGACGAGGCGGCGCTGGTCGAGGCGCTCCGCACCGGCCGGCTCGGCGCGGCGGGGCTCGACGTGTTCGCGACCGAACCCGCCGACCCGGCGAACCCGCTGCTGGCCTTGGACAACGTGGTCGTGCAGCCGCACGTCGCGTGGCTGACCGGCGAGACGCTGGAGCGCTGCGTGGCCATCGCCGCCGCCAACGCGCGCCGCCTCGCGTCCGGGGCGCCGCTGGAGAACGTCGTCCAGGGAGCGGACTCGTGACCGCGCTCGCCGACAAGGTCTGGGACCGCCACGTCATCGAACGCGGCGACTCCGACCTCCTCTACATCGACATGCACCTGCTGCACGAGCTGACCTCGCCGCAGGCGTTCGAGGGGCTGCGGATCGCGGGACGTCCCGTCCGGCGGCCCGACCTCGCGGTGGCGACCGCCGACCACAACGTCCCCACCGGGCCCGACCCGCTGTCCCTGCTCGACGGTCTCGCCGCCCGGCAGTTGCGCGTCCAGCAGGAGAACTGCGCGCGGCACGGCATCGAACTGCACCCGCTCGGCTCGCCCGGCCAGGGCGTCGTGCACGTCATCGGCCCCGAGCTGGGCCTGACCCAGCCCGGCATGACGATCGTCTGCGGCGACAGCCACACCGCCACCCTCGGCGCGTTCGGCGCGGTCGCGTTCGGCATCGGGACGAGCCAGGTCGAGCACGTCCTCGCCACCCAGACGCTCTGGATGCCCCGGCCCCGCACCATGGCCGTCACGGTGCGCGGGACGCCCCGTCCCGGCACGTCCGCCAAGGACCTCGCCCTCGCGATCACCGCCCGCGTCGGCACCGCCGGCGGCACCGGGACCCTCATCGAATACCGCGGCGACGCGATCGCCGCTCTGCCGATGGAGGGCCGCATGACCGTGTGCAACATGGCCATCGAGTCCGGCGCGCGCAGCGGCATGATCGCCCCCGACGACACCACGTTCGCCTACCTGGAGGGCCGCGAGCGCTCCCCGCGCGGCCGGCTCTGGGAACGCGCCCTGGACGACTGGCGCACCCTCCGCACCGACGACGGCACCGCCTTCGACCGCGAGGCCGTCATCGACGCGGCGGGCATCGGCCCGCAGGCGAGCTGGGGCACCAACCCGGCCCAGACGACCGGCATCGACGGCACCGTCCCCGACCCGGCCTCTCTCGCCGACCCCGCCGAGCGGGCGGCCGCCGAACGCGCCCTCGCCTACATGGACCTCGCCCCCGGCACCGCCCTCCGCGACATCGCCGTCTCCACCGTCTTCATCGGCTCCTGCACCAACGGGCGCCTCGCCGACCTGCGCGCCGCCGCCGAGGTGCTGCGCGGGCGCCGCGTCGCGCCGTCCGTCCGGGCGCTCGCCGTCCCCGGCTCCACCCGGGTGAAGCGGCAGGCCGAGGAGGAGGGCCTGGACGAGGTGTTCCGCGCCGCCGGGTTCGAGTGGCGCTCCTCCGGCTGCTCGATGTGCGTCGGGATGAACGGCGACCTCGTCGAGCCCGGCGCGCACAGCGCGTCCACGTCGAACCGCAACTTCGAGAGCCGCCAGGGACCCGGCGCGCGCACCCACCTCGTCTCGCCCGGGTCCGCCGCCGCGTCGGCCGTCCTCGGGCACCTCGCGAGCGCCGCCGACCTCGGGGAGGTGCGCTGATGGAACCCGTCACGCGGGTCGCCGGAAGGGCCGTCCCGCTCGACCGGTCCGACGTCGACACCGACCAGATCATCCCGGCCCGCTGGATGAAGCGCGTCGAGCGCACCGGGTACGCCGCCGGGCTGTTCGAGAAGTGGCGCCGCGACCCCGCGTTCGTGCTGAACGACCCGGCGTACCGGGGCGCGACGATCCTGGTCAGCGGCCCGAACTTCGGGTGCGGCTCGTCCCGCGAGCACGCCCCGTGGGCGCTGCGCGACCACGGCTTCCGCGCGATCATCGCGCCGAGCTTCGCCGACATCTTCCGCGGCAACCTGCCCAACAGCGGCCTCGTCCCGGTGCGGGCGGCGCCCGCCGTCGTCGCCGCCCTGCTCGCCGCGGTGACGGCCGACCCCGCGACCGAGATCGTCGTGGACGTCGCCGGGCGGACCGTCCGCTGCGACGGCGTCTGCGACGCGCCCTTCGAGCTGGACGCGTCCGCGCACCACCGGCTCGTCCACGGCCTCGACGAGATCGACCTGACGCTCGCCCGCGACGAGGCCGTCACCGCCTACGAGCGCACCCGCCCGCCCTGGATGCCGACCGGCCGCCCCGGGATTTGAGCGCGTCCGAAACGGGGGATCCCAGCCGGGGGCGCCCCCGGAACCTATGATCGCCAGCGTGCGGCCGCCGGGCCGCGCGCGGCGAGCGGGAGTGCCATGAGCCATCCTCGGATCGACTTCGACCCGTTCGGCGAGCCCCGCCCGGCCGGGACCACCCACGCGATGCTGGACGAGCTCCGCGAGCGCTGCCCGGCCTTCCACAGCGGCGCCCGGCACGGGTTCTGGGTGCTGACCCGGTACGCCGACATCCTCGCCGCCTACCAGGACACCGCGTCGCACTCCAGCCGGGCCATCGCCGTCACCGACCCGGACCCGTCCTACCGGTGGATCCCGGTCATGCTGGACCCGCCCGAGCACACCACCTGGCGGCGGCTGCTGCGCCCGCTGTTCACCCCCGCCCGCGCCGCCGCGATGGAGGACGGCGTCCGACGGCGGTGCGGCGAACTGATCGACGCGCTGGCCGGCCGGGGGAGTGCGACTTCGTCACGGACTTCGCCCGCCGCTACCCGACGGCCGTCTTCCTGGAGTTCATGGGCCTCCCGGTCGACCGGCTGGAGGAGTTCCTGCGGTGGGAGTACGCGATCCTGCACGCGCCGCCGGCCGAGGGCGGGCGCGCCGAGGCCATGGGGAGCGTGGCGGCCCTCTTCAAGGAGCTGATCGCCGAGCGGCGGCGGGACCCGCGCGACGACGTCGTCAGCGCCGCGCTCGCGTTCGAGCCGGACGGCAGGCCCGTCACCGACGACGAGCTGCTGCAACTGTGCACCCTGCTGTTCCTGGCCGGGCTCGACACCGTCGCCGCGCAGCTGTCGTACTCGTTCTGGCACCTCGCCCGCCACGACGCCGACCGGGCCCGGATCACGGCGGATCCCGGCATCGTCCCGGACGCCGTCGAGGAACTGCTGCGCGCCTACTCCCTGGTGCTGCCCGCCCGCAAACGCGTCACGGACGCCGCGTCCCACGGCTGCCCCATGGGCGCGGGCGACATGGTCATGCTGCCGCTCGCGATGGCCAACCGCGATCCCCGCGCGTTCCCCGACCCGCGGACCGTCGACTTCGACCGCACGCCCAACCGGCACATCGCCTTCGGCGCCGGACCGCACCGCTGCCTCGGCTCGCACCTGGCCCGCCTGGAACTGCGCGTCGCCGTGGAGGAGTGGCACCGCCGCATCCCTCACTACCGCGTCCCCGACGGCGCCCGCCCCACCGAGCACGCCAGCCTCGTCCTGGGCCTGGACACCCTCCCCCTGGCCTGGGGCTCCTGACACGCCACCGCTCAGCGGGCGGGGCGGTACGGGTCCAGGCAGCGGCTCTGGGTCGGGTCCATGTACTCGTCCAGGCGGGTGATGCGGTCGTCCTTCACCGTCACGATGAAGCAGGCCCGCAGCGTCAGCTCCGTACCGTCCGGTACGACACCCCGCAGGACGTGCTGCTGGACGTACCCGTCGGGCGTGAGCCGGCGCCGGATCTCGGTGTACCGCATGTCGCGGAGGGTGGCGGTGAGCCAGCTCAGCACCCGCAGGTTCTCGTCCGGGCCGATCACCTTGTCGTCGGTGTTGTGCCAGATCTCCGCGTCCGGGGCGTAGAGGGACGTGCGGATGGCGTCCAGGTCCCCGGCCTCGACGGCGGCGATGAACTCGTCCGCGAGGCGCTCGATGGATCGTTCCACGACGTCAGCCCCGCTTTCGCGGCAGCGGGACGGTCACCAGGTCGTTCCCGACGACCACCGGCCCCCGGTACGACTTGCGGGCGCCCTGGTACCAGACGCGGTCCGGCACCATGCTCGGCTTCGCCGGGCCGAGATGGCTGAGGACGAGCTTCCCGGCGCCCGCCAGCCGCGCCACGTCCCCGACCTGGGTGACGTCGGTGTGCGCCTCCTTCAGGTGCTCGATGAACGCCTCGTTCTGGTTCTTGTCCTTGTAGTAGTCCACGCTGACGGCCTCGTGGACGAGGACGTCGCTGCCGTGCGCCAGCTCGATGATGTTCTCGTGGTAGCCGGTGTCGCCGGAGAAGGCGATCACGCCGTCCGGCGTCTCGCACCGGAACCCGAACGCGGGGAACACCAGGCCGTGCGCGCCGAGCGTCGCCTGCACGCGGATCCGGTCGTCCTCGAACACCGTGAACGGGCGGATGCGCGGGGCGCGGTCCTTCAGCGGGTCCGCGCCCGTCCGGGACACGTCGATCTCGGTGAGGTCCAGGATCGACTCCGGGTGGAGCGGCGTCGCCCCCTCCCGCCCGTAGATGTTGAACGTGTAGGCGTTCGCGGCGAGGCTGCCGTTGATCAGGTCCTTCAGGCCCGGCGTGGGGTCGTCCGGGTTGACGTTCGGGACGGGGCGCGGCCCCGCGAACGGCGGCCCCATCGCTCCGGCCGGGCCCGGCCCGAGCACCCGCACCGGCGGCACCAGCGCGTCACCGTCCGGGCTCGCCTGCGCTAGCATCAGGTAGTTGAACAGGTCGGCCGTGTGGTCGGCGTGCAGGTGCGTCACGAAGACGGCCCGCAGCGACTTCAGCGGCAGCCCCGCCCGCACGTACTGGCTGACGGACCCCCGCCCGGCGTCGAACAGGTACGTCCGGTCGCCGACCACCACCGCGCTGGAGATCCCGAACCGCTCCGCGATCGGCACCGGCCCGCCCGCCGTGCCGAGCAGCACCAGCCTCGTCCGCGCGTCCGACGGGCCGCGGTCGGGCCGCGCCGGCGCCGCGAGCGCCCGGCCCGGGGCGCCGACCGCGCCGAGGGCGGCCATCCCCGCCACCGCCGCCGATCCGATGACCGCCCGCCGCGACGGCCGTGCCGCCGCCGTCCCGTCCGCCTGCCCGTCGCACATGCCAGCTCCGATCCGTGCCGAGAATGAAGCTGACATTAGATTCAGAAAGAGTCCGGGCGCAATACCCCGGAAAAGCTGGGTTCTTGATATCTTTGCTCCAAGCTATCTACGGACAGGGGAGGGCCGAGGCGATGGACGCTGGCGGTGCGGACGAGATCCTGGTCGGCGGGGTCTGGCGGCGCGGGTCCGGGGCGGAGTTCGCCTCGCTCAGCCCCCTGGACGGGACGGTGATCGCCCGCCTGCACGGCGCGGACGCCGCCGACGTGGACGAGGCGGTGCGGGCCGGCGCCGCCGCGGCGGCCGACCCCGCCTGGCGCGACCTGCTGCCGCACGAGCGCGCCCGGTACCTCGTCCGGATCGCCGACGGGATCGCCGGCTCGGCCGAGCGGCTCGCGGCGCTCCAGACGCGCGACACCGGCAAGTCGATCAACGAGACCCGCGCGCTGGTGCACAGCGCGCAGGCCACGTTCCGCTACTTCGCGGCGGCGCTGGAGACGCTGGAGGGGGACCTCACGCCCTCGCGCGGGCCCTACCTGAGCATGAGCGTGCACGAGCCGATCGGCGTGGTCGGCGCCATCACCCCGTGGAACTCGCCGATCGCCAGCGACGCGCAGAAGATCGCCCCGGCGCTCGCGGCGGGCAACGCGGTCGTGCTGAAGCCGGCCGAGTGGACCCCGCTGGTGGCGCTCGCCCTCGGCCGGGTGGTCGAGGAGGCCGGGCTGCCGGCGGGCCTGCTGTCGGTCCTGCCCGGACCGGGCGGCGTCACCGGCGACGCGATCGTCCGGCACCCCGGCGTCGGCAAGGTGTCGTTCACCGGCGGCACCGCTACCGGGCGCGCCATCGGCGCGGCGGCCGCGGAGAAGATCATGCCGGTCTCGCTGGAGCTGGGCGGGAAGTCCCCGACGATCGTGTTCCCCGACGCCGACCTGGAGCGGACCATCGCGGGCCTGCTGTTCGGCGTCTTCTCCTCGTCCGGGCAGAGCTGCATCGCCGGCTCGCGCGTCTTCGTCCACTCCTCGGTGTACCGGCAGGTCGTGGACGAGCTCGTGGCGCGCGCCGGGCGGCTCCGCGTCGGGCCGGGGACCGACCCGGCGACGCAGGTCGCGCCGCTGGTGACGCACGCTCACCGGGACCGGGTCGCCGGGATGGTCGACCGGGCCCGCGCGGAAGGGGCGCGGGTGCTGTGCGGCGGGCGGGCGCCGGAGGGCGACGCGTGGTCGCGGGGCGCCTACTACCTGCCGACGGTCCTGGACGGGCTGCCGAACGGCTAGGCCACGTGCCAGGAGGAGATCTTCGGCCCCGTGCTCGCGGCGCTGCCGTTCGAGGACGAGGACGACCTGATCGCGCAGGCCAACGCCTCGGTGTACGGGCTGGCCTGCGGGATCTGGACGCGCGACTACCGGCGGGCCTGGCGCGTCGCCCGCCGGATCGAGGCGGGCACGGTCTGGATCAACACCTACAAGCAGTTCAGCATCTCGACGCCGTTCGGCGGCATGAAGGCCAGCGGGATCGGCCGCGAGAAGGGCCGCGAGGGGATCCTCGCCTACGCGCGGCAGAAGAGCGTCTACTGGGACCTGGCGGAGGAGCCGCTCCCCTGGGCCTCATGAGGAGCTGGGCCTCATGAGGAGCTGGGCCTCGTGAGGGGCAGGGCCTCGTGAGGAACGGCGCCTCCCGGACGTCAGACGGAGTTGCGGGACGAGCGGCGCGGGCGGCGCGGCGGGGCGACGGCACGGCCGGCGACGGCGGACTCGATGGACCGCTGCAGCAGGAGCAGGCCGTCGATGACCCGCGCGCGCTGCTCCGCCGTCAGCCCGGCGAGCAGGGTCTCCTCGTTCGCCAGGTGGCGGGCGAACACGTCGTCGATGAGGCCGAGGCCGACCTGCGTCAGCTCGGCGAACATCACCCGCCGGTCGTTCGGGTGGGGGCTGCGCCGGATGAGGCCCTGCCGTTCGAGCGCGTCCAGCCGGCCGGTCATCGCGCCGCTGGACAGCAGCGAGGACTCGGCGAGCTCGGAGGGCGTCTTGCGGTAGGGCGGGCCGCCGCGGCGCAGGTTGGCCAGCACGTCGAAGGACTTCGGCGTCAGGTCGTACGGGGCGAGGAACGCCTCGAGCTCCTGGCGGGAGAGTTCGGCGACGTGGCGGAGGCGGCCGAAGACGCCGATCGGCGAGGGGTCGAGGTCCGGACGCTCCCGGCGCCAGTCGTCCAATGCCTTCCCGACCGTGTCCGTTGCACCGTCGTCCATTGCACCGTCCGTGTGATGAGTGGGGCGGATCCGTGAGCCGTCCGAAACAATAGCGGAACCAAGATATCTTGACACAAGTAATTTAGGTCCCAGATACTTCGGGGCGAACCACCTGCCGCCGAGCCCCCGGCGGGACACCGCTCGGACGGCCGCGCACCGCCACGGACGGCCCCCAGCCCGCGCCGCCGAGCCAGCTTTCACACGAGGTCACGATGCACATAGCTTTCGCCGCGGTCCGCACGGCCCGCCGGAGCCGCCGGGGCCGCCGGGCCCTTTCCGGCGCCGCACTGGCGCTGACGGCGGCACTCGCCCTCTCGGCATGCGGGGACTCGAAGCCGGAGAAGGACGCCTCCGGACGCACGAAGGTCACCGTCCGCACCGACGTCTTCTACACCGGCGCCGTCCTGCCCCTCATCGTGGGCGTGCAGAAGGGCATCTACGCCAAGCACGGCCTCAACGTCACGCTCAACCCGGGGAAGGGGTCGGCGACCACCCTGCAGACGGTCGCCAACGGCTCGGACGACATCGGCTACGCCGACGCCGGCGCGCTGGTGCAGGCCGTCGGCAAGCACATGCCGGTGAAGATGGTCGCCGGGATGGTGCAGAAGTCGCCGCTGGCCGTCTTCGCCCGCAAGGACTCCGGCATCACCGGCGCCAAGGACCTGGCGGGCAAGACCGCCGGGTTCACCGCCGGCTCCGCGCCCGAGACGGTCTTCCCCGCGTTCGCCAAGGCCACCGGCCTCGACCCGGACTCGGTCAAGCTCAACAAGGTCGACGTGCCGACCCGCGACAGCCTGTTCGTCCAGGGCAAGACGCAGTTCACCTTCGGGCTCCTCAACGTCACCGAGCCGAACATGAAGGTCAAGTGCAAGTGCGACCTGACCGTCCTCGGCTACGCCGACTCCGGTCTCGACGTGCTCAGCTCCGGCATCGTCACCTCGAAGAAGTTCGCCGACGGCGACGCCGGCACGCTCCGCAAGTTCCTCGCCGCGACGGCCGAGGCGGTGCAGACGACCGACGCCGACACCGACGCGGCGGTGGAGTCCTTCTTCTCGTTCGTGAAGACGACCAGCCTCTCCAAGGAGGTCGTCAAGCAGCAGTGGCAGGCGTCCGCGAAGCTGCTCACCACCGACCGGACGAAGGGCCAGCCGTTCGGCTGCACCTCCGCCGACGACTGGAAGAGCACTATCCGGGTGATGGAGCAGTACGGCGGCGTCGACCCCGGCAAGATCACCCCGGCGGACGCCGCGAGCAACGCCTTCCTGTCCGGCTGCTCCGACGCGTTCGGAGGGAAGTAGCCGATGGCCGGCGCGACCGCCCCCTTCATCGAGTTCGACCGGTTCACCAAGTCCTTCGACGCGGTCACCGCGGTCAGCGAGATGTCCTTCGAGCTGGAGCGCGGCGAGTTCCTCGCCATCGTCGGGCCGAGCGGCTGCGGCAAGAGCACCCTGCTGATGGCCCTCGCCGGGCTGACCCAGCCGTCCACCGGCCAGGTGCGGGTGCAGGGCGAACCGGTCCTCAAGCCCTACACCGACCTCGGGTTCGTCTTCCAGGGCGCGGAGCTGCTGCCCTGGCGGACGGCGCTGCAGAACGTCCTGCTGCAGAGCGAGATCCGCCGCGCGCCCCGGCAGGAGGCCGAGCGGCGCGCCCGCGAACTGCTCGGGCAGGTCGGCCTCGGCGGGTTCGAGGACTCCTACCCCGACGAGCTGTCCGGCGGCATGCAGCAGCGCGTGGCGCTGTGCCGGGCGCTGCTGCACGACCCGCAGATCCTGGTGATGGACGAGCCGTTCGGCGCGCTCGACGCCCTCACCCGCGACCAGATCCAGATCGACCTGCAGCGGATGTGGATGGAGCGCCGCAAGACGGTCGTCTTCGTCACCCACAGCATCGACGAGGCCGTCTTCCTCGCCGACCGGGTGCTGGTGTTCTCGCCGCGCCCGGCCCGCATCGCCGCCGAGTTCCGGGTGCCGCTGGAGCGCCCGCGGCACCTGAGCGCGCGGACCGGCCGGGAGTTCGCCGACCTCGTCGGCGAGATCCGCGGCGTCTTCGAGAACCTCGGCGTCCTGAGGGAGGAGCCCAAGTGAGCGGCACGGTGCGGTCCAAGCACGCCCGAAAGAGGACAGGGCAGGGGCCGGGACCGGCGGGCGGCGGGGCGACGCCGCCCGCCCCGGAGCGGCCCGCCGCCCAGGTGCCGGCGGCCCGGCGTCCGGCGGGGAAGCGGTTCCTGGAGTCCCGGGCCGCCGACTGGGTCCTGCCGCTGATCCTGGTCGCGATCATCGTCGCGGTGTGGCAGGCCGTCTGCGCATCCGGGGCGGTGGAGGAGTACGTGCTCCCCGCGCCCGGCGACGTCGTGGGGAAGATGTTCGGCGACTTCGGCACGTTCGCCGACCAGTCCGTGCCGACCATCGTGGCGATCTTCGCCGGGTTCGCGCTGGCCGTGGTGGTCGCGCTGCCCATCGCGGTCGCCATGGTCTACAGCGGCGTCGCGCGGCGCGCGATCTACCCGCTGCTGATCATCGCGCAGGTGGTGCCGAAGGTGGCGATCGCGCCGCTGTTCATCATCTGGTTCGGCTTCGGCCAGCTGCCGAAGGTGCTGATGGTCGCGCTGATCTGCTTCTTCCCGGTGGTCATCGACTCGCTCGTCGGCTTCAAGGCGGCCCGCCCGGAGAGCCTGATGCTGGTCCGGTCGATGGGCGCGAGCCGCTGGCAGGCGTTCTGGAAGATCCGCTGGCCGTGGGCCCTGCCGAGCATCTTCGCGGGCGTCAAGGTCGGCATCACCCTCGCCGTCGTCGGCGCGGTGGTGGCCGAGTTCGTCGGCGCCGACAAGGGCCTCGGCGTCCTGCTCATCACCGCCCGCGGCGACATGGACAGCCTGACGGTGTTCGCCTCGATCGCCTGGCTGACGGTGATCGGGTTCGTGCTGTTCGTCCTCGTGGAGGTGCTGGAGCGGGTCCTGCTGCCGGGCAAGCGCGGCGGGCGCTCGCACGAGGCGTCGGGCTCGCTGTGACCGGCGCCGCTGTGACCGGCGCCGGACCGTCCGGCGGGGGAGCGTCCGGCGGGGGAGCGTCCCCGAACGGGACGCAGCGCGCCGTCGTGTACGCCGGGCCCGGACGCGCGGTGGTGGGCGAGGCGCCGATGCCCGCCCTGGAGACCCGGGCGGCGCCCGGCGTGCTGCCGCGCCGCTGCGACCACGGCGTGATCGTGCGGACGCTGGCGACCTGCGTCTGCGGGTCCGACCTGCACACGCTGCACGGGCCGGGCGCCGCCGAGGGCATGGTCCTCGGGCACGAGCTGACCGGCGTCGTCGTCGAGACGGGCCGGGACGTGGAGCGCGTCAGGGTCGGCGACGTGTGCTCGGTGCCGTTCAACGTCGCCTGCGGGCGGTGCGCGAACTGCCGGGCCGGGCGCACCGGGCACTGCCTGCGCACGAACCCGGCCCGGCCCGGAGCCACCTACGGGATGGGCGAAGGCTTCGGCGGATGGGCCGGCATGCAGGCCGAGTACGCGCTGGTCCCGTACGCGGACTTCAACCTGCACGTCTTCGCCGACGCCGACCGCGCCCGCGAGCGGCTGCTGGACGTCGCCATGATCGGCGACATCCTGCCCACCGGCTACCACGCGGCCCGCTCCGCCGGCGTCGGCCCCGGCTCCACCGTCTACGTCGCCGGGGCCGGGCCGGTCGGCCTCGCCTCGGCGGTCGCGTGCCGGATGCTCGGCGCCGCCGCCGTGATCGTCGGCGACCTCAACGCCGAGCGGCTCGCGCACGCCCGCGACGCCGGGTTCGCCGCCGCGGACCTGGCGTCCGGCGAACCGGCCGAGATCGTCGCCGAGACCGTCGGCGTCCCGTACGTGGACGCGGGCATCGACTGCGTCGGCGTCTCCGACGCGACGGTGGCGGCGGCCGGAGCGGACGGCCGGACCCCCGTCGCGGCGGCGCTCAACGACATCATCGGGGTGGTGCGCCACGGCGGCGCCATCTCCGTCGCGGGCGTGTACCCGGCGGGCGCCCCCGGTGCGCGGCCGCCCCTGGGCGTCTGGCTCGGCGGCATCTGGTCCAAGGCCATCACGGTCAGCTCCGGCGCGACGCCCGTCCGGCGCTACCAGGACGAGCTCGCCGCCGCCGTGCTGCTCGGCGGGGTGGGCATCGCGGACGCCGTCCGCGCCACCGCGGTCCCGCTGGAGCAGGGCGCCGACGCCTACGCGCAGTCCATGGCGGGGGCCGGGCGCAAGTTCGTCCTCGTCCCGTGAGGCGCTTGCACGCCGCATAACGCTCGACCACACGACGGCGCCGGGACCGACATCGGTCCCGGCGCCGTTCGTCGTTCTTCGATTGCGCGGCGGCCCTCTCCAAAGGAAAGGTCCCGGTCCCGGAGGGCTTCCGGGACCGGGACCTGCCCGGACGCTCAACCGCGCGTGACGCCGTGCATCGGGGAGGTCGGCGGGTAGGTCGGCAGCTGCGGCTTCTGCGTGCCGATGACCACGCAGAACAGCGCCTCGCCCTCGCCGACGTTGCGCAGGCTCCGCGGCACGCCCGCCGGGACCCGGATGAGGTCGCGGTAGCCGAGCACGCGGCTGGCCGTCCGGGTGCCGTCCTCGACGTCGTGCACGGAGACCTCCAGCTCGCCCTCCAGGACGAAGAAGACCTCCTCCACGTCGTGGTGGGTGTGCTCCGGGCCGACGCCGCCGACGGGGAGCCGCATGTTCGAGAACGTGAAGTGCTCGGACGGCAGGATCCGCGCGTCGGTCTCGTGGTTCCCCGTCGCGCCGGACCCGATGTAGCGGATCTGGGCGCGGCGGAACTCGTCCCCGGCCTTGGCCTGGAAGGCGAGCGTGTCCCAGTCCTCGTAGCGGCTCTCGCGGCTCGCGATGCAGGAGTCGATGAGCTGGTCCAGGTCGGTGGCGGTCTTCTCGGTCATGAAGGGTTCTCCTCTGCTTGTGAACGGGGAAGAAGGAAGTCGCGCACGGCGTCGGCGAACGCCTCGGGCCGCTCCTGGTGGGCCAGGTGGCCGGCCCCGGGGATCTCGGCGTACCGGGCACCGGGCACGGAGGCCGCGATTAGCCGGCTCTCCGCCGGCGGGCAGACCGCGTCGTGCTCGCCCACGAGCACGAGGGTCGGGGCGGTGATCCGGGCGAACGCGTCGCCGTGGTCGGTGGCGGCCATCGACTCGGCCGCGTGGCCGTAGCCGGGCAGGCGGATCGCGGCGGCCATGGCCTCGGCGACGCGCGCGACGTCCGCGGGCGATGCGCCCGGGGAGAGCAGCCGCGGCGCGCGGGCGCGGGCGAACTCCGCCGGGCCGCGCTCGGCCAGCTCGGCGGCGCGCGCCCGCATGGCCGCGGCCTTCGCGGGCGCGGTGCCGGAGCCGCGGGTGGAGTCGGCGAGGACGAGGGCGTCCAGCCGGTCCGGGTGGCGCAGCGCGAACCGGGTCGCGATCACCCCGCCCCAGGACGTGCCGAGGACGCTCGCGCGGGCGATCCCGAGGGCGTCGAGGACACCGGCGGCGGCGTCGGCGTAGCCGTCCGTGCCGGGGGCGCCGGGCGGGTCGTCGGACGCGGCGTAGCCGGGCGCGTCCCAGGCGATGAGGCGCAGCCGTCCGGCGAGCAGGCGGCTCAGCGCGCCGAATCCGGAGCCGCTGGAGCCGATGCCGTGCAGGCACAGGACGGGCGGCGCGTCGCCGCCCGCGTCGTGCACCGCGATGCCGCGGACCTTCGCGGGCCGGTTCACGCGACCCGCCACGCGACGCCGGGGACGAGGTCGGCCAGCGACCTCAGCACCGCGGGGGCGACGAGGCCGCTGGTCGCCGGGTTGCCGGGGTCGGGGAGGTTCGCGAGCTCGAAGCGGTACTCGCCCAGCGGCCCGGTGAACTCGACGACGTGCCTGGTCAGGCGGGTATCGGGGGCCGCGACGAGGCGGACGCGCACGGCCGCGCGGTCACCGGCGGCCAGCGCCAGCGTCGCCGCCACGTTGGCGTTGCGCGGGAAGCGCGCCGCGGCCTCGCGGGCGTCCCCGTCGAAGACGGTCACGGGGTCGTCCCCCGGGCGCAGCGACCGCAGCCGTTCCGCCGTCTCCTCGTCCATCCAGGGCTGGACCAGCGAGGCCGGCGCCTTGGACGAGGTGAGCCGGACGCTCGCCAGCGGCCCGGCGAGCGCCGCCGCGCGGACGACGTCGAGGCCGCCCAGCGCGCCCGGGCAGATCAGCAGCCGGCCGGAGCGCGCCGCGCCGGCGGGCCGGGTGAGCTCGCGGAAGAACGCCTCGTCGGCCAGCGCGCCGACGGACACCGCGAGCAGGTCGCGGCCGGCGGCGAGCACCGCCGGCCCGTGCTCGCGCAGCGCCCGCTGGCCCGCGGCCTCCACCACCACGTCGGCGGAGGCGAGCAGGTCCGGCAGGTCGCGCACGGCCGCCGGGGACGCGGTGCGCCCGCGCGTGAGGACGCCGCCGAGCACCGCTCCGGGGACCACGCCCCGGCGCAGCGCCTCCGCCACGTTCGACCCGATCGCGCCGTGCCCGAGGAGGCCCACGCGCAACACGGCACCGTGCCCTGCCGCCACACCCGCTCCAAATAGCTTGAGCCGAAAATACTTGGACTAAAGATATCTGGGAGCAAAGTGATCGCGCAAGCGGCCCGTCCCGCCGTCAGCCGCGGACGGGGAAGTTGCCGCGGAAGACGCCGTGCGGGTCGCGGGCGTCCTTGACGCGGCGCAGGCGGGCCAGGGCCTCCGGGGCGAAGGCGTCGGCGGCGGTCTCGGTGGGGTTGAGGAAGGTGAACGGCTTGCGGCCGCTCACCGGGAGGGCCTCGGCGAGCGCGCGCTGCCGGGCCGTGATCGCCCCGGCGGTGCGCGGGTCGGACGGGACGCCGAACATGTAGAGGGCGTACGGCTCGGCGAGCGCGCCGTGCGGGGAGTCGGACGGCCGGGCGAGCGCGCCGCCCAGATGCCGGACCTGGACGCTCAGCAGCGGCGCGATCGGGTCCGCGAGCAGGTCCTTCGCGGCGGCGTCGTCCAGGCGGGTCAGCAGCTCGGCGCGCGAGGAGCCCGCGCCGGGATCGGTGGGTTCGGCGGTGATCGCGCCGAGCTCGTCGGCCGCCATCGTCCGCCTGCCGTCGGAGAGCGGGCGGGGCGGCCGGTCGAGGGGGCTCAGCAGCTCGCGTGCCTCCGCCTCGCCGCCCAGATACGTGGCGTCGACCGCGACCAGGGGATCGCCGCCGGGGAAGTGCAGCAGGTCCAGCCACAGGGTCAGCTCGCCGGGCGCGCCGGCGGTGATCCCCCGGAAGGCGTCCAGCACCGCGGCGGCGTGCTCGGCCGCCCACACCATCCGGCCCCCGAACAGGCGCGGCGCCGGATGCAGCGCCAGTTCGAGGCCCGTGACGATCGCGAAGTCGCCGCCCGCGCCGCGCAGGGCCCAGAACAGGTCCGGGTCGCCGTCCGCGGTGACGTGCCGGGCGCGGCCGTCGGCGTCGACGACGTCCAGGGCGGTGACGGCGTCGGCGACCCAGCCGTGCGCGCGGCCGAACCAGCTCAGGCCGCCGCCGAGGGCGACGCCGGCGACGCTGACGACGGGGGAGCTGCCCGGCAGGCCGGTCAGCCCGTGCGCGGCGGCGGCGGCCTGCAACCGGCCGGACCGCACGCCCGCCCCGACGCGGGCGCGGCGGGCCGCGGGGTCGATCTCCACCGCGTCGAGGCGTCCGGTGCGCAGCAGGACCGTGCCCTCGGTGCGGCCGGTCGCGCCGTGCCCGCTCGGCTGCGTCGCGATGCTCAGCCCGGCCGAGCGGGCGTGCCGGACGAGCGCCGCGACGTCGTCGGCCCCGGCGGCCTCGACCACGGCCGCCACCGGCTGCTCGACGGCCAGGTTCCAGGGGCGGCGGGCGGCGTCGAAGCCGGCGTCGCCGGGCAGCAGGACCCGTCCGCGGACGGCGGACCGGAGGGCGTTCAGCGCGTTCATGGTGTTCCTTCCGTCGTGGCGGCGGGGGCCGGGCGGCGGTGCGCGGAGCCTCGCCGAACCTGGATGTCCGGCATCCGGATCACCTCCCGCAGATCAATCTAGGAGGCGAAGAGACCCGCGATAGAGTGCAATTCCATGTCCGAAACGTGGGTCAATCTGGCCGAGCGGATCGGCGCGGACCTGCACCTCGACCTGACCGGACCGGGCGGGCGCCGCGCCGCGCTGACCCGCGCGCTGCGCGCGGCGGTCCGGTCCGGGCGGCTGGCCCCGGGCACGCGGCTGCCGCCCTACCGGTCGCTGGCCGCCGACCTCGGCCTGGCCCGCAACACCGTCGCCGACGCGTACGCCGAACTCGTCGCCGAGGGCTGGCTGACCGCGCGCCAGGGCTCCGGGACGCGCGTCGCGCCCCGCGCCGAGCCGCCCGCGCCGGGCCGGGCGTCCGCATCGGGCCGCACGTCCGCATCGGGCAGCGCTTCCGCATCGGGCCGGACGTCCGTGTCAGGCCGCGCTTACGTGTCGGGCCGCGAGGGGCCTTCGCCGCTTGGTCGTCGCGCGGACCGTCCCGTGCACGACCTGCGGCAGGGGCAGCCCGACCCGTCGTCGTTCCCGCGCTCGGCCTGGCTCGCGTCGGCGCGCCGGGCGGTCACCGCCGCGCCGAACGACGCGTTCGGCCCCGGCGACCCGCGCGGCCGCCCCGAGCTGCGCCACGCGCTCGCCGAGTACCTCGCCCGCACCCGGGGCGTCCGCGCCGACCCGGAGGCGATCGTGGTCTGCTCCGGGTTCGCGCACGCGCTCCGGCTGCTGTTCGGCGGCGGCGTGCTGCGCGGCCCGCTCGCCGTCGAGGGCTACGGCCTGCCGTTCCACCGGGAGCTGCTGGCGCAGGCCGGCGTCCGCACCCGCCCTCTCGGCGTGGACGCCGACGGCGCGCGGATCGGCGAGCTGTCCACCCGCGAACGCGCCGTCCTGCTGACCCCCGCGCACCAGTTCCCGACGGGCGGCCCGCTGTCCGCGCAGCGCCGGACCGCCGCCGTCGGCTGGGCGTGCTCGGCGGACCGGATCGTCATCGAGGACGACTACGACGGCGAGTTCCGCTACGACCGCCGGCCCATCGGCGCGCTCCAGGGCCTGGCCCCCGACCGGGTGGTCTACGCGGGGTCCGTCAGCAAGAGCCTGTCCCCGGCCGTCCGGCTCGGCTGGATGGTCCTGCCCGGCCACCTGGTGGACGCCGTGCTCGCCGCCAAGGGCGAGCGCGAGGCGTGGGCGGGCGTGCTGGACCAGCTGACCCTGGCCGACTTCCTGCGGTGCGGCTCCTACGACCGGCACGTCCGCCGGATGCGGCAGCGGTACCGCGCCCGCCGGGACCGCTTCGTCACCGCCCTCGCCGAGCGCGCCCCGCACGTCCACGCGACGGGCATCGCGGCCGGGCTGCACGCCGTCCTGCGCCTCCCGCCCGGCACCGAGCCGGCCGCGCTGGACGCCGCCGCCCGCGCCGGCATCGCCCTGGACGGGCTGTCGGCGTTCCGCCATCCCGAAGCGCCCTTCCCACCGGAGGACGGCCTGGTCGTCGGCTACGCGACGCCGCCCGACCACGCCTTCGGGGCGGCGCTCGACGCCGTCCTCGGCGTCCTTCCCCGCTAGACGGCGGGGCGCCGCGACGCTGCCCGCGTCACGGCGCCCTCGTCAAGCGGAGCCGCTAGTCGTCCGGGCCCTCGACCGTGTTGGGGCCGTCGCCCGCCCAGTCCTCGTGGACCTCGGGCCCGCCCGGCACGACGACGCACGCGCCGACCGGGCCCTGCGCGACCTTCGGGGTGAGGACGCTCGACTTGATCTCATCGTTCTTCCCGAGCAGCGCCCACACGTCCAGCACGACGGTCTGCCCCGGCTTGAGCCTCTTGGGGTAGATCAGCGTGGCGTTCGCGGACATCTCCTTCGGAATGGTCCCGAACACGGCGTCGGCCGACCCGTCGTAGATCCAGTGCGCCCGGCCCGGCCTGCACTTCTTGCCGCTCGGCAGGAAGTTCACCTCCGCCGGGATCCCGAATCCCCGCAGCTTGCTCCGCACGCGCTCGGGGTGCGACCACTCCCGCCAGTACACCGCGACGGAGCCGTCCCGCCGCAGCTCGACCGCGTTGGCCTTGGCCTCGCCCCCGCCGGTGACCATCGGGATCGCGACCGTGGCGCCCGCCGCCGCCGCGACGACCGCCAGGCCCAGTCCGAGCCGGCGCCCGGGACGGCGCCGCGCGGCCCGCCCCTCCGGCGCCGCGTCCGGCGCCGCGGCGCGCTCGGCGACCACGGCCTTCAGCTCCGACAGGATCCGCTCCTCGTACCCGTTCATGCGCCCTCCTTCGCGTACGCGAGCGCCCTGCCCGCCTCCGGCACCAGGTCGCGCAGCGCCCGCCGCGCCCGGTGCAGCCGCACCCGCGCGGTCACCGGCCGGATGCCGAGCGCCGCCGCGGCCTCGGTCACCGTCAGCCCGTCCACCGCGATCAGTTCCAGCACCGCGCGCACGCCGTCCGGCAGCGCGTGCAGCGCCTGGTGGGTGCGGCGGCCCGCCGCCTCGGCGTCGATGCGCTCCACCAGCGCCGCGATGTCGTCGGCCTCCAGCCGCCGCCGTCCCGCCTCCCGGCCCGTCGTGCGGCGCTCCCGGGCGGCGCGGCGCCGCTCGGCCGCGACCACGTTGCGGGCCACCCCGTACAGCCAGCCGACCTCCGAGCCCGCCGCGGGCCGGTAGGTGTGCGCCGACTCGATGACCGCGAGGAACACCTCGGCGGTCAGGTCGGCGGCGGTGTGCGGGTCGTCGACCCGGCGGGCCACGAACCGGCCCACCGCCTCGACGTGCCGCCGGTAGAACTCCTCGAACGCCGCTGGGTCGCGTCCCACGCGGGCGAGGCCGTCGTCGGATCCGGCCATGCGCTCACTCCCTCTCGCCGCTTCACCCCCACTTGGCTCGGGGAAGCGAACGCGTTACCGCCGAGTCTGCCGCCGCCGGCCCCGCCTCGCCTCGCGGTCAGCGGCCGATGGCCGCCAGCACGTCGTTGGCGATCGCCTCGTCGATCCGCCCGTCCGGTGCGCCGCCCACGCCGATGCCCGCGATCGGGAAGCCCTTGTAGAGGACGGGGACGCCGCCCGGCAGCGTGAGCGTGCCCGGGATCTGCTTGATCGTCTCGTTCCCGGCCAGGGCGCTCGTGGGCTGCCCGAACGCCACCGCCGTGTACGCCTTGGCCTTGGCCGACACATAGGTCTGCGGGCCCGACTCGCGCGTCCGGACCACCAGCCGGATGGTGCCCGCCCGCTCCATGATCACCATCGTCACGCGCTGGTTCCCGTGCCGCCGGGCCGACTCCACCAATTCCCTGGACGCGCGGACGAGCGCGCTGTTCGTCAGCACCCGCTCCGGTGCGGTGGCCTGCCCGTGCTTCCCGTGCCCGTGCCCGCCGCGCCCGTCCTGGACGGCCCGTCCGTCCTGGACGGCGACGGCGGCGGCCGGCGCGGCGGCGGACGCGGTCCCCGCGACGCCGGCCGTCCCGGCGGCGACCGCGCCCAGCGCGACGGCGCCGCCGATGAAACACCTGATCGACATGTTCTCCCCGATTCTCCGACATGCGATTACATAGAGTGACACTCTATGGTCGAAACGTAACCGCGTGTCAGAGCAGAGGGCAATGTGCGGCGGGCAGCGTCCGGCCAACTCTCGGCAAAGCGCCCCGCGCCGCTCACTCGGCCGCGGCGCCTCCCGGCGGCCCGCGGGAGGCGGTCGCGGACGTGGCGCCGGAGCGCCGGGGGCCCGTCAACGGCCGCCGCCGTGCGAGCACCGTCCGGTCCCCTGGCATGTGCCGCAGGTGCGGCCGCCGGATAGCGTGCCGCTGCCGCCGCATGTGGAGCATCCGGGGCAGTCGCACGCCAGGACGGCGCGGTGGACCGGGACGGTGAGGGCGGTGGTCGCGGTGTCGTGCATCGGGGTCTCCCATGGCGCGGTGTGCGGGTGTTCGGGGACGCGCCGCCGCCGGGGCAGAGCGGCGCATCCCTCCTGACGCGATGACTCTGCGTTGATGATGCGCGACTCTTCGTTTGGCACCTCGGCGCCACAGGGGCGTCCCCCGCGGGTACCGCGCACAGCCGCCGCCGCTGCTTGACAGAGCCCGCTCCGGTGCCGGGCGCCGGCTAGATGTTCGGGCCGTAGCCGGTGCACCGCGGCCGGAAGCCCGGCTCACGGGGGCCGACGGCGTCGAGGACGATCTGCATGACCGGGCCGTCGAGCGTCATCCCGGAGTGGCTCACCGGGTCGTCGGGGCACAGGTCCTGCAGCAGGACGTTCGTCGAGTCGCCGCCGTGCAGGAACGAGTTCGCCAGCGGGGTGACGGTCGTGTCGTGCGAGGTCGCGATCGTCAGGTAGCGGACGCCGGGGACGGTGTCGCCGTCGGCGAACAGCGCCTTCTGGAAGTCGGAGCCCTCCTCCTGCTCGGGGTAGGTGGGCGCGCCGGCGAACCGGTAGGCGTCGTTGACGAGGCCGAGGACGTGCAGCGTCCGGCCGAGGTCGACCAGGCCGCCCATGGTGGTGCCGTGGTTGGTCGGCGACAGCCCGATCATCGTGCGGACCTTGCCGGCGCCGCCGAGCCGCTTGATGTAGTAGTTCGGCATCATCCCGCCCTGCGACGCGCCGATCACGTCGACCTTCGCGGCCCCGGTGGCGGTCAGCACGCGGTCGACGAACGCGCTCATGGTGCGGGCCGACGCGGCGATCTCGCCGAGCCCGTAGACGCGGCCGAGGCTGGAAGACGTCTCGCCGTAGTTGAACCCATAGACGCAGTACCCCGCGTTGGCCAGGGTGGGCGCGATCATGGCGCCGGCGGAGCCGAGGTTGGACGTGGTGCCATGCACGATCACGACGGGGTACGGGTGCCCGGCGGACGGCCGGCAGGACCAGACGTTGGCCCCGGCGACGGCGTCGGGGCTGAAGAGGAAGTTGCCGATCGAGGTCGCGAGGTCGCCCACCGGGTAGGCGGTCTGCGCGCGGGCGGGGGCGGCCGCGAGCGCGGGGGCGGCGACGGCGGCGCACGCCGCCAGGGCGGCCGCGATGAGGCGGCGCCGCATGCGGTGCCTTCGCGTGCGTTTCATAAGAACAACAGTATCTATTTGGAAATCGCGGATCTACGCCCCCGCGTGACAACCCGCGCGGGTCAGGCGACCCAGGACGGGACGATCCGGCCCAGCCGCGCGGGGTCGGTGAGCCCGCTGATCGCGGTGACGGCGCCGTCCGCGACCGTGAAGGCCAGCACCGTGACCGGCCGTCCGCCGACGGTGATGAGGACGCCGGGGCGGCCGTCGACGAGCGCCGGATGCCCCGTCGCGCCCGGCCGCGCGAACCTGGCCGCCTGCGCCGCGACCTCGGCCGCGCCGCGCACGACGGTGCTCCCGCCGGGGCCGTGCGCGCGCAGCTCGACGTCCGGGGCGAGCACGGACAGCAGCCCGGCGACGTCGCCCCTGCCCGCCGCCGCCAGGAACGCGTCGACGACGTCGCGGGCCGCGGCGCCGGAGCCGGGCGCGGGCGCGCCCGACCGCAGCCGCCCGCGGGCCCGGCTGGCGAGCATCTTGGCGGCCGCGGTGCTGCGGCCGAGGACCCCGGCGATCGCGTCGAACGGGACCTCGAACACGTCGTGGAGCACGAACGACACCCGTTCCGCCGGGGTCAGGGCGTCCATGACGACGTAGAGCGCGAGGCCCACGGACTCGGCGAGCAGCGCCTCCTCCTCGGGATAGATCCGCGTGTCCGCGGCCGCGTCGAGGGGGAGCGCGCCGACGTCGAGTTCGAGGGGCTGCTCGCGCCGCGTCCCGCGCCTGCGCAGGACGTCCAGGCAGATGCGGCCGGTCACCGTGGTGAGCCAGCCGCGCAGGTCCGCGATCTCGCCGCCGGTGCGGGCGAGCCGCAGCCACGCCTCCTGGACGGCGTCGTCCGCGTCGGAATGGGATCCGAGCACGCGGAACGCCACCGCGTGGAGGTAGGGGCGGTGGGCCTGGAACTCGGCGGCGAGCGCGTCCTCGTCGGTCACGGTCCTCCTCGGTCTGCGGGCGGTGTCACTACCAGGACGCGCGGGGCGCCGCAGAGGTAACGCCCCGGGCCCGGCGTTACCTCCCGCGATGTCGAGACGTCGTAGTGCCGTCCACCGACGAACCGTTCCAAGGAGGAGCGATGACGGCACGTATCCACGACGCGAAGAGCCAGCCCGACATCACGAAGGGGGTGCAGCTGCTCTTCAAGGAGGTGTACTCGGGCGGCGTGCCGCGCGAGACGCTGGAGCTGGTGCACCTGCGCGCGAGCCAGATCAACGGCTGCAGCGCCTGCGTCGACGCGGGCGCCACGGCCGCGGCCAAGGCGGGCATCGCACACGAGAAGCTGATGGGCGTGGCGGCCTGGTACGAGAACCCGCTGTTCGACGAGGCGGAGCGGGCCGCGCTGGCGCTCGCCGAGGCCGCGACCCGGCTGTCCGACCGGCCCGGCGCCGTCACCGACGAGATCTGGGCGGAGGCCGCGCGGCACTTCGACGAGCGGCAGCTCGGGTCGCTGGTGCTGATGGTGGCGGTCACCAACTTCTTCAACCGGATCAACACCACCTTCCGGGTGCCCGCCGGAACCCGCTGGGACTGACCCCGCACGTCGCCCGCCGTGCCCCGCACCTCGCCCGCCGCATCTCACCGGCCGCACCGCGCGGCGGGCGGCGGTCCCGCCGCGTGGCAGGATCGTGGCACGCGGAGTATGTAGGGGTGTGTCCGGGATTGTGAGAGGGCGTTCGCCGGGGCGGGCGCGGCTGACCGTCGGGGCCGTGCTGGCGTCGTTCGCGGGGGTGTACGTGCTGGCGGCCCCGGCGCGGACCGAGGGGGCCGTCCGGGTGGCGGCGGCGATCGCTCTGGTGGCGATCGTCCTCGCCGTCCAGGTCGTGCGGGTCGTGTCGCGGGACGGCCGGTGGCGCTGGGGGATCCCCGTCCAGGCGGCGGCGGCCTACGCGGGCGTGCTGGCGTTCGGCACGTCCGCGGGCGTCCTCGGGTTCGCGGCGGGTTCGCTGCTCCTGGCGGGCGCGTGGCCGCTCGCGGCGGCGGTCGTCGGGAGCGCGGCGGTCCTCGGCGGCGCCGACGTCACGATCAGCTGCCTGCTCACCGGGCTGGTCGTCTACGGGCTGGTGCGGCTGGCGGACCGGGCGGACGACACCGCGGCGGCGCGGCTGCCGGTGACGCTGGCGGCGGTGGCGCGGGAGCGGCTGCGGATCGCGGCGGAGCTGAACCGCGGGCTCGGGGACGGGCTGCGGGAGATCTCCGAGGGGAGCCGCCGGGCGCTGGAGCGGCCCGAGGCGATCGCGGACGTGCTGGACGTCGCGCGGAGGTCGCTGAACGAGGCGCGGGCCGCGGCGGCGGACTTCCGCAGCATGTCGCTGGCGCCCGAAGCGTCGGCGGCGCGCGCTCTGCTGGAGTCCGCGGGCGTCGAAGCGGAAGTGCGGACGGACCACAGCGAGCCCCTCGGCCCGGCCGGTGCGCTGCTGGCGATGGCGCTGCGCGAGGCGGTCACGGACGTCGTGCGCGTCGGGACGGCGCGGACCTGCGTCATCGAGACCTCGGAGGCGGACGGGTCCGTGCGGCTGCGCGTCGTGAACGACGGCGTCCGGACGGCGGAGCTGGGCGAGGAGGGGCTGGAGGACGCCGCGCGGCGGGTGCGGGCCGCGGGCGGCGCCTTCGCCACCGGGCTCGGGGAGGACGGCAGGTTCGCGGTCGAGGTGTCGGTGGCGGCGGGCGAGCGGCCGGTGAGCCTGCCGGACCGGGCGGCCTACCGGCTGTCGGTGGGGCTGCTGGCGGCGGTGCTGGCGGGGTTCTCCGTCAAGGGGCTGCTCCAGGTCCCGTGGGGGCCGGAGTGGCCGGTCGCGGCGGCGCTGCTCGTCTTCATCGGCGCGGTGCAGCTGTTCTGGACGAGCACCGGGCGGCCGAGGGCGTGGGCGCCGTGCCTGGCGGTGCTGAGCTTCGCGCCCGTGCCGCTCCTCGGGAAGGCGTGGCTGGGCGTCGCGGGCTTCCTGGTCGGGACGCTGCTGGTGGGCCTGCCGCGCCGGGTCGCGGTCCCGCTGGTGGCCGGGGTGATGGCGGCGGTCGGGGCGGGCGCGTGGGCCCTGCGGCTCGGGCCCGCGGCCATAACGAACTATGTGGTCAGCACGCTGGTCACGGGCCTCGTCGTGTACGGGCTCGTCCGGTTGGCGCGGCTCGTCCGGGACCTGCGGGCGGCCGGGGAGGAGCTGGCGCGGGCGGCGACCGTCCAGGAGCGGCTGCGCGCGGCGCGCGACCTGCACGACCTGCTGGGGCACAGCCTCGCGGCGATCCTGCTGAAGTGCGAGCTGGCGCGGCGGCTCGCGGACGTCGATCCGAAGCGCGCGCGGGCGGAGCTGGAAGAGGTCGTCGCGATGGCGGAGCGGGCCGGGAAGGACCTGGAGGCGGCCACCGGCGGCGAGGCCGGGCTGTCGCTGGACGGGGAGGCGCGCTCCGCGCGGTCGGTGCTGACGGCGGCGGGCGTCGAGGTCGAAATGAACCTCGCGCACGGCGAGGTGCCGGACGGGACGTCCGCGGTGCTCGGCACGGTGCTGCGCGAGGCCGTGACCAACATCCTCCGGCACAGCGCCGCGACGCGCTGTGTCATCGCGACCGCGCAGGAGGACGGTGTAATCCGGCTGGTCGTGGAGAACGACGGGCTGGATCCGGCGGCGCCGCGTACGGCGCCCGGGTCGGGGATCGGGAACCTGACCACGCGCCTGGCGTCGGCCGGAGGGACGCTCAGCGCGCGCGCCGACGGCAAGGGCGGCTTCCGGGTGGAGGCGGTCGTCGGCCAGAGCCGGCCCGAAGAGGAGGCCGGCTAGAGCCAGCCGGCCTCCCGCGCTATGCGGGCCGCGTCGGTGCGGTTGCGGGCGTTGAGCTTGGTGACGACGGCGGTCAGGTAGTTGCGCACGGTGCCCGCCGACAGGTGCAGCCGCGCGGCGATCTCCGGTGCCTCGGCGCCCTCGGCGGCCAGCCGCAGCACGTCCGTCTCGCGCGGGGTGAGCGGGTTGTCGGCGAGGTCCCAGGCGGTGAGGGCGAGCTGGGGGTCGAGGACGCGCTCGCCCGCGGCGACCTTGCGGATCCCGGCGGCGAGCTCGTCCGGCGGCGCGGTCTTCAGCAGGAAGCCGCGGACGTTCGCGGCGAGGGCGCGGCGCAGGTGGCCGGGCTTGCCGTGGCCGGTGAGGATCATCACGGCGACATCGGGGAGGGCGTCGTGAAGGGCGGCGGCGGCCGCGAGGCCGTCCAGGCCGGGCATGTCGACGTCCAGCACGGCGACGTCCGGGCGGGCGGCGCGGGCCGCGGCGAGGACCTCGTCGCCCCGCTCGACCTCGGCCACCACGGTCAGGTCCGGTTCCAGCGACAGCAGGGCCGCCAGCGCGCTGCGCACCACGTGGTGGTCGTCCGCGAGGAGCACGTTGATCACGGCTCATGTCTACCAGTGACCGCGTCACGGGCCGGACCATGACGAGATCACATGGGACCGGTGATCTGCTCTCTGGCCCGTGAAGGCGCAGGTCAGAAGACTTGTCCCCATGAACGAAGCGGTGCGGATGGACGCGGTCAGCAAGGTGTACGGCAAGGGGAGGGGCGCGGTGGCGGCGCTGCGCGAGGTGTCCACGGGCATCCCGCGCGGCCGGTTCACCGCCGTGATGGGCCCGTCGGGATCGGGGAAGAGCACGTTCCTGCACTGCGCCGCGGGCCTCGACACCCCGACGTCCGGCAGCGTCCGGCTGGGCGACACCGAGCTGTCGTCCATGAACGAGACGAAGCTGACGGAGCTGCGCAGGCAGCGGGTCGGTTTCGTGTTCCAGGCGTTCAACCTGGTGTCGTCGCTGACGGTCGAGCAGAACATCACCCTGCCGCTGCGGCTCGCCCGCGCGCGGGTCGACCGGAAGTGGCTGGACGAGGTCGTCGCGAGAGTCGGCCTGAGCGAACGCACCGGGCACCGTCCGGCGCAGTTGTCCGGCGGGCAGCAGCAGCGCGTCGCCATAGCGCGCGCGCTCGTGACCCGTCCGGAGGTGGTGTTCGGCGACGAGCCGACCGGCGCGCTCGACACGATGACGGCCCGGGACGTCCTGACGCTGCTGCGCGAAACCGTCGACGCCATGGGGCAGACGGTCGTGATGGTGACCCACGACCCGGTCGCCGCGTCCTACGCGGACACGGTGCTGTTCCTCGCGGACGGCCGGATCGCCGACGCGATGGACGCGCCGTCCAGCGACAAGGTGGCGGCCCGCATGACCCGGCTGGGGGCGTGGAAGTGATGCTCGGGATCGTCCTTTCCACGGTGCGGCACCGCAAGGCGGGGTTCGCGGGGGCGTTCGCCGCGCTGCTGTGCGCGGCGGCGCTGGTGTGCGCGTGCGGGGTCCTGCTGGACACCGGGCTGCGCGGCTCGGTCGCGCCGGAGCGGTACGCCGGTGCGCCGGTCGTCGTGACCGGCGACCAGTTCGTCCACCAGACGAAGATCAAGAAGAAGGGCAAGGTCAAGCACAAGGCCAAGGCGATCGCCGAGCGGGCGTGGCTGCCCGCCTCGGCCGCCGACAAGGTCCGCGCCGCGGGCGCCCGCGGTGTCATCACCGAGGTGGCGTTCCCCGCCGAGATCGGCGCCGCGCCGGACGAGTCGTGGGGGCACGGCTGGGAGTCTGCCGCGCTGACCCCGTTCACGCTGCGGGAGGGCCGGGCGCCCGCCGCCCCCGGCGAGATCGTGGTCGACGCGGCGACGGCCCGCGCGAACGGCCTGCACGCCGGGTCGCGGGTGCGGGTCGCGTCCGCCGAACCCGGGACCTACCGGGTGACCGGCGTGACGCGGCAGGCCCTCAAGGACCAGGCGGCGATCTTCTTCAGCACCGCCGAGGCGCGCCGGCTGGCCGGGCACCCCGGCATGGTCACCGCGATCGGCGCGACCGGCTCCAAGGCCGCGATCGCCGGCGCGCTGCGCGGCACCCGCGCCACCGTCCACACGGGCGCGGACCGCGGCCGGGCCGAGTTCCCCGGCGCCGAGCGGTCCCGCGTCAAGCTGATCAGCATGGGCGGCGCGCTCGGCGGGACGGCCCTGCTCGTCGCGATCCTCGTCGTGTCCGGCACGTTCGCGCTCTCGGTGCAGCAGCGGCAGCGGGAGATCGCGCTGCTGCGCGCCGTCGCCGCGACGCCCCGGCAGGTCCGCCGGATGATCGGGCGGGAGGCGCTGCTCATCGGCCTCGCCGCCGGGCCGCTCGGCGCCGCCGCCGGGCTGCCGCTGGCGTTCTGGCTGCGCGACCGGTTCCGCGGCCTCGGCGCCCTGCCCCCGAACCTCGACCTCGTCGTCAGCCCGTTCCCGCCGGCCGCGGCGGCGGTGGCGGCGATCGTCGCGGCCGTCGCGGCGGCCCGGATCGCCGCGCGGCGGACGGCGCGGATCCGCCCGGTGGAGGCGCTCGGGGACGCGGCGCTGGCCCCCGCCCGGCTCGGCGCCGTCCGCACCGCCGCCGGGCTGCTGGTCCTGGCGGGCGCCGCCGTGCTGACGGCCGTCCTCGCGGGCCTGCACACCGAGGCCGCGGCGAGCCCCGTCACGATGCTGACCGCGCTCGCCTGGACGGTCGCGGTCGCGCTGCTCGGCCCCGTCATCGCCCGCGCGGCCGTCGCGGTGCTCGCCGTCCCGCTGCGCGCGTTCCCGGTCGGCGGGCACCTCGCCGCCGCGAACCTCGGTGCGGGCGCGCGGCGCCTCGCGTCCGTGATCACGCCGCTGACCCTGATGACCGGGCTCACCGCGACGATCCTGTTCGCGCAGACCACCACGGGTCACGCCGCGGTCCGCCAGGCGACCGACGGCACTCTCGCCGCGCACGTCGCGGGCCCGAAGATCCCGCACGGCGACGCGGAGCGGATCCGCCGCGCGCCCGGCGTCACCGCCGTGACCGAGGTCGTGCGCAGCACCGTCCGGGTCGGGCTGGAGAACTACGGCGTCCAAGGCGTCACCACCGCCGGGCTCGACAAGACCCTGGACCTCGACGTCCGCAAGGGCGATATCAAGGCCCTGGACGCCTCGTCCGTCGCGGTCAGCACGACCGCGGCGTCCCGGCTGCACGTCGCCCCCGGCGACACGCTCCGCCTCACGCTCGGCGACGGCACGCCCGCCGCGCTGAAGGTCGTCGCCGTGTACGGGCGCGGGCTCGGCTTCGGCGACCTCACCGTGTCCCACGACCTCCTCGCCGCGCACGTGGACGACCCGCGCGGCACCGTCCTCATCGCGGGCACGCCGCCGGAGGGCGTCCCGACCGTCAGCGCCGCGTCCCTCGCCGAGGACACGGCCTCCGCGAACGCCGAGGTCAACTACATCGCGATGGGCCTGATCATCGCGTTCACCGCGATCGCCGTCGTCAACACGCTGGCGATGTCGACCGCCGACCGGGCCCGCGAGCTCGCCGTGCTGCGGCTCTCCGGCGCCACCCGCCGGCAGATCATGCGGATGCTCGGCGGGGAGACCCTCGCGGTCGTGCTGATCGCCGGCGTCCTCGGCACCGCGATCGCGCTCGCGACGCTCACCGCGTTCGGGCGCGGCATGACCGGCGGCGGGCCGTCCGTCCCGCCGCTCGCGCACCTCGGCGTCATCGCCTGGGGCGCGCTCCTCGCGGCGGCGGCCACGGCGCTGCCCGCCCGCCTCGCGATGCGGGCCCGCCCCGCCGACGCCGTCGGCGCGCGCGAGTGACCTCCGGCCGGTCCCCACGCCCGGGCCGGTCATGAACGCCACCGGGCGGCGGTCGCCGCGGGCTCTGCCCGCGGCGACCGCCGTACGGAAGGCACCGCACGGGAAGGCGCCGCCCCGAGGGAGGTCTGGACAGATCGTCGCACCGGTTCTACTTTGATGACGATCGCACTGGGTGACGCGTGATGGCGGAGGTCAATGGTGAGCTGAGATCGTGGCGATTGCCGAGGCACGTCGATCGCAACGCACTTTGACCATGGGCTCCCGCAATGGCTGACGAAGCGCAGAACGACCCGCCTACCATTTCGAAACCGGTTGTCGCCGGCCTGTTAAGCCGCGAGTTCCTGCGGTTTCCCGGGTAAGGCCGGTACGTTGACCGCTGCACTCGATCGTCGAAAGGACCGGCGCTCGTCCGACGCCGCCCGCACGCGCGCGGGCGCGCGGGCGCCCATGGCTGGACGGTCGCATGGCTCGTCGTGAACGCCCGCTGGACCCGGCGGCAGGCCCGCTGGAGTCGTTCGCGCACGATCTCCGCGCGCTGCGGGTGTCCGCCGGTGAACCGACATACCGGCAATTGGCGCAAATCGCCGGATACAGCGCATCAACGTTGTCAGAAGCCGCCAGTGGCGTCCGTTTACCGACGTTATCGGTCGCACTCGCCTTTGTCGGCGCGTGCGGCGGCGATACGGAGGAGTGGGAGCGCCGCTGGAAAGAAGTCCACGGCGCCGTGCGGGCGCCCTACGAGGCGGATCCGTGCCCGCCGGAAGAGAACGCGGGCGCGGCGGGCGAGAACGCCGCCGCGGTTGAACATGACGCTGGCGGAGAGGCCGTCGTCAAGCGGGAGTTCCTGCACGCGGAAGTGCCGAACGAACCGGCGCCGGTGCCCCGGGAATTCCATTCGATCGTCATCGGCCCGGCCGCGAGCGGCGGCAGGACCAGGCGGACCGTCGCCGCCGCCACCGCCGCGTGCCTTCTCGCGGCCGGCTTCTTCGCCGTCGGGCTGACCGTCGGCGGGCAGGGCGGCGGCCGCGCGGACGCGGGCGGCTGCCCGGCCCCGGCGAAGAACCCGAAGTTCACCGCCACCGCGTACGGCGAGGGGGCGCACGTCCGGTCCGGCGCCGCCCTCGACCGGCCGACGGTGGCGACGTACGCGCCGGGATGCGTGATCGGGTTCACCGGCTTCTGCATCGGCGACAAGGTCACCGACCGGACCGCGGGCATCCCGGACAGCCGCTGGTTCATCCTCCCGGACGGCCACGTCGTCGCCTCGGCCGTCGTGCACGGGAACCCGCCCACGCACCTCGCCCCGTCCGGGTGCGCGGCGGCGCGGCCGGTGCCGAGAAGGCTGTCGCTGAAGGCCATCGGCGCGCCCTCGCGGGACTCCCGGGTCGTCCTCACCGCGACCGGCCCGAACGTGCAGATCGTGGGATTCGCCGCCTACTACGCGGGCGACCCGGCCAGCCCGGAGCTCCGCCTGTGGCACCAGATCGGGCTGATCGGCGAGTCCGCGTCCAGCCTGTCGGTCACCTGGCGGCCCGACCGGCTCCCGGCGCCCGTCCACGCCGGCGACCGCGTCCCCGTGGCGGCGGTCGCCTGCTTCGGCGGCGGCGCCCCGGGCGAGGCGGCGGTCCTCGCGTCGCTGAGGCTGCCCGGCCCCCGCACCGCGGCGTCGCTGGCGTCGCCGTCCACGACGGTCGACGCGTCGGCGCGCGAGGCCGCCTGCAAGTACCCCAGCGCCTCCTGACCGGCCCGGCCGCCGCGCGCTCCCTGTCCGCGCCTTCGTTCGCGGTGCCCGGCGGTGGGCGTCCCTCCCGCCGAACGACGCGGTGCCGATAAGGCCGCCCGGCCGTCCCGGTGCCGCGCGCGCCTCCTCTGACCTGCCCGTACAGCGGGCGACCGCGGCGTTCCGGCAGACCCTGACGGCCCCGATGTCCGGGGCTGATTGATCCCTTCCAGCAGGTGTGTCGATCAATCAATGCGGCCGGTAGCAACGAGGGACCACGAGGCAATCCGACCGCACGGAAGGACGCACCGCATGAAGCTGACGAGGACCCGGGCCGCCATCACAGGGCTGCTCGCGACCTTCGCGGTAACGGGCGGCCTGGCGGCGGGGGCGGTGCAGGCGTCGGCCGCACCGCACGTCGCGCCCGCCGCCCTGCCCGCCGTCGACATGGAGGCCACCGTCCTCGCCGCGCAGATCGACCCGCGGCGCGCCGACGACACGCTGACCCCGGGCGCGAAGGAGTCCGTCCTCGCCGTCGAGCAGGCGCTGCAGGCGCGGCACCTCCTGGACGCCCGCTGGGTCGACGGCTACTTCGGCACCGAGACCATCGCGGCGTACGCGGCCTACCAGCGCTCCCTCGGATACAGCGGCCTGGCCGCCAACGGGCTGCCCGGCGCGACGTCGCTCGCCGCGCTCGGGGAGAACCGCTACACCGTCACCAAGAAGATCGGGCCGGGCGCCAAGGTCCAGCGCGACGGATACACCGTCGACGCCCGCACCCAGGCGATGCTCGCCGAGGCCGAGCGGCTGCTCGGCTTCACGCTCGTCCTGTCGCAGGGCTCCTACAACCCGGGCGGCGACCCCTCGTCCGCCGGCACCCACGACGGCGGCGGCGTCGTCGACATCAGCGTCACCGGGATGTCCGCCGCCACCCGCACGTCCGTGGCGCGCGCGCTGCGCCAGGTGGGTTTCGCGGCCTGGGTCCGCAACCCGAACCAGGGCGACTGGCCCTGGCACATCCACGCCGCGGCGATCAACGACACCGATCTGTCCAGCCAGGCCCAGCACCAGACGGGCGACTACTACCTCGGCCTCAACGGCCTGGCCGACCGGGGCGCGGACGACGGGCCCCGCGTCCCCATCCACACCTGGGAGGAGTACCAGCGCACCCACTGACCGGGTTTCCGAGGCATCTCCGCACCCCCTATCGAAAGAGGAGACCAATGCCGCACCTGAAGAGGACCCTGACCTTCGCCGGCGCAGCGCTGGCCCTCACCGCGCCCCTCGTGGCCTCCGGTTCGCCCGCGTTCGCGGCGGCCCGCGACGGCGTCTGCGACAGCGGTGAGTTCTGCTACTACTACAACAGCGACGAGGCCGGTTCGATCTCCGACTTCACCACCTCGATCGGCGACTACGGCACCACCCAGCCCTCCTGCTACGAATTCAAGGGCCCGGGGAACGGCCAGGGCGTCTGCGTGAAGAACAACGCGGCGTCGGTGTGGAACCGCACCGGCCACACGGTGCGGGTCTACTACAACAGCAATTACGGCGGCTCGTCCCAGGACTTCGCGGCCGGCGCGAAAGGCAACCTCAACGCCACGCTGAAGAACAACAACGCCTCCCACCAGATCCTCGACGGGTCGGGGCAGACGCCGCGCAACGACTACGACGGGAACGCGCGCGGATTCGCGCAGAACAACTGCACCGCCTTCGCGGCGTGGCGGATCGCCAGCCGGCTCGGCGTCCCGAGCTTCAGCAACTCGTGGAAGACCACCTGGGGCAACGCGGGCACCTGGGACGACGCCGCCCGCAGGGTCGGCGTGACGGTCAACACGACGCCGTCGGTCGGCGCGATCGCCGTCAACGACGTGCACAAGGTCGGCCACGTCGCCTACGTCAACAGGGTCTACTCCGACGGCTCGTTCGACGTCGAGGAGTACAACTGGAACAACCCGCTCGCGTACGGCACCCGCTCGCACGTGCACGTGAGCAGCGCCCAGGCCGACTTCCAGTGGATGCTCCACTTCTGAGAGGCGGCCGGGAATGGCGATCCGCACAAGGGTGATGGGCGTCCTCGCCGCCGTGGTGACGGTGCTGGCGGGCATCGTGGTGGTGGCCGGACCGGCGTCCGCGGCGTCCCGTGACGGGGTCTGCGACAGCGGCGAGTTCTGCTACTACTTCAACAGCGACGAGGCCGGCTCGGTCTCCGACTTCACCGGCTCCCTCGACGACTACGGGACGACCCAGCCGACCTGCTACGAGTTCAAGGGCGCCGGGAACGGCCAGGGCGTCTGCGTGAAGAACAACGCGGCGTCGGTGTGGAACCGCACGAGCTACACGGTGCGGGTCTACTACAACAGCAATTACGCTGGCTCCTACCAGGACTTCGCGGCCGGCGCGAAAGGCAACCTCAACGCGACGCTGAAGAACAACAACGCCTCCCACCAGCTCCTCGCGTCGCAGCCCAGCGGATGCAAGACCGACGGGTCCAACACGACGCTGCCGTCCTCGATCCTGGTGTACCGGGTCGGCCTGGGCCGGGTGGACCGCGTCGACTTCAAGACCTACGTCAAGAACGTCCTGCCGAACGAGTGGATCTCGAGCTGGCCGAGCGCCTCGCTGGACGCGGGGGCGATGGCCGTCAAGAGCTACGCCTGGTACTGGGCGCTGCACTCGACCCGCAAGACCTCGGGCGGCGCGTGCTACGACGTCCGCGACGACACCGGTGACCAGGTGTACCGGCCGTCCTCGGCGGTGTCGTCGACGTCCGCCGCCGTCGACCGCACGTGGTCGACCCGGATGACCCGCAGCGGCAACATCCTGATCGCGCACTACTGCTCCACCACGACCGCCTGCGGCGCGTGGGTGGACGGGAACTGGATGTCGCAGTACGGCTCGCGCGACATGGCGAACGCCGGCTCGGACTTCCGGGCGATCCTCCACCACTACTACCGGGACATCGTCCTCTCCTGACGGGCCCCTCCCCGCACGGCGGGGCACCGGCATCCAGCCGGTGCCCCGCCGCCCCGCGCCGCCGGCCCTCGCGGGTCACGGAACGGCGGTCGCTCAGGGCGCGGACGGCGAACCGGGGGCGGCGGTCGGCGTCGGCGACGCCGCCGGCGGCGCGCCCGATCCCAGGTCCTCGGTCGGCTTGGGGCCGACGAACAGCATCACCTGGCCGTCCGCCCACGGGACGGCGTCGTGCACGTACCAGTTCCCCGGAACCTGCCCCGGGTAGCGGACCTGGCTCTCGTTGCCCACCATCACCCGATACTCGGGGACGGTGACCTTCCGCTTCGCCAGCGCGGCCAGCACCTCCGACAGGTGCCGCCCCCGGTACGCCATCCCGTGCATGGCCTCGCCGCGCGCGGTCGCCTGGGCGGTGCTCTGGTACTGCTCGCCGTGCCGCGCCGCGCGCCCGAAGACGATCGCGGCGGTGCCCGTGTAGCCCTTCCGGATCCGCACCCCCACCGTGCAGTCGTCCCCGCCGCTCGCGACCTCGCAGGCGCCCTTGACTCGGATCTCGGTGACGTCGTCCGGGTGCGTCCCCTCGCTGGTGTCCTCCATCACCACGGTGCCCACGATCGAGGGCGAGACGGGCACCAGGCTCAGGCTGACGTGCAGGCCGTGCGCGGCGAACTCCTCCTTGTACCGCGCGGGGTCGGCGTAGGGGTCGCGGATCCGCACGTCGATGTAGCCGCCCTTGCGGGTGAAGCTGAGCGCGGCGGCCAGCTGCACCCGCCCGTGCGAGCTCGTGGGCGGCGCGGGCCGTCCGGGGTCGCGCCCGGGATCGCCCGAGCCCCCGGACTGCGTGACGAGCGCCGCGGCGACCGCGGCCGCGGCGACTCCGGTGGCCAGCAGCGGAAGCCCGATGGCGAGCCGCCGGCGCGCCCGGGTCTTGGCGGGGACCGGATCCGCGGCGGCGGGGCCGGCGGCTTCGGCGGGCGCGGCGAGGATGCGTCCGGCCAGGTCGGCGGCCGTCTCGTCGGTGAGCAGCTCGGCGGCGCGGGCGTCGGTGACGGGGGCGAGGCGGCCGATGAGCGGGTCGATGTCGTGGTTCATGCGCGTTCTCCGTTGATGACCGCTGCGGGCATGGCGTGGGCGTTCGGGGCCTGGGCCCCCTGCCGGTCCAGGGCGCGGGCGAACCGGCGGCGGGCCCGGTGCAGCCGGATCCGCACCGCGTTGCGGGAGCACCCGAGCACCGCGGCGATCTCGCCGTGGTCCAGGCCCTCCCAGCCGACCAGCGACAGCAGCTCCCGGTCGCCCTCGGACAGCTCGCCGAACGCCGCCGCGATCGCGGCGAGCTCCCCGTCCCGCGGCGGCACGCGGTGCGCCGCGAGATCGCTGCGCAGCCGCCCCGCCAGGTCGCCGACCAGCGCCGACCGGCGGCGCTCGCCCCGGTGGTGGTTCGCCAGCACGCGGCGCGCGACGCCGTACAGCCACAGCCGGGCCGCGTCGCCGCGCGGCACGTCGTCCAGCCGCCGCCAGGCGACCAGGAACGTCTCGGCGAGCACGTCCGCCGCGTCCTGCGGATCGGCCGTGCGGCGCAGCGCGTAGCCGAGGATCCCGGCGCGGTGGGCCGCGTAGACGTGCTCGAAGCGGCGCCGCCGTTCGTCGGGCGGGGGTGGTTCCGAGGTGGCGGACACGTGGGTTTCCTCTCGCCGTGCGGACCGGACGACCACCACATGTCCGGCGGCGGCCGAGCATTTCACCGCCGCCCGGCGAGCGGCGCCGCCCGCGCCTCCACCCGCGCGGGGCCGCGGGACCTCTACAATTCCGCGGGTGGCCGCCTATCACGATCATGATGCGTTCGAGGGCCTGGACGTCTCCGCCCTCCCGCCGCGCCAGCAGCGGATCCTGGCCACGATCCGGGACTGGGTCGTCCGGTACGGCTACCCGCCGAGCACGCGGCAGATCGGCGACGCCGTCGGCCTGCGGTCATCGTCGTCGGTGTCGCGGCATCTCGCCAGCCTGGAGGACAAGGGCTTCCTGCGCCGGGGCGCCGCCGTCGCCCGCCCGATCGACGTGCGGTCCTTCCTGCGGGACGCCCCGGACGAGGCGCCCGCAGGGGACTCGGTGCCCGTCCCGGTCGTCGGCGACATCGCCGCCGGCGTGCCCATCACCGCCGAGCAGCACGCCGACGGCATGCTCGCGCTGCCCCGCGAGCTCGTCGGGCGGGGCACCGTCTTCGCGCTGCGGGTGCGCGGCGACTCGATGATCGAGGCCGCGATCTGCGACGGCGACACCGTCGTGGTCCGGCAGCAGCCGGAGGCGCACTCGGGGCAGATCGTCGCCGCGATGATCGACGGCGAGGCCACCGTGAAGGTCTACCGGCGCCGCGGCGGGCACGTCCTCCTCGAACCCCGCAACCCCGCGTACGACGTCATCGACGGCGACCGCGCGGTCATCCTGGGCATCGTCGTCTCGGTCCTGCGCAGCGTCTGATCCGGCGCCGCGCCCGCGATCCCGGGCGGGCTCAGGACGAGACGACGGCGCGAGCCCAGGCGTAGTCGGGCTTGCCGACGGGCGTGCGCCGCACGGCGTCCACGAAGCGGTAGACGCGCGGCACCTTGTAGCCCGCGAGCCGCTCCCGGCAGTGCGCGGTGAGCGCCTCCTCGCCGGTGCGCGCCTCGTCCCCGGCGGGCGTCCCGTCCGCCCAGGTCACGACGGCGGCGACGCGGTGGCCGAACCTCGGGTCGGCGGCGCCCACGACCACGGCGTCCGCGACGGACGGGTGGCCGCGCAGGACCGTCTCGACCTCCTCCGCGAACACCTTCTCGCCGCCGGTGTTGATGACCAGCGACCCGCGGCCGAGCAGCGTGACCGTGCCGTCGTCCTCGACGCGCGCGTGGTCGCCCTGCAGCGCCCACCGCCTGCCGTCCGGGTCGCGGACGAACGTCGCCGCGGTCTTCGCCTCGTCGCCCCAGTACGCGAGGGGGATGTGGCCGGTGCGGGCCACCACCCCCTCGGCGCCGGGCGGCACCGGGCGCAGGTCGTCGCCGAGGACCGCCAACCCGGGGGCGAGCTCGAAGCGGCCGTCGCCGACGCTGACGCCCATCGCGCCGGTCTCGGTGCCGCCGAGGTTGTCGGAGATGTAGACGTCCGGCAGCGCGGCCCGCAGCCGCTCCCTCACGCCGGACGACAGCGGCGCGCCGCCCGACCCGAACCCGAAGATCTCCAGGTCCGGGTGCGCGCCGGTGGCCAGCTCGTCCGCGACGGGCCCGGCCATCCCGTTGCCGACCAGCATGAACACCTGGCTGCGCTCGCGCGCGGCGAGCTCCAGCGCGGCCCGCGCGTCGAAGTGCCGCCCGGTCCACAGGATCGCCGTGCCGCCCGTGGTGAGGGCGATCAGCGTCATCCACTGGCCGCCGCCGTGCATCAGCGGGGCGTGCACCTGGACGCGCAGCGGCTCCCGCTCCGCGCATCCGGCCAGCTCCTCGGGGGACGCGACGACGGAGCCGCCGCCGTACGCGCCGCCGCCCAGGGCCGCGAAGAACAGGTCCTCCGACCTCCACAGGACGCCCTTGGGCAGGCCGGTGGTGCCGCCGGTGTAGAGCAGGTAGGGGTCGTCGGGCGAGCGCGGCCCGAAACCCCCGTCCGGGGACGCGGCGGCCAGCGCCTTCTCGTACTCGGCGTCGGCGGCCGCCTCGGCAGGGGAGCCGTCGTCGATGGCGACGGTGTGCCGCAGTCGCGGCAGCCGGTCGCGGTCGACGCCGCCGAGCAGGGACCGCTCGGCGACCAGCGCGACGCAGCCCGCGTCGCCGAGCAGGTGCGCCAGCTCCCCCGCGACGTACCGGTAGTTGACGTTGACGGGGGCGGCGCGGAGCTTGAAGCAGCCGAGCATCGTCTCGACCCATTCGGCCCGGTTGTAGGCGAGGATCCCGACGTGGTCGCCCGGCCGCACGCCCGCGCCGGCGAGATGGTGCGCGACGCGGTTCGCGCGGGCGTCCAGCTCCGCGTACGTCGACCGGACGGGTCCGGCGACGAGCGCGGTGCGGTCCGGGCAGGCGCCGGCGACCACCTCGAAGAGGTCCGCCAGGTTGAAGCGGCGCGTCACGAACGCGCTCCCCGGACCAGCCGTCCCGGCAGCTCGCCGGTGTGCTCGCCGTCCGCGAAGACCTGCGTCCCGGAGACGAACGTCGCGAGGTACCCGTCGGCCCGCTGCACCAGCCGCCGCCCGCCCGCGGGCAGGTCGTACCGCATCTCCGGGCGGCGGTTCGCGACGCGGTCGAAGTCGATGAGGTTGAGGTCGGCCTTCTTGCCCGGGGCGATGATGCCCCGGTCCTCCAGCCCGTACAGGCGGGCCGTGTCGCGGGTCATCAGCCGCACGACGTGCTCCAGGGGCAGCTTCTCGCCGCGCCGCCGGTCCCGCGCCCAGTGGCTCAGCATGGTCGTGGGCAGCGACGCGTCGCAGATGAAGCCGCAGTGGGCGCCGCCGTCGCCGAGCCCGAGCACCGCGCGCGGATGGGTGAGCATCTCGCGGACGGGGTCGAGGCTGCGTTCGGAGTAGTTCAGCAGCGGCAGCAGGAGCAGGTTGCGGCCGTCGTCCTCCAGCAGCAGGTCGTACAGCATCTCCAGCGGGTCGCGGCCGGTCGCCGCCGCGCGGGCCGCCACCGACTCGTCCGGCGCGGGCTCGTAGTCGGGACGGTCGCCGTCCAGCGGGAACAGCCGGTCCAGGCAGCCGCGGACCATGGCGGCGAGCAGGTCCTCCTGCGGCGGGCGCTCGGCGAGGATCCGCGCGCGGACGTCCGGGTCGCGCATCCGCCTCACCCGCTCGGGCAGCGGCAGCAGCGCCAGCTCGGACACGTACGTCGGATGGTCGCCGAACGCGTGCAGCGTCTCCAGCCCGATCAGCATCCCGAACGGCCGCCCCGCCACCTGCGGGTACAGCCGCGCGTCGGTGCCGGCGGACAGCCGCATCAGCTCGCGCCACAGGTCCGGCGCGGCGTCGACCTGGAGCAGCGCGAACGACACCGGGCGGCCGGTCGCCTCCGCCAGCCGCCGCATCCACCGGACCTCGTCCGGCGGGGCGTTGACGTCCTCGCCGGCCGCGCCCACGGGGGCGATCTCGTAGACCCCGGAGTCCAGCTCGCGGAGCGCCTCGCCGATCCCGAACAGCTCCTCCTCGGCCGCGTACGTGCCGGGCACCGGCTCGCCGTCGATCGCGCGGTGGGCGAGCGTGCGGGAGGTGGAGAAGCCGAGCGCCCCGGCGGCCACGCCCTCCTTGACGATCGCCTTCATCGCGGCGATGTCGTCGGCGGTGGCGGGCTCGTTGCGGGCGCCGCGCTCGCCCATCACGTACGCGCGGACGGCGCCGTGCGGGACCTGCGTGCCGAGGTCCATGGTGCGGGGCGTCCGGTCCAGCGCGTCGAGGAACTCCGGGAAGCTCTCCCACTCCCAGGTGATGCCCTCGGCGAGCGCGCTGCCGGGGATGTCCTCGACGCCCTCCATCAGCCCGATCAGCCAGGCGTGCCGGTCGGGCCGGGCGGGCGCGAACCCGACGCCGCAGTTGCCCATGACCGCCGTGGTGACCCCGTGCCAGGACGACGGCGCGAGGATCGGGTCCCAGGTGGCCTGCCCGTCGTAGTGGGTGTGGATGTCCACGAACCCGGGGGTGAGCAGCGCGCCGTCCGCGTCGACCGTGCGGCGGCCGGGCCCGGCGCCGGGGCCGACGGCGGTGATGCGGTCGCCGGTGACGGCGACGTCGGCGGGGTAGGGGGGTGCGCCGGTGCCGTCCACGACCCGGGCGTTCCTGATCACCAGATCATCCATCGGGGTCACTCCTCGCGGCGCTCGCACCCCACTTTGAGACTTATGTCTAGATCGGCGTCTCGCCCCGAACAAGCGATTGGCCGGTATCTGCCATCGTGCCGCCGCGTCCCTGCACGGACAAGGGTCCGCCGGCGGCCGGCCGCTCACACGCCGTCGATGGCCCGGACCACGTCCTCCCGATGGGTGAGCTGGGGGTGATGGCCCGCGCCGTCGATGACCGTCACCGTGACCTGCGGAAGCGCGTCCAGCAGGGCCCGCCCTTCGGTGGTGAGCGGGTCCTCGGAGCCGACGATGACGTGCACGGGCCCGCGGTGGCGGCGCAGCCCGGCCCGGAGGTCGTCACGCCATCGCGGGTCCGCTGTCTCGGCGAGGTACCGGGCGGCGGTGGCGGCGACGGAGCCTCGGCGGAGGTCCGCCGCGCTCGACTGGAGCGCGGCCGCGTGCACCGCCGTGCCGGTGAGCCGCGCGGCCAGCGCCCCGGACGACGCGCGCCGCAGATACAGCCGGGCCAGCGGCGCCCACCGGGCGAGGCGGGCAGGACGCGCCTGAAGGAAGAACGGTGAGACGAGGGTGAGCCGCTCCACCGCCTCCGGATGGGCGGCCGCGGCCTCGACGGCGGCGGCCGCGCCGAGGGAATGGCCCACCAGATGGCGGGCGCCGGTCCCGGTCACCAGCGCGGACAGCCAGGCCGGCCAGTCGTCGCGGCGCCCGGCGCTCATCCCCAGCCCCGGCAGGTCGACGGCGCGGGCGCGGCCCAGCGCCGCGACCACCGGAGCCCAGGAGTCGGCGTTCACCGGCAAGCCCGGCAGGACCACCGTCGGGGAGTCCGGCTCGCCGAGCTCGAAGGTCCGCACCCCGGCGGGCGCCGTGAACCGCCGCGCCCCGCCCCCGGCCTCCCCGAAGCGGTGCGCCGCCAGATGGTCGGCCCAGCGGCGGATCGCCGTGGCGGTGTCCGGCATGGCCAGCCCGTGGCGCGCGGCGAACGCGGACGCCGACGCGGTCGGGTACCGGTCCTCCGACAGGAACGTCAGCGTCTCGGGGTCGGCCTTGGTGAGCGACCGGGGCAGGCGCTTGACCAGGGACACCGGGATCTGCGCGCGGGGCGCCCGGACCCGGTAGTGCTCGGCGACGAGCGCGAGGAGGTCCGGCAGGGCGGGCGTGCCGTCGTCCAGCGGCCAGTACGCGGCGCCCTCGGCGGCCTCGTCGTCAGGGAGCAGCGTCATGAACCGGGCGAGGTAGTCGACCGCGACCACCGGGACGAACGTCCGCGCGTTGCCCGGCACCGCCGCGAGCGAGCCCGTCCAGAGGTCCCGCACGGTCGACGCGAGCCCCAGGTACTGGTCGGACTCCCCGGTGGCGCTGTCACCGATGACGCTGGGCGGGTTCACGATCGACCACGGGACGCCCAGCCGCGCCGCCTCCGCCTGGAACACGGCGTCCGCCTCGGCCTTGGACGCCTCGTACGCGCCGAGCGCCCGGTAGGCCTCCCGCCGCCGCTCCTCGCTCCACTCGGCCGGGTCCTGCCCGCCGACGCGGTACCCCGAGACGTGCACCAGGCGGCGCAGGCGCGGCAGCCGCGCCGCGAACGCGACGATCGCGCGCACGCCGTCGACGTTCGCGCGGCGCGCCTCGTCCGCCCGCATCCCGAACCGGTAGGCGCCGGAGCAGTTGTAGACCTCGGTGACGCCTTCGCAGCCGTCCTCGACCAGTGCCGGTGCGCCGAAGTCGGCGCGCAGGTCGGCCGGGGGTTCGCGGTGCCCGTGCTCGTCCAGCCAGCGGACGAGCCGCCGGTGGGCCTCCGGCCTCCGGTTCGCCGCGCCGACCCGGACGCCCGCCCGGCCGAGCGCGAGGACCAGGTGGCGCCCGATGAAGCCGCTCGCGCCGAACACCAGCGCGTACCTGTCCCCGCCGCCGTCTCTCCGAGTACTGACCATGGAGAGATAGTAGACCGGTCTACCTATTCGTCAAGCGCGCCGAGATCGGGCGGTGGCCTCCGGGGCCGTCGAGGAGGGGGCGCCGAGGACGCGCTCCGGGCGTTCGCGGAACCGGAACGGCGGCGCGTCTCAGCAGACGAAAAAAGCAGGGAGAAAACATCTCCCTGCCACTATCAATCTATAGCGCACAGGGGGCCTTGCGGCAAGACCCGGGTCATGGCGCAGAATCTACGGCCGGTGCCGGAACCGGCGGGAATTCAGCATGTCCACGCGACTGAACCCGGCGGGTCGAACGGCCGGAAATCACCACGGTGAACGGGGGAATTGAATTCATGTTCGATGTGATCATCGCCGGTGGCGGCCCCACCGGCATGATGCTGGCCGGAGAACTGCGGCTGCAGTGCGCGCGCGTGCTCGTCCTGGAGAAGAACGCCGAGCCGGCCCCGCACGTCAGGGCACTCGGGATCCACGTCCGCAGCATCGAGGTGATGGACCAGCGCGGCCTGCTGGACCGGTTCCTCGAACGCGGCCGGAAGTACCCGCTCGGCGGGTTCTTCGCGGGCATCACCAAGCCGGCGCCCGAGAACCTGGACACCACGCACCCCTACGTCCTCGGCATCGTGCAGACCGTCACCGACCGCCTGCTGGAGGAGCACGCCGCCGGGTCCGGCGCCGAGATCCGGCGCGGACGCGAGCTGACCGGGCTGAGCCAGGACGAGCACGGGGTGACCGCCGAACTGGCCGACGGCACCCGGCTGCGCGCCCGCTACCTCGTCGGATGCGACGGCGGCCGGAGCACGGTCCGCAAGCTGCTCGGCATCGGGTTCTCCGGCGAGCCCGCGAGCAAGGAGACGCTGGTCGGCGAGATGGAGGCGACCGCGGACCCCGAGACGGTCGCCGGCATCGTCGCGGAGATCCGCAAGACCGAGCTGTTCTTCGCCGCCGGGCGGCTCGAGAACGGCCTGTTCCGGGTCATCGTGCCCGCCGCGAGCGTGGCCGAGGACCGCACCGTCCCGCCGACGCTCGAGGATTTCGCGCGGCAACTGCGCGCGTACGCGGGCACCGACTTCGGGATCCACTCGCCGCGCTGGCTGTCCCGGTTCACCGACGCCACCCGCCTCGCCGACCGCTACCGCGACGGCCGGGTCCTGCTGGCGGGCGACGCGGCGCACGTCCACCCGCCGCTCGGCGGGCAGGGCCTCAACCTCGGCGTCCAGGACGCGTTCAACCTCGGCTGGAAGCTCGCGGCGCAGATCGCCGGCTGGGCGCCGGACGGGCTCCTCGACAGCTACGGCACCGAGCGCCGCCCGGTCGCCGCCGAGGTGCTGAACAACACCCGCGCGCAGGGGGTGCTGATGTCCAACGAGCCCGGACCGCGGGCGGTGCGCCGGCTGATGGCGGAGCTGATGGACTTCGAGGAGGTCAACCGGTACCTGATCGAGAAGATCATCGCGACCGGCGTCCGGTACGACCTCGGCGGGGAGCACGAGCTGGTCGGCCGCCGGATGCGGGACGCGGAGCTCAAGCCCGGCCGCCTCTACGAGCTGATGCGCGACGGCCGCGGGCTGCTGCTCGACCGGACCGGCCTGCTCTCCGTCGCGGGATGGGAGTCGCGCGTCGGCCACGTCGTCGACGACCGCCTGGACGTGCCCGCGGCGCTGCTGCGGCCGGACGGCCACGTGGCGTGGGTCGGCGACGACCAGGAGGACCTGCTCGGCCACCTGCCCCGATGGTTCGGCGCCGCCGCTGCCTGAGCCCGGTCGTCGGCTGCGGCCGGCTGAGGCCGGCCGGGGGCGGTCCGTCCCGCGGACGGGGCCGCCCCTCGGCCGGTCAACGGAACGCGGCGATGTGGTCGCGCACCCAGTCCGCGTACGTCCGGGGCGCCCGCTTCAGCACGTTCTCGACGTCCGGGCTGACCCGCTGCTCGGCCGGGGTCGGCGAGCCCAGGACCTCCAGCGTCGTCTCGGCCACGTCCGGCGGCATGAAGTCCAGCATCCGCACCCGCGCCTCGTCCGGGGTCAGCTCCGCGAACCGGACCGGCTCGCCCAGCACCGCCCCGATCGCCTCCGCCTGCTCGCGCGGCGTGATCGGGACGGGCCCGGTCAGCTCGTAGAACCGCCCGGCGTGCCCGTCCTCGCGCAGCGCCGCGGCGGCGACCTCGGCGATGTCCCGCGGGTCGACGGTCGGCAGCGCCACGTCGCCGAACGGCGCCATGACGGTCCGCTCGGCGCGCACCGACGGGATCCAGGCGTAGCTGTTGGACGCGAAGTTGCCCGGCCGCAGGATCGTCCAGTCCAGGCCCGATCCGCGCACGGCCTCCTCGATCGCCAGCCCGACGACCCCGTGCGACGCCGAGTCCGGGCGCGTGGCCACGCCCAGCGAGGACAGCAGCACCACCCGTCGGACGCCGGCCTTCGCGGCCGCGGCGAGGATCTCGTCCGTCCGCAGCAGGTGCGCGCTGGCCCCGCCGCTCTGCAGGAACAGCGCGTCGGCGCCGTCGAACACCGGGCGCAGGCTCGCGGCGTCGACGAGGTCCGCCTTCACGTGCTCGACGCCGCCGGGCACGTCCGCCTCCGTGATGTTCCGGGACGTGGCGGTCACCTTCTCGCCCGCCTCCGCGAGCACCCGCACGAGCGCGCCGCCGACGTTCCCGGTCGCTCCGGTAACAACGATCATGATCGGTCTCCTGCCGTTCCCCCGCTCGAACGAGCGGTCCGTGGTGGACGCCGACGACGCTAACATCCTGGATATAGTAGGTACCTACAGGAAAGTGACTACCTCAGAGGGGATCCGCATGGCCGAGAAGACGTGGGGCGCCGCGGCCGCGACGGCCGACCCGGAGCAGGCGTGCCCGATCGCGCCGGTCGTCGACATCGTGTTCAGCCGGTGGACGACCCCGATCCTGTGGACGCTCCACCAGGACGGTCGGCAGCGCTTCGTCGAGCTGCAGCGGCGGATCGCCACGATCACCCCGAAGGTCCTGACGCAGCGCCTGCGGCAGCTCGAACGCGACGGACTCGTGGTGCGCACCTACCACCCCGAGGTCCCGCCCCGGGTCGAATACGAGATCAGCGATCTCGGCCGCAGCCTCGGGCCGCTCTTCGCCCATCTCGCGGAATGGGCGTCGGCCAATCTCGAAAAGGTCGACCAGGCCCGCCACGACTACGACGAGGACCCGGCCCGCTGAAACCGCCGCGGGCGCCGCCGGAAATGACGTGACCGGCGCCGGGACGCGCGCCGTTCAGCGGCACATGGCGTCGATGTGATCGGAGAAATGCGGGAACTCGGCTCGCGCGTCCCCGACGATCCGGGCAGGGGAGCGGTGGCGGCCGGGCGCGTGCCGCTCCGCGATCGCGCGGAAGGCGTCGTTCGGCTCCGCCGGTGACTCCGGGTCGTCGAACGCCTCGGCGGGCCCCAGCCCGGCGGCGAAGAGCCAGAGCAGGTCGCCGAGGTCGCGGGCGAGCACGCCGCGCTCCCCCTCGGAGCCGATGTGGACGACGGGCTGCTCCGCGATCGGCGCACCGGGCCGCACCAGCCAGAAGCCGGTGTAGTCGCCGCAGCCGGTCTTGCCGAAGAAGCGGAACTCGCCGCCGTCGACGTCCTGGTTCCCCGTCCACAGGCGGAACCACCACGCCGTCCGCTCGGGCTCCTCGAACCGGTCGAACGGCTCGAAGTCGCAGCCGCTGGCCTCGTCGGTCTCCTCGTCGTAGTCCCACTCGAAACCGACCTCGACCACCTCGGCCAGGGGAGAGGGCAGGGCGAGAGCGTCAGATGTGTGCGCCACCCCGGCAGGCTAAGCGATCACCCGCCCGCCCGCAGCCCGCCCGCCACTCCCGCCGGCGACTCCTCCTGACCGGTCGTCGGCGAGGACGATTTCGCCACCGGGCGCCGGATGCGCCGGGGCGGCGCCGGTAGGGTGCGGGGATGGTCGCCGATGGCTTCGAAGTGATCTGTGAGATCGAACCGCCCGTCCGCCCGGACCTGGCGCGGGTGCGGCACCAGATCGGCGTGCTGAGCCCGGTCGCCGACTCGTTCCTGATCCCGGACAACCACATCGGGCGGGCGACGGTGTCGAGCGTGGCGGTCGCCCACGAGGTGCAGGCGATGGGCGCCTCCGGGATCGCGTGCCTGAACTCGCGGGACCGCAACCTGCTGGGGTTCCGCCGCGACCTGCTCACGGCCGCGGCGTACGGGGTCGACCGGTTCCTGTTCGTCTACGGCGACAAGCCCACCGTCGGCGGGCGGACGAGCGAGCTGACCGTGCGCGCCATGATCGAGGAGACGCGGGCCGCGGCGGACGACCCGGCGTTCGAGGGACGCGCGCCGTTCCGGGCCGGGGTCGCGTCCGGGCTGCGGCCGGTCCCCGCGTGGAAGACCGCGGCCGATTTCGTGTTCGTCCAGGTCAGCTACTCGCTGGACGCGCTGCTGCGCTGGCGGGACAGCGTCCGGTTGGACGTCCCGGTGTACGCGGGGGTGATGGTGCTGGCGAGCACCGGCATGGCCCGCAACCTCGCGGCGGCGATCCCCGACATCGCCATCCCGGACGAGCTCGTCGCGGCGGTCGAGCGGGACCGGGACGCCGGGGTGGACGCCGCGTGCGAGCACGTGCTGGCGATCCGCGACAGCGGCGCCTTCGACGGCGTGCACCTGGTGCCGGTCAGCAGGTACCGCCAGGTCGCCGCCCGCCTGGAGCAGCACTTCTGACGGGCGGGGCCGTCACGGGCCCGCCCGGTAGCGGCCCGGGGTCGTGCCGACGAGGTCGGCGAAGGCCGCGATGAAGCCGCTGGGGTTCGCCCAGCCGCAGGCGTGCGCGACGCGGGTCGTGTCGTGGCCGTCGGCGAGGAGGACGAGCGCGTGGTGGACGCGCAGCTGCGTGCGCCACTGGTAGAAGGTCATGCCGAGCTCGTCGTGGAACAGGCGGCTGAGGGTCCGGGGGCTGGCTCCGATCCGCCGCCCGAGCCCGGCGAGCGAGGTGCTGTCGGCGGGGTCCTCGCGCAGCGTCCGCGCGATGGCCCGCAACCGGTCGTCGCGCGGTTCGGGCAGCTGCAGCGGCTGCTCGGGCGCCTCGCGGAGCTCGTCGACGAGGACGCGCCGGAGCCGGGCGCGGGCGCCCGCGGCGCGGTCCTCGCGGCGCGGGCCCGTGAGCGCGAGCAGGATCTCGCGGGCCAGGTCGGAGACCAGGTAGACGGCGGGGCGGTCGGGGACGAGCCGGGCCAGGGACGCCGGCAGGAAGACGATCCGCATGTCGGTGCTGCTGTGGGCGCGGTGGTGGTGCGTGAACCCGGCGGGCGTCCAGGCGGCCCGGTTGGCCGGGACGATCGAGGTGCCGTGTTCCGTGTGCACCGACAGGACGCCGCGGGCCGCGTACACCAGGTGCCCGCGCGAGTGGGTCTGCGCCGTGCTCGTCCCGCCCGCCGGCCACAGGTGCGCCCCTCCGGACGGCCACAGGCGGGACGTCGGACCGGGCGGGGGAACTTGGCGGCCAACGGGCATGGGTTGGCATTCTAACGGTGGTCGGCCGCACCGCCCTCCGGCGACAGTGGACGCATGAGCCGCGGGTTCTCCCTTCCGTCGAAAGGTGATGTGCGATGAGCGCGACGATGCGGGCGGCCGTCTGCCTCGGGGCCGGTGGGCCGGAGATGCTGGAGGTCCGCGAGGTGCCGGTCCCGGCGGTCCGGGACGGCTGGAGCCTGGTGCGGGTCGAGGGCGCGGGCCTGAACCGGTCGGAGCTGAGGACGCGCCAGGGGCACTCCCCGAACGTGGTGTTCCCGCGCGTGCTCGGCATCGAGTGCGTGGGGGTCGTGGCGGTGTCGACCGATCCCGCGCTGCCGGAGGGGACGACCGTCGCGGCGGTGATGGGGGAGATGGGGCGGGAGTTCGACGGCGGTTACGCGGAGTTCGCGCTGCTGCCGAACGCGCTGCTGATGCCGGTCGCCACCACGCTGCCCTGGGACGTCCTCGCCGCGCTGCCCGAGACGTACCTGACGGCGCAGGGCGCGCTGGAGGCGCTGGGCGCCGGGCCCGGCGGCGGGCGCCTGCTCGTCCGGGGCGGGACGTCGTCGGTCGGGATGGCGGCCCTGTCGATCGCGTCCGCGCACGGGCTGGAGATCGCGGCCACCACCCGGCAGAAGGGCAGGATCGGTGCGTTGACCGCCGCCGGCGCCGCCCACGTCCTCGTCGACGCGGGCGGTCCGCTGGCGGACGACGTGCGGGCGATCTGGCCCGAGGGCCCCGACCACGTCCTCGACCTCGTCGGAGCGGCCACGGCGGCGGACTCCCTGAGCCTGGTCCGCCGCGGCGGGACGGTCTGCGTGGCGGGCTCGCTCAGCGGCTGGGCCATCCCGGACTTCCAGCCGGTCGCGATGATCCCGTCCGGGACGAGGCTCACGGCCTTCCACAGCGACGACCTCAAGGGCGAGGCGGGCGCCGTGCTGCTGCAGCGGATCGTCCGGCAGGTCGAGGCGGGCGTCTACCGGCCCAACATCGACCGGGTGTTTTCGTTGGCGGACGTCGTCGCGGCCCACCGCCACATGGAGAACGACCAGGCCACCGGGAAGGTCGTCATGATCCCCTAGCCGGGCCGGCCGGCGCTCGCCGGACCGCCGGTGCTCGCCGGTCCAGACGGGTGCTCCGCTAGGGCAGGATCGCGTCGACGTAGCCGCCGTCGACGCGGACCGCCCCGCCGGTGGTGGCCGAGGCGTGCGGCGAGCTGAGGTAGACGACCATGTTGGCGATCTCCTCGGGCTCGATGAGCCGCTGGAGCAGCGAGTTCGGGCGGTGCTCGGCCATGAAGCGGCGCTGCGCCTCGTCCCAGGGCAGGTCGTCCCCGACCATCTCGGCGACGAAGTCCTCCACGCCGCCGGTGTGGGTCGGCCCGGCCAGGACGGTGTTGACGGTGACGCCCGTCCCCGCGACGGCCTTCGCGTAGCCGCGCGAGACGGCCAGCAGCGCCGTCTTCGAGACGCCGTAGTGCACCATCTCCGCGGGGATCGCCACCGCCGAGTCGCTGGCGATGAACTGCACGCGCCCCCAGCCCCGCTCGGTCATGCCCGGCAGGTACAGGCGGGCGAGCCGCACTCCCGACAGGACGTTGACCTCGAAGTAGCGCCGCCACTCGTCGTCGTCGACCTCCAGGACGGGCCGCGCCCCGAAGATGCCGAGGTTGTTCACCAGGATGTCGACGTCGGGCGCCTGGGCGCGCACCGCCTCGGCGCCTTCGGCGGTGGCGACGTCGGCGGCCACGCCCCGCAGGTCGGCGTCCGGCAGTTCGGCCCGCAGCGCGTCGAGGGCGGAGTCGACGCTGCCGTCCGACCGGCCGTTGACGATGGTGGTCGCTCCGGCCCGGGCCAGCCCCGCGGCGATGGCGCGGCCGATGCCCTGGGTGGAGCCGCTGACGAAGGCGGTCCGCCCGCTGAGATCGATGTCCATGGCGGTGACCCTTCCCCCGTCGCCGCCGGTCAGCCCTCCCCGCCCGGGGGCGGCGCGGCGGCGGCGCGCAGCGCGGCCGCCCGCGCCTCGCCGAGCGCGGCCACCGCCTCCGCGAGCAGCCGCATCTCGCCGGCGAGGTCGCGGTGCGGTTCGGCCTGCAGGGCGACGAACGCGCCGTCGAACCCGGCGATGCCGAAGTAGTCGAGCTGGTCCGCGACGGCCTGCGCGATCTCCTCGCCCTCCGGTGCGAAGGACAGCGCGATCATCCGGTTCATGTGCGCGCGGCCGTCCCGCCGCACCCGCTCGATGATGCCGTCCACCTCGGCCTCGGCGGCCTCGGCGCTCATGACGAGGAGCAGGTGCAGGCGCAGGAACTCCGGGCGGTCCAGGAACACCTCGCCGGTGCGCAGCAGGAACCACGTCAGCCGCTCGCGCGGGGTGCCGCCCTCGGGGCCGCCCGCCTGGGCGCGCCGCATCGCCGCGAAGAAGTCCTCGGCGCCGCGCGCCATGACCGCCGACAGCAGCCCCGCCTTGGAGTGGAAGTGGTGGTACACCGCGCTCTTCGGCAGGCCGGTCTCCCGGCTCAGCACCGACAGCGAGGTGGCGGCGTAGCCGCGCTCCGCCATGATCCGCGCCGCGACGTCGAGGATCTCCTCCCGTGACCTGCGGCCGCGGCGATTCCCGATCGTCTCGTCCGCCACGCGTCGAAGCATAGAACCCCGCCCGGCCCCCTCGCGCGGCTGATTCTGCATAGCGGAATTTCATGGACACCCAGGAGGAACACATGTGAGGGTGGCCACTGTTGTACCGAACGACCGGTCCAAAACTTGATCGGAAGAGCCGCCTCCGGAGCCCGCCATGAGCCAGCATTTCGACGCCGACGTCGCGATCGTCGGTTACGGCCCCACCGGCGTGACCGCCGCCCTGACCCTCGCGAAGCGCGGCGTCCCGGTGGTCGCGTTCGAGCGGGACGCCGCCATCTACCCGCGCGCCCGCGCCGTCACCGTCAACGACTGGACGATGCGGATCTTCCAGAGCCTCGGCATCGACGAGCGGATCACCAAGGTGATCGAGCCGCAGCGGGCGCTGCGCTGGGTGACCTACGACGGCACCGAGATCATGCGCGTCGAGCACCCGCCGTCCGCGCTCGGCCCCGGGCCCCGGTTCTACAACATCTACCAGCCGGCCATGGAGGCCGAGCTGCGCGCCTGCGCCGAGGACCACGGCGACCTGATCGACGTCCGCTACGGCGCCGAGGTGACCGGGCTGGAGCAGGACGCCGACGGCGTCACGGTGACGGCCGTGGACGCCGCGACGGGCGAGGAGCGCACCGTCCGCGCCCGCTACGCGATCGGCGCCGACGGCGGCGGCAGCCCCACCCGCGGCATGATCGGCAGCCGGCTGGACGGCGACACGAACGACGTGCAGTGGATCGTCATCGACTGCCGCGTCAAGCGCTGGTGGCCCGACCGCGACTTCCTCACGTTCTGGTCCGACCGCCAGCGCCCGGTGGTCGACATCGCGCTGTCCGCGGGCAACCACCGCTGGGAGATCCCGCTCAAGCCGCACGAGACCGAGGCGGACTTCGCGTCCGAGGACGACGTCTGGCCGCTGCTCAAGGCGCTCGGCGTCACCACCGACGACGTCTCGATCCACCAGTGGGCCTTCTACCGCCACCACACCCGGATGGCCGACACCTGGCGGTCGGGCCGGGTCTTCCTCGCCGGGGACGCCGCCCACCTCATGCCCCCGTGGGCGGGCGCCGGCATGCAGACCGGCATGCGGGACGCCCACAACCTGTGCTGGAAGCTCGCCCGCGTCCTTACCGGCGAGTTCGACGAGAGCTGGCTCGACACCTACGAGACCGAGCGGCGGCCGAACGCCGCGTTCTACACCGGCCTCGCCGTCGGGCTCGGCCGGGTCATCAAGCAGGAGGCGACCCCGGCGGAGATCGAGGAGATGAACCGGGTCCCCGAGGGCACGGTGACGCCGTTCGAGCCGCCGCTGATCGCACCGCCGGTGCTGGAGGCGGGCTGGATCCGCGGGCCGGTCGGGGACGCGAGCATCGTCGGCCGCATGGTCCCGCAGCCCGTCACGGGGGACGCGACCGGCCGGATGGCGCGCCTCGACGACCTGCTCGGCGACGGCTTCGTGCTGCTCGGCGCGGACGTCGACCCGGCGGACCTGCTCACCGCCGAGGAGCGGGAGCGCTGGGACGCGCTCGGCGCCCGCTACGTCGCGGTCCGCCCGAAGACCGCCTACACGCGGGGACCCGAGGAACTGGTCGACCTCGACGAGGTCCTGCTGCCGTGGCTGGCGCGGTACGGCGTCCGCGCCGTCGCGGTGCGCCCCGACCGGTTCGTGGCGGCCGCCGACGTCTCCGGCCTCGCCGCCCCCGCATGACTCGCCGCCCCTGCATGACCCGCCGCCCGTGCTGCGGCCCGTCGCGCCGCTCGTACCGCGGCGCCGAGAGCAAGGAGGACTCCCGATGACCGGAGTCAAGGAACTGGCGTACGTCGTCTACGAGGCGAGCAGCCTCGACGACTGGGAGCACTTCGGCGTGAGCCTGCTCGGCATGCAGCTCGCCGGGAAGTCCGCCGACGCCATCGCCCTGCGCACCGACCGGAAGGCCCACCGCTGGCTCGTGCGGCGCGGACCGGCCGACGACCTGGTGGCCAGCGGCTACGAGGTCGCGGACGGCGCCGCCCTCGACGCGCTCATCGAACGGCTGACGGCCGCCGGTGTCGACGTCGCCGAGGGCGACGCCGACCTCGCCGCGTCCCGCGCCGTCGACCGCATCGCGGTGACCGCGGACCCGATGGGCAACCGCGTCGAGCTGGTCACCGGCTTCGCCGACGCCCCCGACCCCTTCCACTCCGACGCGCTGCTCGGCGAGTTCGTCACCGGCGCCGGGGGCGCGGGCCACCACGTGCTGCTGTCGAAGGGCGTCGCCCGCGAGACGTACCTGGAGTTCTACGAGGGGCTGCTCGGCTTCCGGATCTCCGACCGCATCGTCGAGGAGCTCGCCCCCGGCGCCGTCGCCGACCTGATCTTCCTGCGCTGCAACCCCCGCCACCACTCCGTCGCGTTCGGCGACATGCCGCACCCGAAGCGGACCCACCACTTCATGATCGAGGTCACCGACGTCCGCGACGTCGGCATGGCCTACGACCGCTGCATGGACGCAGGGCAGCCGTTCGAGATGACCCTCGGCATGCACCCCAACGACCACATGTTCAGCTTCTACGTGCGGACGCCGTCCGGCTTCAGCGTCGAGTACGGCTGGGGCGGCCTGCTCGTCGACGACGACACCTGGCAGGTCAAGACGCTGGACCGGCTCCACAGCTGGGGGCACCGGCCGCCCGAGGTCGTCGCCGGCCTGCTCTCCCGCGCCTCCGGAAAGGACGCACTCTGATGGCACTGACCCAGGCCGAGGCCGCCCGCACCGTCCAGACCCGGGACTGGAAGCTCCGCTACTACGAGGCGGGCGACGGGCAGCCGGTCGTCCTGCTGCACGGAAGCGGCCCCGGCGCGACGGGCTGGAGCAACTTCTCCGGCAACATCGAGGCGCTGGCCCGGCACTTCCACGTGTACGCGGTGGACATGCCCGGCTGGGGGGAGTCGGACGCGGCGACCGTCGACCGCCTCGACCACGTGGACGCGGCGATCCAGTTCCTCGACGCCCTCGGCATCGCCAAGGCCGCGTTCGTCGGGAACTCGATGGGCGGGCAGACCTCGCTCCGCCTCGCCACGGAGCACCCGGACCGGATCACCCACCTGGTCACGATGGGCCCGCCGGTGGGGCGGATCCCGTCCCTCTTCGCGCCGGGCGACGGGCCGTCCGAGGGCCTGAAGGTCCTCATCGAGGCGTACCGCGACGCGAGTCCGGAGAACATGCGCCGGCTCGTCGAGATCATGTGCTTCGACAAGGCCCGGTTCGCCACGCCGGAGCTGTGCGAGGCCCGTTCGGACGCGGCGCTGGCCCGCCCCGAGCACCTGCGCAACTACGTCGAGGGCCTGCCGAAGGGCGCGCCGCTCCCGATCTGGGTCAAGCCGGAGCTGCTGCCCGGCATCCAGGTCCCGACGCTTCTCATCCACGGGCGGGACGACCGGGTCGTGCCGTTCGAGAACTCGCTGCACCTGCTCGCCGCCATCCCCGACAGCCGGCTGGTGCTGCTGAACCGGTGCGGCCACTGGGCGATGATCGAGCACGCGGACGAGTTCAACCGGCTCGTCACCGACTTCATCCGCGGCACCTCGTAACCGCGACGGCACGCAGAGCGGCGGAACGGAGCGGGACGGAACGGAGCGGGACGGGACCGAGCGACGACCGGGACGGAGAGCGGCGGGGCCGCCTCCGTCCCGCCGTCATGCCCGGGAACGACCGCTCATCCTCCGGCCGGGCTCGGCTCCGCGACGACGCCCTCCGGCGCCGCGCCGGTACCGGTGTGGAGGACCTCGCGCGCCTGCTCCGCGGCGCGGAGCAGGCTCTCGCTGACGAAGTCGATGAAGCGGGCCCCGCCTTCGAGGCGGTCGGCGGCGGGCGTGCCGCGCCCGAGGACGGTGACGCCCTGCCGCATGGCCTCCATGACCTGCACGAGGGCCTGGGCACTGGCGACCAGCGACTGGTACCAGATGTCGTCGTCGACGATGTAGCGCTCGCGGCGCCCCTCGGCGCGCTCCCTGCGGACGAGGCCCTGCTCCTCCAGGAACGTGATCGACTTGGACACCGACGCCGGGCTGACCTGGAGGCGCCCGGCGAGTTCGGACGCGGTGAGGCTGCCGGAGTCGGTGGTGTAGAGGCAGGCCATGACCCGGGCCATCATCTTCGGCGTGCCCGAGGCCATGAAGACGGTGGTGAGCGTCTCCTCGAACTCGGCCACGGCCTCGGGGTCACGCCCGTCGGCCTGCGGGGGCGCCTCCGGCCCCCGGGGCGCGGCCTGCCGGCGGCGGTGGGCGCGGCGCTCGGTGGCGCGGTGGGCCAGGTCCGCGCGGTAGCCGGCGGGACCGCCGTTGCGCATCACCTCGCGCGTGATCGTCGAGGTCGGACGCTCCAGGCGTCTGGCGATCTCGGCGTAGGCCAGGCCGTCGGCCAGCCCGACCGCGATCTGCTGGCGTTCCTGCTGGGTGAGCCTGCCTCCCGGCATCACGGCCTCCTTCATGCTCCTCGGACGCCCTCACCATAGCGTTCACTCTCATTTCATTGCAACAAGAGCGCTCGTTTCGTTGCGTTACTTTTCAGCTTGTTGCAACAATAATCTTGGATCTACCAGCGAAGACAGTGATTTCGTGCAACAAGCTTCTTGCTGAACCTGGAAAGGCAACGTAGCGTTTGCGTTGTCAGAAACAAGCGGGCCGCAAG
>NZ_JABMCA010000054.1:0-68992 GCF_014706005.1 Actinomadura sp. RB99 | reverse complement strand
CGCGGCCGGCCAGCGCCCGCGCGGCGCGGCGCACGAGCTCGGCCCCGTCGCCGCCCGCCTCCGCGACCTCCTGCAGCGCGGTCAGCAGCGCGTCCACCAGCGGCGCCGTCACCGCGTCGGGCGCCGCGCACACCAGCGACAGCTCGCCCTCCTGCGCGACGAGACCGTCGCCGGGCAGCGGCCGCGCGAACGCCCGCGCCCCGCCGGTCACAGCAGCCGTCCGCCGCGCAGCCTCCACCGCACGGAGAGCACCCGCATGGGCCCGTTGAGGAACAGCCACTGGCCGAGCCACACGACCACGAACATCGTCACGAACATCGACGCCGACACATGGTCTCCGACGCCGGGAACGAGCCCGGTGTTCAGCAGCAGCCACATCACGGCGCCCTCCGGGACCATGGTGACCAGCCCGAACAGCGTCGGCCAGTCCTTGTCCCAGCGGAACTGCATCAGCAGGTGGTACAGCAGCTCCCACACCAGGCCCACCGCCATCACGGCGAGGAGCATCAGGAACGCCGTCCGGTACGCCATGCCGAGCGAGCCCGGCCTGCCCGGCAGCACCGGGACGACCAGCGCGGTCAGCAGCGCGCCGACCGTGGCCAGCACGAAGATGCGCGTCTGCAGGCGTCCGGCGAGGGTGGGGATCACGGTGGGAGCTCCTGCGTGGGGGAGGGCGTGGAAGGGCGGGGCCGGGGGAGGGGAGCGGGACGGGCGGCGGGTCAGAGGGGACGGCCCCTCATCCACCTGATCCACTGGCCGGTCGACCGCACCGGGCCGAGCCGCGAGCAGAACCCGCGCCGGGCCAGGTCCTCGGCGATGTCCAGCGCCGCGGTCTGCATGCCGAGGAAGCTGTCCACGGCGGGGAAGTGGTTGCCCGCGGCGGCGGCGCCGGAGGCGTACAGCACCCCGCCCTCGCTCTCGGCGCCGAGCACCTCGAAGTGCTCGCCGACCGCGAGACGGCCCGCGCCGTTGCGCCGCGCGCCGCCGTACTGCAGCAGGTCGGCCAGCACCCGGTGCTCGGGCATGTCGGCCTCCAGCCCGGTGCAGTCGATGATGAAGTCGGAGGTGTAGCGGCCGAGGCGCCCGTCGTCGCTGCGGGTGAGCGACACCAGCCGCCCGTCCGGGGTCGGCTCGACCCGGTCCACCACGGCCTGGAACGGGTGGTACCAGCCGCCGGCGCGGCCCTGCCGCATCTGCTCCTGCCAGCGGCGCAGCCGCGGCGTGGTCGTCCCGCCGACGGCCTTGGACAACTCGGCCCGCCGCTCCGGCCCGGCGCGCCGGAACTGCGCCTTCAGCTGCCCCCCGAACGCCGACTTCGGCAGCGTGAACGCCTGGTACGCCCAGCCGTCGCCGCCCTTGCGCCGCATCCACGGCCCCGAGCCGTGCGCGCCGGTGACGAACGTGCGGAACATGTGGACGATCTGCGTCTGCAGCCCGTACCGCTCCCGGTCGTCCATCAGCCGCTGCAGCACGCGGGACGCGACGATCCCGGCGCCGCGCACCACGACCACGCCCGGACGCGATTTCAGCGTCTCGTACACGTGCTCGTGCGGCTCGTAGGCGTTGACGACGCGGTGATAGTCGTTGTGGGTCTCGCGGAACTGCTGCAGGTCGGGCAGGAACTTCAGGCCGGGGTAGCCGACCGCCAGGTGCACGTACTGCGACCGCATCACGACCCGCTTGGTCGCGGACGTGCCCGGCGGCGGCGTCAGGACGGTGAAGTAGCCGCCGCCCGCGCGGCGCCGCACCATCCGCACCTGCCCCTTGGAGAGCATCTGCCAGTAGGAGATCCGCTCGGCCTCGCGGCGGACGGTCTCGAACACCGTGGCGGCGCGGGGGCTGAAGAAGTCGCTGAGGATCGGCTCGGTCAGCACCTGCCACAGCAGCTTGATCGACTTGTCCCGCCACGCCTCGTGCAGCGCGTAGGACGGGAAGCCCCAGATGTTGTCGGGCCGGGCGCCGGCGTCGGAGCGGATCCGCTCGCCCGCCGGAAGCTGCGACACCCGGGTCAGGTACTCCCATGACTCCCAGGGTGCATCCCGGCTGGACAGCACCCGGATGGCGCCCGCCGCGACCCCCTGGATCCGCAGGACGTCCACCAGCGTGAACGAGCCGAGCCCGCCGCCGACCGTGACCAGCGGCACGTCGTACAGCGGGATGCCCGCGGACTGGACCTGCCGGTCGTGCCAGACCGGCGATCGGAGCAGCTCGGGCGTGAGATCACCAGCTGGTCGGGCACCCTGCAACGACGTCCCCCGCGACAAGATCACATGAATCGGCCGACACCTTATCCCAAAGCGGGCGCCCGGCAGGCGCGATCGCGGAGGCCGGAAGCGGCGCCGCCGCGTCGGGCGCGCCGCTGCGCCTTCGGATTGAATCGCGCGACCCGGGTATGCGCTCCTGCATGTCTGTATCGGCGGAGCGACTGCGTCAGGTGGGCAAGCTGGGAGCGGATAGGCACGCGAGGCGGGACGGGAACGGGGAGGGCCCCGGCGGCGAGGGGGAGTGGAGGACCGCGGCGCTGCGCCGCGACCTGGCCGACCGGGTGGACGGCGAGGTCCGCTTCGATCCCGGATCGCGGGCCGCCTACGCGCACGACTCCTCGAACTACCAGCAGCCGCCGATCGGCGTGGTGGTGCCCCGCACCGTCGAGGCCGGCGCCGAGGCGGTCGCCGTCTGCGCCGAGCACGACGTCCCGGTGCTGTCGCGTGGTGGCGGGACGAGCCTGGCCGGGCAGTGCTGCAACACCGCCGTCGTCATCGACTGGTCGAAGTACTGCCGGAACCTGATCTCCGTCGACCCGAAGCGGCGGACCGCGATCGTCGAGCCCGGCGCGTGCCTGGACGACCTCAACGAGGCGCTGTCGGAGCACGGGCTGATGGTCGGGCCGAAGCCGTCCACCCACGACACCTGCACGATCGGCGGGATGATCGGCAACAACTCGTGCGGCGCGTCGGCGCAGGCGTACGGGAAGATGGTCGACTCGGTGGTCCGGCTGGAGGTGCTGACCTACGACGGCGTGCGGATGTGGGTCGGGCCGACCTCCGACGAGGAGTACGAGCGGATCCAGGCCGAGGGCGGCCGCCGCGCCGAGATCTACCGGGCGCTGCGCGCGCTCCGCGACGACGGCATGGAGCTGATCCGCACCCGCTACCCCGACATCCCGCGCCGCGTGTCCGGCTACAACCTCGACTCGCTGCTGCCCGAGAAGGGCTTCGACGTCGGGCGCGCCCTGGTCGGGTCGGAGTCGACGCTGGTCACCGTGCTGCGCGCGGAGATCCGCCTGGTGCCGGTCCCGCCGTACCAGTCGCTGGCGGTGCTCGGCTACGACGACATCTTCGCGGCCGGCGACGCCGTGAAGCGCGTCCTGCCCGCCGAGCCGCTCGCGCTCGAGGGAATGGACGACACGCTCCTCGACCTCGCCAGGCAGGACAAGCTCGCCGGGCCAGCCGTCCTGAAGGACATGCCCGAGGGCGCCGGCTGGCTCATGGTCCGGTTCGGCGGCGACACCAAGGACGAGGCCGACCGGCGCGCCCACGACCTCATCGAGCGGCTGGAGAACGAGCCGGACCCGCCGCACTGCACCTTCGTGCACGACCCCTCGCTCGAGGAGCGGCTCTGGAAGGTCCGCGAGGCCGGGCTCGGCGCCACCGCCTACCCGCCCGGGCAGCCCGACACCCACGAGGGCTGGGAGGACTCGGCCGTCCCGCCCGAACGGCTCGGCGACTACCTGCGCGACTTCCAGAGGCTCATCGACGAGTTCGGCTACGGCCCCGTCGCGCTCTACGGCCACTTCGGGCAGGGCTGCGTGCACACCCGCATCCCGTTCGACCTGGAGGACGAGAAGGGCACCGGCAACTACCGCAGGTTCATCGAGCGCGCCGCCCGCCTCGTCGTCGACTACGGCGGGTCGCTGTCCGGCGAGCACGGCGACGGCCAGTCCCGCGGCGAGCTGCTGCCGCTGATGTTCGGCGACGAGGTCGTCCGGCTGTTCGGGATGCTCAAGGCGATCTTCGACCCGCGCGGGAAGATGAACCCGGGCAAGGTCGTCCACCCCTACCGCCTCGACGACAACCTCGACCACCTCGGCTACGACCCGGCCGAGCCGGAGACCCATTTCTCCTTCCCCGACGACAAGCACCGCTTCACCCATGCGGCGGCCCGCTGCGTCGGCATCGGCAAGTGCCGCGCCTCCTCGGGCGGCGTCATGTGCCCGAGCTACCGGGCGACGGGGGAGGAGGAGCACTCGACCCGCGGCCGCGCCCGCATCCTGATGGAGATGATGCGCGGCATGCCGCAGGACGGCACGCCCGACCCGGCGGTGCCCGGGCCCGGCGGCGCCGCCGTCATCACCGACGGGTGGCGGTCCGAGGACGTCCGCGACGCCCTGGACCTGTGCCTGGCCTGCAAGGGCTGCCGCAGCGACTGCCCGGTCAACGTCGACATGGCGACCTACAAGGCCGAGTTCCTGTCCCATCACTACGCCCGGCGGATCCGCCCGGCCGCGCACTACACGATGGGCTGGCTGCCGCTGTGGGCGAAGATGGCCTCGGTGGCGCCCGGCGCGGCCAACACCGCCTTGAACGTCCCCGGTCTGGACCGGGTGGTCAAGCGGCTCGGCGGCATCGCCCCGGAGCGGCGGATGCCGCGCTTCGCCTCCGAGCGGTTCACCGACTGGTTCAAGCGCCGTCCGGCGCGCACCGGCGGCCGCCGGGTCGTGCTGTGGCCCGACACGTTCACCAACAACTTCCACCCGCACATCGCCAAGGCCGCCGTCCGCGTGCTGGAGGCGTCCGGGTACCAGGTGGAGGTGCCGCCGGTCCCGATGTGCTGCGGCCTGACCTGGATCTCCACCGGCCAGCTCGGCGTCGCGGCGCGCGTGCTGCGCCGCACCGCCGGCGCGCTGGCGCCGCGGCTGCGCGAGGGGATCCCCGTCGTCGGCCTGGAGCCGAGCTGCACCGCCGTCTTCCGCGCCGACGCGCCCGAGCTGATGGAGGGCGACCGCGTCGAGGACGACGTGAAGCGGCTGCGGGACCAGACCCGCACCCTCGCCGAGCTCCTCGACGAGCACCAGGAGGAGTCCGGCGGCCCCTCGCCCGGCGCGTCCCACGACGTGCTCGCCGGGCTGGACCGGCCGAAGGTCCGCGCGATCGCCCAGCCGCACTGCCACCAGCACGCCGTCATGGGGTTCGGCACCGACGAGCGCGTCCTCGCCCGCGCCGGCGTGCAGGTCGACACGCTCGACGTCGGCTGCTGCGGCCTCGCCGGGAACTTCGGCTTCGAGGACGGCCACTACGAGGTCTCCACCAAGATCGCCGAGCAGGGCGTGTGGCCCGCCGTCAAGGACGCCGGGCCCGGCACCACCGTGCTGGCCGACGGGTTCTCCTGCCGGACCCAGATCGAGGCGGGCACCGCCGCCCGGCCCCGCCACCTCGCCGAACTGCTCGCCGACCTGCTCCCGGACGGCGCCGGCCGGGACTGAGGACCCGCCGCCCCCGCCCTCCGCGCGCCGGGCGGGGGCGGCGCTGGCGGCGCCGGGCACCGGAGCGGTAGAAAGTCGTCATGACCGTGGAAGCGGACGGGGGCGCCGACGAGGTCACCTCGGCGCTGCTGACCGCGTCGCGGCTGCTCGTGGCGATCTCCGCGCGGTCCCTCGCCGCCGTCGAGGACGCCGTCACGCCGCCGCAGTTCCGCCTGCTGGTCGTGCTGTCGGCGCAGGGGCCGGCGAAGCTGGTCACGCTCGCCGGTCTGCTGGAGGTCAACCCCTCCACCGCGCTGCGGATGGTCGACCGGCTGGCCGCCGCCGGCCTGGTCGACCGGCGGGCCAGCCCCGCGAGCGGCCGGGAGGTGCGCATCCAGCTCACCGCCGCGGGCCGCGCCATCGTCGGCGACGTCACCGCCCGGCGCCGCGCCGACATCGCCGCGGTCGTCTCCCGGATGCCGCCCGAGCAGCGCCGCGCGCTGGTCGCCGCGCTGCGCGCCTTCAACGACGCGGGCGGCGAGCCGCCCGTCAGGAACCTGGCCCGCCTCGGCTGGACCTGACCGACCGCCCGGGCGGCCCGCCCGCCGCTCAGCCGCGCGGCACGACCAGCGCCCACGACTTGACGGAGCCGTGCCCCTGCCAGGGCAGATGGTCGGCGATGTGCCCGAACGACGGGCCCGCCTCGCCGTTCAGCAGCGTCACCTCCGTGACCGGCCCGGACGGCAGCCGCGCGCAGAACGTGAAGACCCAGACCGGGCGGTCCGGCAGCGCGTACCCGGTGAACAGCTCCTCGATCACCACCCGCGTCGGCGGGCGGTCCGCCATCGCCGACCGGTCGGCGTCGGTCAGGCCGCCGAAGTCGCGCGTCGCGACCGGCCCGTAGAACACCTCCGCCTTGCGGTCGCCGCCCTCCAGCGGCTCCGCGGTGGCGTGCGCGGCGAGGTCGCTACCGGGCAGCAGGGCGGCGGCGAACACCGGGAACACCGTGTGCGTCCAGCCGTCGAGCGCGTCGGCGGCCGGATGCCGGTCGGTGCCCGGCACGCCCACCGCCTGGTCCCAGGCGAACATCCCGCCGAAGCTCGGATGCGACACCCCGATCGGCAGCTGGACGAGCCCGTTGTCCTGCGGCTGCGGCGCGGCGATCGCGATCCGCACGCCCGTCCCCGCCACGTCGACCTCCGCGCCGTCCGCCGCCGCGGGCAGCCCGTGCCCCTCCGCCAGCAGCCGCGCGAGCAGGCCCGCGATGTCCTCCGCCCCCATGTCCATGATGATCACCGTAGCGGGGCGGAGACGGAGGTACCCGCCGTTTCCCCGAACCGCGCCGGCGGCCGCGCCGTCGTCGGGAGAGCGGTCGTCGGGGGACGGCCGTCAGGAGGTCAGGGCGACGAGCTCCTCCAGGGTCGCGCCGAGCGGCGCGTCCAGCGTCACCAGCGCGTGCGGGTCGCCGCGCGTCGCGCCCCGGTTGACGATCGCCACGGGGACGGAGTGCCGCGCCGCGTGCCGGACGAACCGGTACCCCGACAGCACCGTCAGCGACGACCCGAGCACCAGCAGCGTCCCGGCGGACTCGGTCAGCGCGTAGCAGTCGCGGACCCGCGCGGGCGGCACGTTCTCGCCGAAGAAGATCACGTCGGGCTTCAGCAGCCCGCCGCAGCGCAAGCAGTCCACCGTCCGGAAGGACGCGACGTCGGCGTCCGACAGCACCGCGTCGCCGTCCGGGTTGATCATGTCGGGGCGGGCGTCCCAGCCGGGGTTCGCGGCGCGCAGCCGCTCCTCCAGCCGCGTGCGCGGGGTGCGCTCGCCGCAGCCCAGGCACACCACCCGGTCGAGGCCGCCGTGCAGCTCGACGACGCCGTCCGCGCCCGCCGCCTGGTGCAGCCCGTCGACGTTCTGGGTGATGATCCCCGCCAGCAGGCCGCGCCGCTGCAGCTCGGCGACCGCGCGGTGGCCCGCGTTCGGGCGGGCGCCGGCGATGTGCCGCCAGCCGAGATGGCTGCGCGCCCAGTACCGGCGCCGCGCCTCCGCGTCCCCGGTGAAGCGCTGGTAGGTCATCGGCTCAGCGCGCCGCCGCCGGCCGGTCTCGCCCCGATAGTCCGGAATGCCCGACTCGGTGGAGAGTCCGGCGCCGCTGAGCACCACCACGTCGCCGTCGGCGACCAGGTCCGCGAGCACCGCCAGTCCGGGGGCCGTTTCCGACCGATCTTCTACAACCTGCGTCACCTCTCCATGGTGCACGACGGGGCGGTTGACCGTCCGTCCTGACAGACGGTGACCGTCCGCCCGTGGTGAACGGAGCCGATCTTGACCGCGTTGACTGACTCTTTCCATGCGCTGACCGGGATATGTGCAGGTCAGGTGCGCGTATGACGGAGTTCGAGCAACTTTCCACCAGGTGATGACCGAAGTCGGTCATGAGTGCTACGTTCCCCTGCGTGACCTCGAGCAAGCGACGCGCGCAGATCGTGTCCTCGCTGCGCACGAAGGGGGCGGCGTCCGTCAAGGAGCTGGCCGAGAGCCTTCAGGTGAGCGAGTCGACGATCCGCCGGGACCTGGACCTGCTGGACCGCAACGGTGAGCTCGTCCGCACCTACGGCGGTGCGGCGCTGACCCCGCGGGCGGCGGTGCCGGAGGTCTCCTTCGCGGTGTCGGCCGAGCATGACAGCGCCGAAAAGGAGGCGGTGGCGGCGCGGGCCGCCGCCCTGGTCGAGGACGACATGGTCGTCGTGCTCGACATCGGCACCAGCACCCGGCTGATCGCCCGGCACCTGCGCGGCCGCCCGGTCACCGTGATCACCGCGAACCTGGCCGTGCTGGACGAGCTGCGCGACGACGAGGCCGTGCGGCTGTGCCTGCTCGGCGGCGTGGTCCGGCGCAACTACCTGACGCTGGTCGGGTCGCTGACCGAGACCGCGCTCCGCCAGGTCCGCGCCGACCTCGTGTTCCTCAGCTGCACCGGGGTGCGGCCGAACGGGCTCGTGGTCGACGACATGGAGGTCGAGACCCCGATCAAGCAGGCGATGATCGAGTCCGCGGACCGGGTCGTGCTCGTCGCCTCCGAGGCCAAGTTCCCCGGCACCGGCTCGCTGCGCGTGTGCTCCCTCGCGCAGGTCGACGCGCTCGTCACCACGGCCGGGGCCGATCCCAAGACTCTCGAGCTCTGCCGGCAGGCGGGCGGGAAGGTGTTCATCGCATGAAGCTGGCCATTCTCGGCGGCGGCGGGTTCCGGGTGCCCTACGTGTACCAGGCCCTGCTGCGCGACCACGGCTCCCCGCGCATCGAGGAGGTCTGGCTGCAGGACTCCGACGCCGGGCGCCTCGACGGCATGGCGGCGGTGCTGGCCGCGCTCGCGGACGAGGACGCGGGCGGGGCCGGCGCGGCGCCGAAGGTGTTCACCTCCACCGAGCTGGACAAGGCGCTCGAAGGCGCCGACTTCGTCTTCGCCGCGATCCGCGTCGGCGGGCTCGCCGGGCGGGTCTGCGACGAGCGCGTGGCGCTCGACCTGGACGTGCTCGGGCAGGAGACCACCGGCCCCGGCGGCCTGGCCTACGGGCTGCGCACCATCCCGGTGATGCTCGACATCGCGCGCCGGGTGAAGGCGCTCGCACCGGACGCCTGCGTCATCAACTTCACCAACCCCGCGGGCATGATCACCGAGGCGATGCAGTCGGTGCTCGGCGACCGGGTCCTCGGGATCTGCGACACCCCGTCGGGGCTCGGCACCCGGGTCGCCGCGGCGCTCGGCCTCGACCCGTCCCGCGTGCAGCTCGACTACGTCGGCCTCAACCACCTCGGCTGGATGCGCCGCATCCTGCACGACGGCGTGGACGTGCTGCCGCGGCTGCTCGCCGACGACGACCTGCTCGGCTCGCTGGAGGAGGGCGTGGTGTTCGGCCGCGACTGGCTCCGCGACCTCGGGGTGATCCCGAACGAGTACCTGTACTACTACTACTTCAACCGCGAGGCGGTCCGCGCCACCCTCGACGCCCCCCAGACGCGCGGCGAGTTCCTCGCCAAGCAGCAGGCGGCGTTCTACGAGCGGATCGCCGCGGCGTCCGGCGGCGCGGCGATGGAGCTGTGGCGGGAGACGGTCGCGTCGCGCAGCGCGAGCTACATGGCGGAGATGAAGGGCGCCGACACCGGGACCGAGTTGGCGGGGCACGCCGGCGTCGACCCGGTCGACGAGGGCTACGCCGGCGTCGCGCTGAGCGTGATGGCCGCGATCAGCCGCAACGAGCCCGCCACGATGATCCTGAACGTCCGCAACGGGACGACGGTGCGCGCCCTGCCCGAGGACGCCGTGGTGGAGGTGCCGGTGCTGGTGGACGCGGGCGGCGTGCACCCGCTGACGCTCGCGCAGCCCGACCTGCACCAGGCCGGCCTGATGCAGCAGGTGAAGGCCGTCGAGCGGCTGACGATCAGCGCCGCGCGGACCGGCTCGCGCGCCGAGGCCGCCAAGGCGTTCGGGCTGCACCCGCTGGTCGACTCGGTGTCGGTGGGGCGGCGGCTGCTGGACGGCTACGCCGCCCGCATCCCGGAGGTCGCGGCCGTGTTCGCGGGCGGGACGTGACGGGCCGCAGGCCGGCCGCGGCACCGCCGCCCGACCCGGCCCGTACCCCACCCTGTTTTGTCCTGACAACCGGTCATCCTGGTCCCATCTCTGACGGCCCTCGTGAGGAGGCGCAATGACAGCAGGAACCCTGCGCGGGGCCCCGGCCGCCGGCGAGCGCGGCGCGGCCGCCGCCCCGTCCGGCGGCGAGACCGGGGCCCCCGGCCGCCCGCCCGAGCCCTCGCTGGCCGACCCGTGCGCCGAGCGCGGCGCGGTGACCGAGCGGCTGCTGGCGGAGCGCGCGGACGGCGCCGAGGGGCCGGCGCCCGACCTGGACGTGTTCCTGTCCGGCCAGGTCTTCATGGACATGATCTTCACCGGGCTGCCCGGCCTGCCGCCGCCCGGCACCGAGCTGTTCACCGACGGGCTCGGCTCGGCGCCCGGCGGCATCGCCAACATCGCGGTGGCGATGAGCCGGCTCGGGCTGCGCGTCGGGCTCGCCGCCCCGTTCGGCGACGACCTGTTCGGCGCCTACCTGTGGCGGACCCTCGCCGAGCAGGAGGGCGTGGACCTCGGCCACTCCCGCCGCGTCCCCACCTGGCCCACGCCGGTCACGGTGTCGCTGGCCTACGACTCCGACCGCAGCATGGTCACCTACGCCAAGCCCGTCCCGGACATCGGCTCCGCCGACGGCCCCTACGAGGAGGTGCTCGGGTCGGCGCCGCCGTCGGCGCGGGCCTGCTTCATCGACATCGAGCGGCCGGTGCCCGCGTGGGCGCGGGACATGCGCGCCGCCGGCACCACGGTCTTCGCCGACCTGGGCTGGGACGCCACCGAGACCTGGTCCAGCGAGGTGCTGGACCGGCTGGAGCACGTCGACGTGTTCCTGCCCAACGCGGTCGAGGCGATGGCCTACACCCGCACCGCCTCGCCCGAGGCCGCCGCCCGCGCCCTGTCGGAGCGCGTCCCGGTGGTCGTGGTCAAGCGCGGCGGCGCCGGCGCGATCGCGATCGACTCGCGCAGCGGCGAGGTCGCCGAGACCGACGCGCTGCCGGTCCGGGCGCTGGACGCCACCGGAGCGGGCGACGTGTTCGGCGCCGGGTTCCTGTTCGGCACCCTCGCCGGGCTCCCCCTGGACGAGCGGCTGAAGTTCGCCAACCTGTGCGCGGGCCTGTCGGTCCGGCACCGCAGCGGCTCGCTCGGCGCCCCCTGCTGGGGGGAGATCGCCGCGTTCGGCGAGTCCGGCGAGGTCCCCGAGGAGGTGCTGGAACCGTACGCGTTCGTCGTCGACTACATTCCCGACTCGGCGACCGACACCGTCGTGCGCGCCGAGCCGACGCTCCGCGACGACCTGCAGCACTCGTCCTGACGGATCGTCCCAGCCCCCCGCCCCACCCCAGGACCCGTGCCGGCCCGGCCCCCGAGCCGGCACGGGACAGCAGCACAGAAAGGAGCCGCAGGAATGCCGACGCTCATGAGACGGAGCACGGTCGCCGCGGCGGCGGCCCTGGTGACCGCGCTCGCCGCCGCCTGCGCGCCGGGCTCGTCGGACGACAAGCCGGCGAGCAAGGCGCCCGCGGCGGTCAGCACCGACGTCGCCAAGGCCGGCAACGTGACCCTCACCGTCTGGGACCAGGAGGTCCAGGGCGGCCTGAAGGAGCAGATCGAGAAGCTCAACGCCCAGTTCGAGGCCAAGTACCCGAACGTGAAGATCAAGCGGGTCTCGCGCTCCTTCAGCGACCTGCAGAAGACGCTGCGGCTCGCGCTGTCGGGCAGCACCCCGCCCGACGTCGTCGAGGCCAACCAGGGCTACGCGGCCATGGCCCAGTACGTCAAGGACGGCATGCTGCTGCCGCTCGGCGCCTACGACCAGGCGTACGGGTGGTCCAAGCGGTACCCGAAGGGCCTGCTGGACCTGAACAGCGTCACCAAGGACGGCAAGCTCATCGGGTCGGGCGACCTGTACGGCGTCTCGCTGAACGGCGAGATCGTCGGGCTCTACTACAACAAGGAGAAGCTCGCCAAGCTCGGCATCCAGCCGCCGAAGACCTGGGACGAGTTCGAGCAGGCGCTCGCCACCGCCAAGGGCAAGGGCGAGGTGCCGATCGCGTTCGGCAACCTGGAGAAGCTGCCCGCGATGCAGCTGTACGGCATCCTGCAGGACGCCGCGACCGGCAAGGAGGCCGTCCGCAAGCTGGTGTTCGGCACCGGCGGCTCCTGGACGGACGCCTCGAACGTGCAGGCCGCGCAGAAGCTCGCGGACTGGGCGAAGAAGGGCTACCTCACCAAGGACTCCAACTCGGTGAAGTGGGACGACACCCCGGTGAACTTCGCCAAGGGCGAGGGCGTGTTCATGTTCGGCGGCACCTGGTGGGCGCCGGACCTGAACGACCGGATGAAGGACAAGGTCGGCTTCGCGCTGCCGCCCGCGCCGCAGGCGGGCGCGCCCGTGGCGACCATGGGCGGCGAGAGCCTGCCGTGGTCGATCACCTCCAAGTCCAAGCACGCCGACGTCGCCGCCGCCTACATCAACTTCATCACCTCGCCGGAGGCGATGAACGTGGCGGTGCAGGCCGGCAGCCTTCCCGTGCTGCCCGCCACCACGCAGCCGGACAAGCCGCTGATGAAGGAGGTGTCGACGGCCTGGGCCGAGCTCAGCAAGAACGACGGCACCACCCCCTACATCGACTACACGACCCCGACGTTCACCGACGCGTTCGGTGGTCCGCTGCAGGGCGTCGTCGCCGGCAAGAAGTCCGCGCAGGAGGCCATGAAGGCGGCCCAGGACGACTACACCGCCTTCCAGAAGAAGAAGTAGTGACGACCGGCCCGGCGTGACCGCCGGACCCGCCGCCGCCCGGCACCCCCGGCGCGGCGGCGGGGCACCGGCCGCCCCGCGCGGAACGCGAGGGCGGCCCGCGCCGACGAGGTGACAGCGAGGAGCGCGCAGATGACGACCGTCGCGCGGCAGAAGACCCCCGAGCCGGGGCCCGAGGCGCCCGGCACGAGCAACGGGCGGCCCGCAGGCCGCCGGGCCCGGTCCCGGCCGCCGGGGGAGCCCCGCTCCGTCGGCTGGCTGTACGTGCTGCCGGCCCTGGCGGTGTACGGGGCGTTCCTGCTGTGGCCGCTGGTGCGGGGGGCGCAGTTCTCCCTCTACCACTGGGACGGCATCGGCCCGGCGACCTGGGCCGGGCTGTCCAACTACACCGCCACCTGGACCGACCCGACGCTGCGAGGCGCGTTCGGGCACCTGCTGATCCTGATCGTGTTCTACGCGATCCTGCCGTGCTGCATCGCGTTCGTGCTGGTCGCCATCATGTCCAGGACGAAGATCCGCGGCCTGACGTTCTTCCGCACCGTGCTGTTCATGCCGCAGGTCATCGCGATGGTCGCGGTCGCCGTGGCGTGGCAGTGGGTGTACTCCACGCACGGGCCCGTCAACACCGTCCTCGGCTGGCTGCACGACATCGGGCTGCCCGACTGGCGGCACGGCTGGCTCGGCGACTTCACCTTCGCGCTGCCCGCCATCGGGCTCGTCGGCACGTGGGTGGAGATCGGCCTGGCGCTGGTGCTGTTCCTGGCCGGCGTGCAGAAGATCCCCCGGGAGCTGTACGAGGCGGCGCGGATCGACGGCGCCGGGGCGATCCGGGAGTTCTTCACCGTCACCCTGCCGGGGCTGCGCCGCGAGCTGTCGGTGGCGCTGACGCTCACCACGATCATGGCGGTGCGCAACTTCGACCTCATCTACATGGCCACCGCCGGCGGCCCGGGCGACTCCACGAAGGTGCCCGCCTACGAGGTCTACAACCGCACGTTCAACACCGGCGAGGTCGGCCTCGGCTGCGCGATCGGCGTCACCCTGGCCGTGCTGGCGTTCGCGATCACCGCGGGCATCGGCCGCCTCGTCGAGGGGAGGGGCGAATGAGCAGGCGCTACGAGCGGATCCTGAACCACGCCGTACTGGCGCTGTTCGCGGTGATCGCCCTGTTCCCGATGATCGGCATCGTCGCGCAGGCGCTGAAGCTGCCCGGCGAGCTGTCGTTCGACACCTTCCGGGTGGCCTGGACCGAGGGCCACTTCGCCGCCTACCTGCGCAACAGCGTCGTCGTCACCGCCGTCACGGTGGTGCTGGCCAGCGTCTTCTCGATCATGTCCGGGTACGCGCTCGGCGTCATGCGCTTCCGCGGCGCGGGGGCGGTGTTCCTGCTGTTCCTGGCGGGCCTCACCATCCCCACCGAGGCCGTCGTCGTGCCGCTCTACTTCGACCTGCGCTCGGCCGGGCTGGACAACACCTACGCCGGGCTGATCCTGCCGCAGGTCGCGATGTCGGTCGCGTTCGGCACGTTCTGGATGCGCGCCTACTTCCGCAGCGTCCCGCCCTCGCTGATGGAGGCGGCCCGGATGGACGGCGCGTCGAGCTGGACGACCCTGTGGCGGGTGCTGGTGCCCATCGGCCGGCCCGCGATCCTCACCATGGTCGTGCTGATCACCATGTGGACCTGGAACGAGTTCCTGCTGCCGCTGGTGATCGTGAACTCCGACGAGGGGCTGCGCACCGCGCCGCTCGGGCTGTCGTTCTTCCAGGGCGCGCACAAGACCGACTACGCACTGCTCATGGCGGGCGCGCTGATCATCGCCGCGCCCATCGTGATCGTCTATGTCTTCCTGCAACGGCGGTTCATTGCAGGGATGCTCTCGGGGGCCATCAAGGAGTAGGGAGTCCGGGGCCGCCCCCCAGCGGCCCCGCAACGGAACAGGAGAGTTCATGCGAAGACTCGCCCTACCCGCCGTCCTGTCCGCCGCGCTGGCGGGCTCGGCCATCGCGCTGGCCGGCCCGCCCGCGCAGGCGCGGACGGCACCGTCCACGGCGACGTCGGAACAGGGTCGGCTGGACGTGCTGTTCGTCGGGGCGCACCCCGACGACGAGTCCGGCACCCTGTCGACGCTCGGCCAGTGGAACGAGTTCGACAAGGCCCGGACGGGCGTGCTGACCGTCACCCGCGGCGAGGGCGGCGGCAACGCCGCGGGGACCGAGGAGGGCCCGGCGCTCGGCCTGCTCCGCGAGGACGAGGAGCGGCGCGCGGTCGGCAAGGCGGGCGTCACCGACGTCCACAACCTCGACAAGGTCGACTTCTACTACACGGTGAGCGCGCCGCTCACCGAGGACACCTGGGGCCACGACGACACGCTCGCGAAGGTCGTGCGGATCGTCCGCGAGACCCGGCCCAAGGTGATCGTGACGATGAACCCGGCGCCGCTGCCCGGCCAGCACGGCAACCACCAGGAGGCCGCGCGGCTGGCGACCGAGGCGTACTACGCCGCCGCGGACCCCAACGCCTTCCCGACGCAGCTCAGTAAGGAAGGCCTGAAGGCCTGGGCGCCGGGACGGCTGTTCCAGGGCGGCGGGGCGTCCGGCCCGACCGGGCAGGAGTGCGCCGCCAAGGTCACCCCCAGCACGCCGGCGTCGGTGGCGTACGGGGTGTGGGGCGGCCGCGCGTCGGCCCGCAACGGCGGCAAGACGTGGGCGCAGGTGGAGCGGGAGGCGCAGCGGCTGTACGTGAGCCAGGGCTGGGCCGGGTTCCCGGACGCGCCGTCGGACCCGTCCAAGATCGGCTGCGACTACCTCACGCAGATCGCGAGCCGCGTGCCGTTCACGCTCGGCAACACCGACCCGTCGGCTCCGCTGGAGGGCGCGGTCACGCCGGGCAAGGGCGGCCTGCCGCTCGGGACGCGGTTCTTCCTGACGACGCAGTCGTACGGGGTGACGCCCGGCGCGGCGTTCACGGTGACGGCGCACGCGAGCGCGCCGGAGCAGCTGAAGAACGCGCGGGCCGCGCTCTCGGTGCCGTCCGGTTGGAACGTGACAGGAAACGGTGACCTGGGCAAGGTCGGGTCGAGCGAGCGCACGGCGACGTTCAAGGTGACGCCGCCCGCCGGCGCCTCCGTCGGCCGCGCCCAGATCTCCGCGAAGCTCACGTCCGGCCGCGCCGCGGGCCAGACCGCGACGATGGTGAACGTCCAGCCGCCGGTCACGGGCCAGCAGCAGCCGCTGCCCCGCGTCGACGACTTCGACACCTGGGCCACCAAGACCGGCGTGCCCGCCCTCATCGGCCAGATGAAGCGGGTGCTGACCGTCGGGTCGGGCAAGTCGCGCGACGTGCGGGTGGACCTGGCGAACACCACCTCGTCCGCGCAGTCGGGCACGGTGAAGCTGGACCTGCCGAAGGGCTTCTCGGCCGACGCCGCGTCCAAGCCGTACACCCTCGCGGCCGGCGCGAAGGGCACGGCCACCTTCAAGGTGACCAACACCGACGCCTCGCTGCCGACCTCCAACCAGGGCGGCTCCGGCGGCGACTTCGACTACACCATCACCACCACCCCGTCGTCCGGCCCGGCCGACGTGGAGACGGCGGCGCTGGAACTGGTCCCGGTCGCCGAGATCCCCAAGGCGTCCGCCGCCCCGAAGATCGACGGCAAGGAGGAGCCGGGCGAGTACGCCGGCGCCGAGCTGAACCTGTCGCGGGTGTGGGAGGGCGACGCCTGCGCGTCGGCCGACGACTGCTCGGCCACCGGCAAGGTGACCTGGACCGACGACGCGCTGAACGTGCTGGTCAAGGTCCGCGACGACAAGCAGGGCACGGTGCTCGGCGCCGACGACTGCAAGCGGCACTGGCGCACCGACTCGGTGGAGATCGGGATCGACCCGCGCGGTGACTCGGAGAACACCTCGACCACCTTCAAGACCGGCATCTTCCCGCAGATGTCGGACGGCAAGCCGTGCTTCGAGCGCGACGCGGACGCCCACCAGGGCGGCGCGGACGCGGCGCCCGGCATGCAGGTGGCCGCGACGGTGAACCAGCCCTACGACGGCTACACCATCGAGGCGAAGATCCCGTTCAAGGACCTGCCGACCGCCGTGGACCCGGCGCGGATGGGCCTGAACGTCTTCGTCTACGACTCCGACACCCAGGACAAGACCGGCCAGACCCGGATCGGCTGGTCGACCTGGGGCGGCGTGCAGGGCGACCCGTACCGGTGGGGCCAGACGACCCTGCCCGGCTACACCCCGGACCCGAGCCTGCCGACCACCCCGCCGGCGCCGGTGATGCCGACCGACGCGGCGGCCTCGGTGAACTCGCCCGAGTCGATCGAGCAGGCCGTCCGCACCGGGATCCCGCTCGCGGGCGGCCCGGCGGCGCCGCGCTCCGACAGCGCGCGCATCGCCGGCCGGCCGACGGTGTCCGGCGGGTCCGCGACCTTCAGCCTGCAGGCCACCGGTCCCGGCACGGCGCACGTGACGGTCTGGGACGGCAAGGTCCTCGGCACCAAGACCGTCGAGGTGAAGCGCGCGGGCTCCCAGTCCGTGACCGTCACGGGCGCGAGCGGCCTGCTCGCCGTCGCGTTCGAGGCGAAGAAGGGGGGCACGGCGAGCAGCATCGCCCGGCTGAGCCGGTGAACGGCGCCGCCGCGCCGGGCTCGCGCCCGGCGCGGCGGCATCCGGCCGAGGGCCGGGCCGGCGCGCGGGGGCACGCCGGCCCGGTCAGCGGCCGACGAGCGTGTGGGAGAAGGAGTACCGGTCGGCCCGGTAGACGTGGTCGCCGTACTCGACCGCGGTGCCGTTGTCGTCGAAGGCGGTGCGGGTCATGGTGAGCAGCGGCGTGCCGCTCCGCTCGTCCAGCAGCCGCGCCTCCGCGGCGGTCGCGCCCCGCGCCCCGATCGTCTGGTGCGCGATCCGCAGGTTGACCCCGGCGGCGCGCAGCGTCTCGTACAGGCCGTGCTCGGCGAGGTGCTCGGCGGTGACGTCGATCAGCCCGGCGGGCAGCACGTTGGTGAGCAGCGCCAGCGGCTCGCCGCCGGTGAGCCGCAGCCGGCGCAGCCGCAGCACCTCGGTCCCGGCCGGGACGCCGAGCCGCTCGGCGGCCTCGTCGCCCGCCGGGGCGGGCCCGAACTCCAGCACCCGGGTGCGCGGTTCGGCGCCGGCCGCGGCGAGGTCGTCGTGCAGGCTGGTCAGCTCGATGGGGCGGCGGACCTGCGACTGGACGACCTGGGTGCCGACGCCGCGCTTGCGGACGAGGAGCCCCTTGTCGACCAGGTGCTGGATCGCCTGCCGGACGGTCGGCCGGGACAGCCGGTACCGGGCGGCGAGGTCGAGCTCGTTGTCCAGCCGGGCGCCGGGCGGCAGCTCGCCGGACCGGATGGCCGCCTCGAGCTGCTGGGCGACCTGGAAGTACAGCGGCACCGGGCTGCCGCGGTCCAGCGTGACCGTCGGTCCGTGCACGCGGGGCTCCTTTCTCGGGGGTGTGACGCAGCTTAGTCCACTGCCGTCCGGAGATATTTAAGTCCTTATGTCAGGACATAGTGTTGACAGATGTTGGATCGTTCCATGAGACTCGGTCGCGATTCACGGCCGGAAGGGGTGCGATGAGGATCGGGCTCGCTGGAGCGGGACGGATCGGGAGCGCGCACGCGGAGACGCTGCGCGCGCTGCCCGGGGTCGCGGAGGTCGTCGTCGCCGACGCCGACCCGCGCCGGGCGCGGGAGGCGGCCGGCAGGCTCGGCGTCCGCGCCGCCGAGGACGTCGGCGCGCTGTTCGCCGCGGGACTGGACGCGCTGGTCGTCGCCGCGCCGACGGACGCGCACGCCGGCCTGGTGGTGCGCGCCGTCGAGGCCGGGATGCCGGTGTTCGTGGAGAAGCCCGTCGCGCCCGACCTGGCCGGGACGATCGAGGTGCTGAAGGCGGTCCGCGGCGCGGGCGTGCCCGTGCAGGTGGGCTTCCAACGCCGCTTCGACCCCGGCCACGTCGCGGCACGGGACGCGGTGGCCTCGGGCCGGCTCGGCTGGGTGCACACCGTCCGCTCCTGCACGCTGGACCCGGTGCCGCCGCCGGACGACTACATCCCCGGCTCCGGCGGGCTGTTCCGCGACTGCTCGGTGCACGACTTCGACGCCGTCCGGTTCGTCACCGGACGCCAGGTGACCGAGGTGACCGCGACCGGCGCCAACCGCGGGTCGCCGGTCTTCACCGAGGCCGGCGACGTCGACACCGGCGCGGCCGTGCTGACCCTGGACGACGGGACGCTCGCGCTGGTGTCCGCGACCCGCTACAACGCGGCCGGCTACGACGTGCGGCTGGAGGTCCTCGGCTCGCAGGGCGGCGTCGTCGCCGGGCTGGACGACGGGACGCCGCTGTCCCCGGCGGCCGCGGGCATCCGCCCGGCCGGTCCCGCGCACACCGGTTTCCTGGAGAGGTTCGCCGACGCCTACGCGGCCGAGCTGGCGGCGTTCGCCCTGATGGTGGCGGACGGCACGGCCAGCCCGTGCCCGCCCGAGGAGAGCCTGGAGGCGCTCTACGTGGCGGAGGCGTGCGGGATCTCCCGCCGCGAGCGGCGCACCGTCACGATCGAGGAGGTGCGCCGATGACGGCCGCGCCGGAGGGCGGGGTGCCGCACGACCTCATCACGATGGGCCGCGTCAGCGTCGACGTCTACCCGCGGCAGGTCGGGGTTCCGCTTGAGGACGTCGAGACGTTCGGCAAGTACCTGGGCGGCAGCGCCACCAACGTGGCGGTCGCCGCGGCCCGCTACGGCCGCCGCAGCGCGGTCATCACCCGCACCGGTGCCGACCCGTTCGGGCGGTTCGTCCATGCGGCGCTGAAGGGCTACGGCGTGGACGACCGGTTCGTCACCGAGGTGCCCGGCCTGCCGACGCCCCTGGCGTTCTGCGAGATCTTCCCGCCGGACGACTTCCCGCTGTACTTCTACCGGTATCCGAAGGCGCCGGACATGGAGATCCGCGCCGGGGAGCTGGACTTGGACGCGATCGCCGCCGCCCGGATCTTCTGGGCGACGGTCACCGGACTGTCGCAGGAGCCGAGCCGGGAGGCGACGGTCGCCGCGCTCGCGGCGCACCCCGGCACCACCGTCCTCGACCTGGACTACCGGCCGATGTTCTGGGAGTCGCCGGACGCTGCCCGGGCGCGCGTGCGCGAAGCGCTGCGGCACGCGACCGTCGCGGTCGGCAACCTCGACGAGTGCGAGGTCGCCGTCGGCGAGCGCGAACCGCGCGCCGCCGCCCGCGCGCTGCTGGACCGTGGCGTGTCGGTCGCCGTCGTCAAGCAGGGCCCGCGCGGCGTCCTCGCCGCGTCCGCGGACGGCGTCGTCGAGGTCCCGCCGACGCCGGTGGAGGTGGTCAACGGGCTCGGCGCGGGGGACGCGTTCGGCGGCGCCCTCTGCCACGGCCTGCTCAGCGGCTGGGACCTGGAACGGATCGTGCGGTTCGCCGGCGCCGCCGGGGCGATCGTCGCGTCCCGGCTGGCCTGCGCCGACGCCATGCCCGCCGCCGACGAGGTCGAGCGGCTGCTCGCCGCCCGGCGGACGCCGGGCCCTGGAAGTGAGGTGACCGCGTGAGCGCGGGAACGTTCGCGGAACGCTACGCCGCCCTCGCCGAGGTCCGGGCGGCGCATCCGGAGGCGGTGGCGCGCGCCGCCGCCCGGCGGGTGCGGCCGGCCGGCCCGCCCGGCGCGTCCGGCCCCATGATGATCATTGCGGCGGACCATCCGGCGCGCGGCGCGCTGCGCGCCGGATCCGACCCGCTGGCCATGGCCGACCGCCGCGACCTGCTGGAGCGGATGTGCACGGCGCTGGCGCGGCCCGGCGTGAACGGCGTGCTCGGCACCCCCGACGTGCTGGAGGACCTGCTCCTGCTCGGCGCGCTGGACGGCAAGCTCGCCGTCGGCTCCATGAACCGGGGCGGCCTCGCCGGCGCGTCGTTCGAGATCGACGACCGGTTCACCGCCTACAGCGCGCCCGCGATCGCGGCGGCCGGGCTGGACGGCGGCAAGATGCTGCTGCGCGTCGACCCCGCCGACCCGGCCACCGCGCGGACGCTGGAGGCGTGCGGGCGCGCGGTGACCGACCTGGCCGCGCACGGCCTGATGGCGATGGTCGAGCCGTTCATGTCGGCGCGGGGCGAGGACGGGCGCGTCCGCAACGAGCTCACGGCGGAGGCGATGATCCGCGCGGTCGCGATCGCCTCCGGGCTCGGCGCCACGTCCTCGCGCACCTGGCTCAAGGTGCCCGTCGTGCCGGAGATGGAGCGGGTCATGGCGGCCTCGACGCTGCCCGCGCTGCTGCTCGGCGGCGAGGTGTCCGCCGACCCGGACGCCGCGCTCGCCGGCTGGCGGGAGGCGCTGAAGCTGCCGACCGTCCGCGGCCTGGTCATCGGCCGCAGCCTGCTGTACCCGCCGGGCGGCGACGTCGCGGCGGCGGTCGACGCCGCGGTGGCGGCGCTGTGAACCCCCGCGAGGAGGACGGAATGACCTGGGGTGACGGAACGACCGGGGTGGACATCGCGCCGGCGGACGCCGGGTGGACGTACTCGGGCCTGCGCGTCGTGACGCTCGGCCCCGGCGAGGAGGTGACCGTCGAGACGGGGGACTCCGAGACCCTCGTCCTGCCGCTCGCCGGATCGTGCCGCGCCGCCGTCACGGTCCCCGGCGAGGAGGCCGTGCCGTTCGACCTGCGGGGGCGCGCCGACGTCTTCTCCCGCGTCACCGACTTCGCCTACGCGCCGCGCGACGCCACGGTGGTCGTGTCGTCGCGCGACGGCGGCCGGTTCGCGCTGCCGTCCGCCCGCTGCGAGCGCCGCCTTCCGCCGCGCTACGGACCCGCCGAAGGGGTGCCCGTCGAGCTGCGCGGCGCCGGGGCGGCGAGCCGCCAGGTGAACAACTTCTGCACCCCGGAGGCGTTCGAGGCCGACCGGCTGATCGCCTGCGAGGTGCTGACGCCCGGCGGGAACTGGTCGTCCTACCCCCCGCACAAGCACGACGAGGAGACGGCGACCGAGTCGGTGCTGGAGGAGATCTACTACTTCGAGGTCGCGGACGGTCCCGACGGCCGTCCGGGCATGGGCTACCAGCGGGTGTACGGCACCGCGGAGCGCCCGATCGACGTGCTGGAGGAGGTCCGCACCGGCGACGTCGTGCTGATCCCGCACGGATGGCACGGCCCGTCGATGGCGGTGCCGGGCTACGACCTGTACTACCTGAACGTGATGGCGGGGCCGGGGGAGGAGCGGGCCTGGCGGATCTGCGACGACCCGGCCCACGCCTGGGTCCGCGGCACCTGGGCGGCCGAGAACGCCGACGAGCGGCTGCCCATGACGTCGGCCGCGGGCCGCGAACGCTGACGGAACCGCGCCGAAGTCCCGCTCCCCGGAAACGGAAAAGCACCAGCGTCCCCTGATCCGTACCGCCGTGAAGGCGTTTCCGGAGTTCTCGCATGGCGGTGACAAAAACACCCGCGAGAAATGTGCCCGGAGGGCCAAGTGGCGGCGCGCGGAGGGCGGCTAGCTTCCAATCCTTGCGTTTTCCCAGACGACCGCGAGGTGACGGATGACTGCTGCGCGCCGGGCCGACGGAACTCCCCGGGTGGTGGTCACCGGGTTCGGCGTGAAGAGCCCGGCGGGCGGCACCCCGGACGAGGTCGTCGCCACCGTCTTCTCCGGGAAGTCGCAGGCCGTCCACGTCCAGGACCTGCTGGAGGCGGGGGCGGCGGTCTCCTACGGGTGCCCCGCGCAGCCGTTCGAGGAGGAGCGCTACTTCACCCGTCCCGAGCTGCGGCGCCTCGACCGCATGACGCGCCTCGGCGTCGCCGCCGCCGAGGACGCGCTCGCCGACGCGGCCCTGCGCGGGCCGGACGCCCCGGCGCCGGGGCGGCGCGGGGTGTACGTCGGGACGGCCGCCGCGAACCTCGCGTCGGTGGTCGCGCTCGGCGGGCACGAGCACGCGGGGACGCTGCACCGCGTCCCGGTCCCCGCCGTCCCGATGATCATGCCGAACGCGACCGCCGCGAACATCTCGATCCGGCACGGGTGCGAGGGGCCGTGCCCGACGTACTCGACGGGCTGCGCGAGCGGCGCCACCGCGATCGGGGAGGCCGCCCTCGCGATCCGCGCGGGGCGGATCGACGCCGCCGTGGCGGGCGGCGTCGACGCGATCCTGACGCCGTTCGTGATGGCGGCGTTCGCGCGCATCGGCACGCTCGCCCGCCGCGACGACGCGCCGCACACCGCGAGCCGCCCTTTCGACGCTGACCGGGACGGGTTCGTCGTCGGGGAGGCCGCCGCGTTCCTCGTGCTGGAGCGCGCCGACCGCGCCGCCGCGCGCGGCGCCCGCGTGCACGGCGAGGTCACCGGGTACGCCGCCGCGAGCGACGCCGCGCACATCGTCGCGCCGCGCAAGGACGGCCGGGTCGCCGCCCGCTGCATGGCCGCGGCCCTCGCCGACGCGCGCCTCGCCCCGCGCGACATCGGGCACGTGTCGGCGCACGCCACCGGGACCCGCGGCAACGACGGCGCCGAGGCCCTCGCGATCGACCGCTGCTTCGGCGGCGACGCCCCGCCCGTCACCGCGACCAAGGGCGTGACCGGCCACATCCTGGGCGCGGGCGGCGCGGTGGAGGCCATCGTCGCGCTGCGCTGCGGCGCCGCCGGGCTCGTCCCGCCGACCGCGAACTTCGCCGGGCCGGACGCGGAGACCGGGCTGATCGACGTGGTCCACGGCGAGGCGCGCGCGATCCCCGCGTCGGCGCCGGTCCTGTCGAACTCGTTCGGGTTCGGCGGGCACGACGCCGCGCTCGTCCTCACCCCGGCCTGAGGACGCGCCGGGGTGAGGCGCCGGCGGGTCAGGCCGGTCCGCTGCCCGGCTTGAGCGGGGTCACCCGGAAGTTCCCCTGCTCCGCCACCGGCCCGAAGGACCACGGGACGCGCAGCGCCAGGGTCTCGTCCGGCGGGATGACCGTCAGCAGGCCCGGCAGCGCGGCCTCCGACCGGGACTGCGGGTCGGCGGCGCCCGGCGCCGCCCAGTCGATCTCGGTGTAGGCGTGCCCGTCCGGCTGGAGCACCAGGTGCGGAGGCGGGCCGCCCACCCGCTGGTCGCTGCTCGGCAGCGCCGACCCGTCCGCGACGGCGATGCCGACGCCCGGCCATCCGTAGACCCGGCACGCGCGGCCGGAGGCGTTGGTCAGGACGATCTTGGTCGACCGCGATCCGGCGGCCCCGTCGAGGCGGCCGACCCGCGCCGCGAGGTCGCGCGTGTGGCAGCGGGCGAGCGAGCCCGGACCCGATCCGGCGTCGCCGCCCGCTCCTTCGGCGGTGCGGCCGCCCGCCGGTGCGGTGCCGGTCCCGGCGTTCGTCCTGGTGCCGCCCGGAGCGGTGCCCGTGTCGCCCACCTTGCATCCGGTGAGGGCCGCGCCGAGCGCGACGCCCGTCAGGACCAGGACGGCCGCGCGGCTCTTCTTCTCTGTCGTCACGGGTACTCGGACGCCGGAACGCGCCCTCAAGATCCACAAATCTCGCGATTCGCGATCGTCCCCGTCCCGGACGCGGCGGGGCGCGCCCGCACCGGGGCGCGCCCGGTGCGGGCGGAGCGGCGGGTCAGCGGCCGGGGTTCTCCAGCTGGAAGAAGTTGCTCTGCGCCCCGTTCTTCTTGTGCTCCTGGTAGATGAAGTCGAGTTCGCGCTCGTCGAAGGTGCGGAACCAGTCGTCCCAGGAGATGTGCTCCAGGTTCTCCCCGCCGTAGCCGGGGAAGTCGAACAGCAGCCGGCCGGGCCTGCCCCCGTAGTCGCTGCCGGGCACGCTGCACGGCTCGGCGCCGCGCTCGTCGGCCCACTGGCGGATCACGTCGTGGTCCGTGGTGACCAGGCTCTGGCCGGGCCGCTCCTCGTGCTGGTCCGGCGCGGTGATCCGGCGGTCGTACTTGTGCTCGCCGCGGATCGGATGGTTCTGCCCGCCCATCGGGTCCCCCTTCCCTCATGGATGTGCGGCCGGCGCGGCGGACCGGGCCGGCCCGGGCGTCCTAGGGGATGTACCCCCACATCACGGACTTAACGGGCAGGTCAGCGCGTGGTGGCGAGGGGTTCCCCGGGCTGCCGGCTGCGCGGGGCCCGCCGGCGCCCCGCCCGGCCGACGACGGCCCCGGCCGCCAGCAGGACGGCGCCGACCGCCGCCGAGCCGACCGGGACGGCGATCCGCAGCAGGTTGATCTTGGACGCGCCGTCCGCCGACGTGTCCTGCAGCGACTTCTGCGACTCCGGCGTCATCCGCAGGTCCATCTGCCCCACGACGAGGCGCCCCGGGCCGCTCCTCGGCTGCAGGGTGGACAGCACCTTCTGCTCCTGGTCGATCGGGTTGCCGGTGCGCGGGTCCACCCAGTATGTGCCGTCGGCCTGGTAGTAGCGGTCGACCGGGACGGCGGGGGCGCCCTTGGCGCGCCCGAGCAGCTCGCCGGGGACGTTCGGCAGGTCCTGGCCCTGCAGCCTGGTGTTCGGGATGTGCTGGACGAACCGCCAGGCGCGGATGCCGTGCACGCGCTCCTCGCCGGCGTAGACGGCGGGCCAGGCCCGGCGCGTCGCCGGATCGTAGACCGGCTTGGTCTTCTTGGTGGCGTCCACGGGCCAGAACAGCCCGAGCCCCGACTGGCGCGCCGACACGTCGCCGTTCACCGAGGCGCCGCAGCACCCGCTCAGCATGCCCGTGCGGCGGTCGAACGCGACCCGCTGGTTCTGGATCTCGATGGTCGTGCGGCGCCCGACGTCCTGGATCATCGTCGCCGAGTCCCAGACGGCGATGTCGCCGTGCGACGACGTCACGTCGCCGCGGACGGTGTTGGTGGCGACGACGGTCGCGCCGGTGACCTGCTTGGCCGACGTGGCGTCGAAGTAGGTGGCGTTGTCGGCGCGCAGGCGGGTGACCTGGTAGACGTCCGTCGGCGCGGCGATCAGCCGGGGAGCGACGTAGAACCGGACCAGCACGGCGGTGATCAGGAGGAACGCGCCCAGCCCTGTGAGCGCCATGCCGATGACGTTGCGCAATGCCGCCTCCTCGTCCTTCGCTGCTCCCTCGCCCCGATGGCCGGGCGCCGCGCCCGGTCCGCACATCGTCCGCCAAGAAGGCGCCGAAATGAATGGATATGGTCGGGAAACCGAAAATTTGTGCGGGCGCCCAGCCGCGCCCGCCCGCGCCTGTGCCCGCGACGGGGCCCGGTCCGGCGGGCCGGATCCGCCCACCCCGCCGGGCCTGCCGATGTGAGTGCCAGTTAACGCGCGGGTGACGTTCGGGACCCATACGGGAAATACGGCTTATCGAGGATCAAGCCATGGAAGCCCGCAACGAACCGGACATGCACCTGGTCGTGGTCGGCCACGGACCGGCCTCGCATCGGCTGGTGGAGGCCCTGCGCGAGCGCGACGCCGCCGGGACGTGGAAGGTCACCGTCATCGGCGAGGAGCCGCGCACCGCCTACGACCGGGTGGCGCTGACCACCCACCTGGAGGGCGCCGACCTCGCCTACCCCGCGCACGGCGCGGAGGTCTCCGTCGTCACCGGCGAGCGGGTCACCGCGATCGACCGCGCCGCCCGCACCGTCACGACCTCGGCCGGACGCACCGTCGGCTACGACGCGCTGGTGCTGGCCACCGGGTCGGCGCCGTTCGTGCCGCCGGTGGAGGGCCGGGACCTGCCCGGCGTGTTCGTCTACCGCACCATCGACGACCTGGACGCCATCCGCGACTACGCCCGGGACCGCGCGACCGGCGCCGTGGTCGGCGGCGGCCTGCTCGGCCTGGAGGCGGCCCGCGCGATCCAGGGACTCGGGCTGCGCAGCGGCGTCGTCGAGGTCGCGCCGTGGCTGATGCCGCGCCAGCTCGACGAGGGCGGCGGCGCGATGCTGCGCCGCCACATCGAGGCCCTCGGCATGGCCGTGCACGCCGGGGAACCGATGGAGCGGCTGGAGGCGGGCGCGGACGGCGCCGTCGCGGGCATCGCGCTCGCCGGCGGGCGGCGGATCGACGCCGAGGTCGTGGTGTTCTCCGCGGGCATCCGGCCGCGCGACGAGCTGGCCCGCGGCTGCGGGCTGCCGGTGGGGGAGCGCGGCGGGATCGTCGTCGACGCCGCCTGCCGCACCGAGGACCCGGCGATCTGGGCGATCGGCGAGTGCGCGCTGGTCGGCGGGACGGTGTACGGACTGGTCGGGCCGTGTTTCTCGATGGCGGAGGTCGTCGCCGACCGGCTGCTCAACCCCGGCGGCACCGCGGCGTTCGAGGGCGCCGACATGTCGACGAAGCTGAAGCTGATGGGCGTCGACGTCGCCAGCTTCGGCGACCCGTTCGCGGGCCCCGACCAGGGCGCGCTCGGCGTCACCTACACCGACCCGGTCGCCGGCGTCTACAAGAAGCTCGTGGTCAGCGACGACGCGAAGACCCTGCTCGGCGGCGTCCTGGTGGGCGACGCCGAGTCCTACGGGACGCTGCGCGCCTACGTCGGCGGGAACCTGCCCGGCGCCCCCGAGCAGATGCTGTTCGGCGGGACGGAGGCGGCGGGCGGCGACCTGCCCGGCGCGACCGTCATCTGCTCCTGCAACAACGTGACCGCCGAGACGATCCGCGGCGCGATCGCGGCGGAGTCCCTCTCCGACGTCGGCGCGGTGAAGGGCTGCACGAAGGCCGGGACGAGCTGCGGCAGCTGCGTCCCGCTGGTGAAGCGGATCCTGGACGCCGAGCTGACCGCCGCCGGCATCGAGGTCAGCAGGGCGATCTGCGAGCACTTCGACTACAGCCGCGCCGAGCTGTTCGACATCGTCCGCGGCGGGCGGGTCACGAGCTTCACCCAGCTCGTCCAGGAGCACGGCCGCGGGCGGGGCTGCGACATCTGCAAGCCCGCCGTCGCGTCCATCCTGGCCAGCCTCGGCAACGGGCACATCCTGGAGGGCGAGCAGGCCGCGCTCCAGGACACCAACGACCACTTCCTGGCCAACCTGCAGAAGAACGGCACGTACTCGGTGGTCCCGCGGGTCCCCGGCGGCGAGATCACCCCGGAGAGGCTGATCGTGATCGGGGAGGTGGCCCGCGACTTCGGCCTCTACACCAAGATCACCGGTGGTCAGCGGATCGACCTGTTCGGCGCCCGCGTCGAGCAGCTCCCGGAGATCTGGAGGCGGCTCGTCGACGCCGGGTTCGAGTCCGGGCACGCCTACGGCAAGGCGCTGCGGACGGTGAAGTCGTGCGTCGGCTCCACCTGGTGCCGGTACGGCGTGCAGGACTCGGTCGCGATGGCGATCCGCCTGGAGCTGCGGTACCGGGGGCTGCGGGCCCCGCACAAGCTGAAGTCGGCGGTGTCGGGCTGCGCCCGGGAGTGCGCGGAGGCGCAGAGCAAGGACTTCGGCGTCATCGCCACCGAGAACGGCTGGAACCTCTACCTCGCCGGCAACGGCGGGATGCGGCCCCGGCACGCCGACCTGTTCGCCTCCGACCTGTCGGACGAGGAGCTGATCCGCACCATCGACCGGTTCCTGATGTTCTACATCCGCACCGCCGACCGGCTGCAGCGCACCGCGAGCTGGCTGGAGGCCCTCGACGGCGGCGTCGAGTACCTGCGCGAGGTGATCGTGGACGACCGGCTCGGCATCTGCGCCGAGCTGGACGCCGCCATGGAGCGGCACGTGGCCGCCTACTCCGACGAATGGCGCGACACCCTCGCCGATCCCGACCGGCTCCGCCGGTTCGTCTCGTTCGTCAACGCGCCGCAGACCCCCGACCCGAGCATCGAGTTCGAGGTCGAGCGCGAGCAGATCAAGCCCGTGCTCCTGCCGCTGGAGGTCAAGTGAACCGCGAACGGATCGTGGTCGTCGGGAACGGGATGGCCGGGGCGCGGTTCGTCAGCGAGCTGCGCTCCCGCGACCCGGGCGTGCCCGTCACGGTGTTCGGCGCGGAGACGCAGCGGCCCTACAACCGGGTGCTGCTGTCGAACGTCCTCGCCGGAAAGACCAGGCCGGACCACATCAGTCTGGTCGACGCGGCCTGGTACGCCTCGCACGGCGTGGACGCCCGGCTCGGCGTGGAGGTCGTCCGCGTCGACCGGGAGGCGCGCGCCGTGCACGCCTCCGACGGCACCGTCACCCGGTACGGCACGCTCGTGCTGGCGACCGGCAGCACCGCGTTCGTCCCGCCGATGCCGGGCCTGGAGGACGGGCTGCCCGGCGGCGCGCTGGTGTTCCGGACGCTCGACGACTGCCGCCGGATCTCCGAGCTGGCCGAGTCGGCGAAGCGGGCGGTGGTGGTCGGCGGCGGGCTGCTCGGCATCGAGGCGGCGCGCGGGCTGATGGGCCGGGGGCTGGACGTGACGGTCCTGCACCTGGCCGGCCACCTGATGGAGCGCCAGCTCGACCCCGCCGCGGGCAAGGTGCTGGCGCGGACGCTCGCGCGCCTGGGCATCGGCACCCGCGTCCAGGCGAACGTCGCCGGGCTGCGCACCGCCGGCACCGGCGCCGACCGCGCGGTCACCGGCGTCGAGCTGGCGCTGCCGGACGGCGGGCGGGAGGTCCTGGACACCGACCTGGTCATCCTGTCGTGCGGGGTCCGGCCCGAGGTGTCGCTGGCCCGCGACGCGGGCCTGGCGATCGGCCGGGCGGTGGTCGTGGACGACGAGCTGCGCTCGGTCAGCGACCCGTCCGTCCGCGCGATCGGCGAGTGCTCGGAGCACCGCGACGAGGTCTACGGGCTGGTCGCGCCCGCCTGGGAGCAGGCGACGGTGCTGGCCGGGCTGCTCGCGGGCACCGACCCGGCCGCGCGCTTCACCGGCGCACGGCAGATCACCCGGCTGAAGGCGGCGGGCATCGAGCTGGCGTCGATGGGGGAGACGCACTTCGGCGACGACGACGACGGCGTGGAGGTCGTCCGGTTCAGCGACATGGCGCGCGGCACCTACAAGAAGGCGGTGATCAGGGACGGCCGGCTGATCGGCGCGATCCTGCTCGGCGAGACGTCCGCCGCCGGGACGCTCACCCAGCTCTACGACCGGGCGTCGCCGCTGCCGTCCGAGCGCCTCGACCTGCTGTTCCCGGGGCTCGGCGGCGCGCCCGAGGCGGCCTCGCCGGTGCGGATGCCGGACGCGGCGACGGTCTGCAACTGCAACAACGTCAGCAAGGGGCAGATCCGCGCCTGCTGGCAGGACGGCGCCCGCACCGCCGACGAGGTCTCCCGGCGGACCCGCGCGGCGACCGGCTGCGGGAGCTGCCGCGACGCGCTGGAGGGGATCGTGTCCTGGCTCGACGAGCAGGAGTCGGTGGACGCCTAGGGAGATAAGTCGAACAAACCTGTTCAACTTCTCGGCCTTCCGGGCTACGCTAACCCGAACAATGGTGTTCGAGTTAGGAGCCTCCGTGCACGACCACGCGACCGCGCCGCCGCACGCGCACCCGGACGCGCCGGCCCCCCGCCCCCACCGGTGGCGGGCCCTCGTCCTGCTGTGCGTCGCCCAGTCCATGCTGATCATCGACATCACCGTGGTGAACGTCGCCCTGCCGTCCGTCGCCGCCGACCTGCACCTCGGCCGCGGCGGCCAGACCTGGGTCGTCACCGCGTACTCGCTGTGCTTCGGCGGCCTGCTGCTGCTCGGCGGCCGGCTCGCCGACACGATCGGCCGCAGGCGCGCCTTCCTGCTCGGCCTCGCGCTGTTCACCGCCGCGTCCCTGGCCTCCGGCCTCGCCGCCACCGGCGGGATGCTCATCGCCGGGCGCGCGGCCCAGGGCGTCGGCGCCGCGCTGCTGTCCCCGGCCGCCCTCTCGATCGTCACCACCACCTTCCACGGCCCCGAGCGCAACCGCGCCCTCGGCGTGTGGGCGGGCATCGGCGGCACCGGCGCCGCCGTGGGCGTGCTGGCCGGCGGCCTGCTCACCAGCGGCCCCGGCTGGAAGTGGGTGTTCTTCGTCAACGTCCCGGTCGGGCTGGCGGTGCTGGCGCTGCTGCCGTCGGCCGTGGCGCACATCCCGCCGGTGCGCCGCCCGCTGGACCCAGGCGGCGCCGTCACCGCCACGCTCGCCGCCGCCGCCCTCATCTACGGCCTGGTCCAGGCGGGGGAGCACGGATGGGGCGCCGCCCGGGCGCTGACCCCGATCGGCGCCGCCGCCGTGCTCGCCGCCGCCTTCCTGCTGATCGAGCGGGCCGTCCGCACGCCGCTCGTCCCGCCCGCCCTGCTGCGGCGCCGGACGATCGCGTCCGGCAACGTGCTCATGGTGGCCGCGTCCGCGCTGCTGCTGTCGGGGTTCTTCCTCTGCTCGCAGTACCTGCAGAACCTGCTGGGGTTCTCCGCGGTGAAGACCGGCCTGGCGTTCCTCCCGGCCGCCGTCGCGACCATCGCCGGCGCCCACCTCGCCTCGCACCTGGCGGGCCGGACCGGCACCCGGCCCGTCGCGGCCGCCGGCTTCCTCGTCGCGGCGGCCGGGGTGCTCCTGCTGGCGCGCGCGCCCGCGGCGGGCCACCTCCTGCCCGACGTCCTCCCCGGATTCGTGCTGCTGGCCGTCGGCGCGGGCGCCGGCTTCGTCAGCGCCACCATGACCGCGATGAGCGGGATCGGGCACGAGGAGGCCGGGCTCGCGTCCGGCGTCGTCAACACCGGCCACGAGATCGGCGGGGCCCTCGGCATCGCGCTGGCGACCGCCATCGCGGGCGCGAGCATAGGCGGGCGCACCGCCGGCGGCTTCCACACCGCGTTCACGACCTTCGGGGTGGCGGCCGCCGTCGTCGCGCTGCTCGCCCTCGTCCTCGTGCCGCCGGGCCGCCCCGACCTCGGCGACGGCCCGGTGTTCGCGCACTGACGCCCCGTACGCTGATCCCATGACCCCCGCGACCACGCGCCGCCGCGCCGACGCCGAGCGCAACATCGAGGCCATCCTCGACGCCGCCCTCGCCCGCCTCGGCCGCGACCCCTCGGCCAGCATGACCGAGATCGCCAAGGCCGCGGGGGTCGGGCGGGTCACCCTCTACGGGCACTTCCCGTCCCGCGAGGCGCTCGTGGACACCCTGTTCGACCGGTCGCTGGCCGACGCCGACGCCGTCCTCGGCGCCGTCGACGTCGACGCCGGGCGCGCGGACGAGGCCCTTGCGCGCCTCGTCCGCTCGTCCTGGCGCGTCCTGGACCGGCAGCGCACCGTGCTGACGGTCGCGCTGCGGGTGCTCGGACCCGCGCGGGTCCGCGACCGGCACGCCCCCGTCCTCGCCCGCCTTGAGCGGCTGCTGCGGCGCGGCCGCGACGAGGGCGTCTTCACGGCCGCCGCGCCGCCCGGCTGGCAGGTCACCGCCGTCTACACGCTGATGCACGCGGCCGCGCAGGAGGTGGACGAAGGGCGGCTGGACGCCGCGGAGGCCGCGGAGACGCTGGTTTCGACGATCTTGGGCGCCCTCGGCGGCGGCGCGGCCGGGGGCGGCCGGTAGGCTCCGCCGCATGGCCGTCTACGCGCTGGGAGACCAGGTCCCCGACATCCATCCGACCGCGTACGTCCATCCGGGCGCGACCGTCATCGGGTCCGTGACCCTCGCCGAGGGCGCCACCGTCTGGCCGGGCGCCGTGCTGCGCGGCGACTACGGCGCGATCACCGTCGGCGCCCGCACGTCCGTCCAGGACGGCACCGTCGTGCACACCACCGAGGCGTGGCCGACCGTCATCGGCGCCGACTGCGTCGTCGGCCACAACGCCCACCTCGAAGGCTGCGTCGTGGAGGACCGCTGCCTCGTCGGGTCCGGCTCCGTCGTGCTCAACCGCGCCCGCGTGGAGACCGGCGCCGTCGTGGGCGCGGGGGCCGTCGTCACCGAGGGCGCCGTCGTCCCGTCCGGGCACACCGCCCTCGGCGTCCCCGCCAAGCCCCGGCCCGGCGGCATCGACGAGAAGTGGCACGCCGAGGCGGTCGCGATGTACGTCGCCAACGGGCGCCGCTATGCCGCCGAGCTCGAGCTGATCGAGGACTGACGCGGGGAGGCGCACATGCTCGACGGACGTCCCCTCATCGACGCCCACGTCCACACCGCGCGGCTGCCGACCCTGCCCCCGGCCTGGCGGCAGTGGGCCGAGGAGTTCGGCTCCGCGCACCCTTGGCAGGACCTCTACGACGACTCCGGCACCCTCGTCCCCGACCGCGTCGACGCCTACTTCGCGTCCGAGGGCGTGGACGTCGCGCTGCTGCTGTGCGAGTACAGCCCCAAGACCACCGGCTACCAGCCCATCGAGGACCTGGTGCCGCTCGTCAAGCACAACCCGCGCCGCTTCAAGCCGGTCGCCAACGTCAACCCGCACCTGCACTACCCGATCGACGCCGAGCTAGAGCGCCAGCTCGGGTTCGGCGCCGTCGCGCTCAAGCTGCACCCGGTGCACGGCGGGTTCTCCGTCGCCGACCCCGAGCTGTACCCGGCCTACGCGCTGTGCCGGGACGCGGGCGTGCCGGTCGTCGTGCACTGCGGCACCAGCTCCTTCCCCGGCTCGGCCAACCGGTACGCCGACCCGACGCCGATCGACGACGTCCTCCGGCTGTTCCCCGGGCTGACGTTCGTGCTGGCGCACGGCGGGCGCGGCTGGTGGTACGACGCGGCGGCGTTCCTCGCGCTGTCCCGCGAGGGGGTGTGGATCGAGCTGTCGGGGCTGCCGCCGCGCCGCCTCCCCGAGTACTACGCCCGGCACGACCTGAAGCGGCTGGCCCGCAAGTTCGTGTTCGGGACGGACTGGCCGGGCGTCCCGGGCATCGCCCGCAACGCCCGTGCCGTCGCCGGCCTCGGCCTGGACGAGGAGACCGTCTCGCTCGTCCTCGGCGGCAACGCGATGCGGGTCTACCCCGGCATCGCGGACGACCTCGGCTCGGACCAGGGCACCGGATAGGGCAGTGTTCGGGGCAGAGCTCGGGACAAGGCATCGGCGGCTGATTCGGGCGTCCGAAACCGGGGCGCCGTTTTCGCGGGCCCGCGAACGGTGATCGGGACGGTACCCGCGGGGCGCCCGGCGCGTCCCGAACCCCCCGACGGAGGACACCATGCTCGCGATCGTCGCCGCGATCGTCTTCGCCCTCGCCCTGCTCGCCGACCTCGCCGACGTGTCGTCGGACGCCATCAACAACGGGACGCTGACCGTCCTCGGGCTGCTGCTCCTGTCGCTGCACTTCGCGGGCGTCGGCGCCGGCCGGGACTGGCGCCACTACACGCGCCGCCGCCGGCGCTGACCGCGCTCGGCCCCGCACCGCCGGAGGCCGCACCAGCACAACTCCGCGACAGCGCAGGTCCGCACAGGCGCCGCCGTGTTCACCGCCACCGCCCGCGCGTTCGTGATCTACAACGTAAAGGCATCGGGCCGGTCAGTCGGCGGGGTCGTGCGCGAACGCGCGGAGCGCGCCCGGCTCCACCACGGTGATCCGCCGGCGCCCCGTCCGTACCAGGCCCGCGCGGCGCAGCACCGCGAGCGCGCGGGCGACGGTCTCGCGCGAAGCGTCCATCCAGCTGCCCAGCTCCTCCTGCGACAGCGGCGGGCCGATGTCCACCGAACCGTCCGCGGACGGCGGCGCGTACGCCGCCGACAGCTCGGCGAGATGCGCCAGCAGCATCGCCAGCCGCCGCGCGCCCTGCGCCGACACGTTCGCCCGCACCCGCCGGTCCGCGTCGTCCAGCCGCCGCACGAACGTGCCGCTCACCAGCCGCCAGACGCCCGGATGGGCGTCCAGGAACGCGGTGAAGCGGCCGGCCGGGACGACCAGCCCGCGGACCGGGGTGAGCGCGGTGACGGTCGCCGACCGGTGCCGGCTGCCGAGCACCGCGCTCTCGCAGACCAGGTCGCCGGGGCCGCGCACGGCCAGCACCACCTCGTGGCCGTCCGGCGTCGTGGACGTCACCTTCGCCCAGCCCGACCGGATGACGATGATGTGGTCGGAGTCCTCGCCCTGGTAGCACAGGGGCGCCCGCGCCGGGTAGTTGCGCTGCCGGGCCGCCGCCGCCAGCGCGGCGCGCTGGCCGTGGTCGAGCTCGGTCCAGAAGCCGTCGCCGCCGGGCGCGGCGGGGGCGGCGAGGCCGCCGAGGGGCGGTGTCCTGGTGTTCACGGGGTGCCGGCTTTCCGAGCCCCGCGGGGCTCACGGGTCGGGACGGACGGGCGCGCGCCGGTGCGCGCCGCCTGGTGAACCGGTACCCGCGGCAGATGGGGGGAGTGGGGCGGTGAGGCCCAGTGCCGCGGATACCGGTCCGCTCGTGCGGCCGCCGCGGCCGGACCCGGTGCCCGGTCGACGGCCGTCATCGCCCGTCCCGCGGCGGCGTGCGTGCTCTCCGCATGTCCCTAGGAGAACCCCTCATTGATCCACATGCTGCGCGCGCGGGCGCACCGCGTCTGCGTCATCTGACACTTTCGCGGAAAATTGCAGCCGGGAATTCCCACGCCGCGAGAATCCGTGCGCGTCCCGCGGCGCGGCGGGACCGGCGGGCTAGCGGGAAAGGGCGTTCAGCAGGCGGTTCACGGGACTGGAAAGGTTCCAGGAGTCGGCGAGCTCCACCAGGGCCTCGGCGTCCCGCGGTTCGGAGGGCAGCCGGTCGTCCAGCTTCGCCAGCTCCGGCGCGTCGATGTCGGTGACGACCCGGACCACGGTCTCGGCGGACGCCAGGTACTCCCGCGCCGCCTCCATCCGCTTGCGGGCGCCCGCCGGGAACCCGTCGGTGATCCCCGCGTCCAGCGCCGCCAGGATGCCGTCGACCGACCCGAACCGGGTGATCAGCGCGGCGGCGGTCTTGTCGCCGACGCCCGGCACGCCCGGCAGCCCGTCGCTCGGGTCGCCGCGCAGCGTCGCGTAGTCGCCGTACCCGCGGCCGGGGATGCCGTACTTGGCCGCGACCTCCGCCTCGCCCATGACCTGCAGGTTCCTGATGCCGCGCGCGGTGTACAGCACCGACACCGGGCCGGCGTCGTCGACGAGCTGGAACAGGTCCCGGTCGCCGGTGACGATGTCGACCGGGCCGTCCGCCGCGCCCCGCACGGCGAGGGTGCCGATGACGTCGTCGGCCTCGTAGCCGGGGACGCCGATGCGGGCCAGCCCGAACGCGTCCAGCACCGCGTCGATGACGGGCAGCTGCGCCTCCAGCGCGTCGGGCGTCTGGTCGCCGCCGTCCTCGGCGACCCGGTGCGCCTTGTAGGACGGCAGCGCCTCGACCCGGAACGCCGGCCGCCAGTCGGCGTCCATGCAGCAGACGAGGCGGTCGGGGGAGCGGTCCTGGACGAGCCGGGCGATCATGTCGATCAGCCCGCGGACGGCGTTCACCGGCATGCCGTCCGGCGCCGTCACCGACTCGGGCACCCCGTAGAAGGCGCGGAAGTACAACGACGGCGTGTCCAGCAGCATCAGCCCGCTCATGGCCTCATGCTCCCACGCGCCCCCGACATCCCGGCGGCGCCACGGCAGGCCGCCCGGACGCGCCGCCCGGACGTGCGGGCCGGTCGGCTCGGTTCAGGCGACCCGCACGGCGAGCACGCACGTGTCGTCGTCGGGATTGGCGGCGCCGAGCGAGCGCAGCACGTGGTCGATGACGGCGTCGGGCCCGGCGCCCGGACGCTCCGCCGCTGCGGCGAGCAGCATCCGGAACCCGTCGGCGAGGTCGCGGTCGCGGCGCTCGACGAGCCCGTCGGTGTAGAAGAGCAGCAGGTCGCCGCGGTGCAGCCGGGTGATGACCGCCTCCAGGTCCGGCGCCTCGTGCGCGCCGAGCAGCACGCCCTCGGGGGCCTCCAGCAGCGCGGCGGCGCCGTCGCGGACCAGTAGCGGCGGCGGGTGCCCGGCCCGCGCCCAGGTCAGGACGCGGGACCCGGGCTCGTAGCGGGCGGCGACGGCGCTCGCGGTCAGCGGCCGGTCCCGCCCGCGCGCGGGCTCGTCGAGCGGCGTCCGGTTCAGCAGCATCCGGTTCAGCGCCGCCAGCAGCCGGTCGGGCGGCGCGCCGGTGCAGGCCAGGCCGCTGAGCGCGTTGCGGACGCGCGCCATCCCGGCCGCGGCGGGCGGCCCGTGCCCGGCCACGTCCCCGATCGCGAGGAAGACCTCGCCGCCGGACAGCGGGGTCGCCTCGTACCAGTCGCCGCCGACCCGCGTCGCGCCGCAGGCGGGCAGGTAGCGGACGGCGGCGCGCAGCCCCGGCAGGTCGCGCGGGCCGCGGGGGAGGGGCAGCAGCGCGCGCTGCAGTTCCACGGCGGTGCGCCGCTCCTCGGCGACGCGGCGGCGCTGCCGCACCAGCTGGAGCCGGGTGGCCGCCAGCAGCTCGTCGCAGCGGCCGCGCGAGGCGTCCTGGAAGACGGCGCGCAGCGCGACGGGTTCGCCGCGGGCGTCCAGGACCGGCTCGGCCATCGCGCGCAGGTGCCGGACGGCGCCCCCGGCGCGGACGCGGAACTCCGCCTCGGCGGGCTCGCGGCGGCCGAGCAGGGCGCGCGTGAAGTGCTCGGCGTGCCGCCGGTCGGCGGGGACGACGTGCTCGGCGAGCCGGTCCAGGGGCACCGGCCCGGCGGCGGGGTCCCGCCCGAACAGCTCGTACAGCCCGGCGGACCAGCGGGCCCCGCCGGTGGCCAGGTCCCAGCGGCCCCAGCCGAGGCCGCCGAGCCGCTCGACGAGCGCGAGCCGCGCGGCGGGATCGGCGTCGTCCTCCGGGCCGGCGGGGTCGCCGGCGGAAGCGGCGCGCGGAAGCGGCACGTCGCCGCGGTCCGGAGCCCGGCCGGACGCCGGCGCGGCCGGGAGGCGGGCCTGGGCCGCTGCGTTCGGGGCGGCGCCGAGCAGCAGCGCGGCGGCCGTCTCGGGTTCCACGCCGGCCCCGGCGGCGAGTTCCAGCAGCCGGTCGTAGGCGGTCTCCACGTCGCAGCCGAACCGCTCCGCCAGCACGCCCTTCGCCTGCTCGACGGTGGCCTGCCCGGCGGTGGGCGGCTCGACGGCGGGCCGCTCGGCGAGGGTGGGAACGCGGGCCGCCGCCGTATCCTCGCGTCCGGCGGTGTCTCGGGTGCGCCGCATCGGCTCAGCCGCGGCGCGGCGGCGCGGGCGGGCCGGGGCGGCGGCCCGGCGGCGTTGTTGGGATCCTGGTGCGGTATCCGAGGCGGTGCGAACTGTGTCGGAGCACGGACAGAATGTAACAGGAGCAGGTCACAGGGGAGGAGGAAGCGGTGATCCGCGGCGCGGCCCACGCCCGGCGGCGGGGCGGCCCGGCACCGCGACCGGTATGGAGACGGATGTGACAACGGAGTTGTATCCGCGCGAGCGGCTGGGGCGGGTGCGCGAGGCGACCGCGAAGGCGGGCCTCGGCGCGGTCCTGCTGACGCCCGGCCCGGACCTGCGCTACGTCACGGGCTACGACGCCAAGCAGCTCGAGCGGCTCACCTGCCTGGTGGTGCCGGCGGACGGCGAGGCGTTCCTGGTCGTGCCGCGGCTGGAGCTGCCGGCGGCGCAGGAGTCGCCCGCCGGCTCGCTCGGCGTGGAACTGGTCCCGTGGGACGAGACCGACGACCCGTACGCGCTGGTCGCCCGCCGCCTGCCGGGCGGCCTGGCGTCGGTGGGCGTGGCCGACCGGATGTGGGCGGTAATGGCGCTGCGGTTCCGCGCCGCGATGCCGGGCGCCGAGCAGGTCGCGGCGGGCGGCGTGCTGCGGGAGCTGCGGATGCGCAAGAGCGCGGCCGAGGTCGCCGCGCTGCGCGAGGCCGGCGCGGCGATCGACCGGGTGCACCGGCGCGTGCCGGAGTTCCTGCGGGCCGGCCGGACGGAGCGGGAGGTCGGCCGGGACATCGCCGACGCGATCATCGCGGAGGGCCACGAGGCCGTCGACTTCGTCATCGTCGGGTCGGGCCCGAACGGCGCGAACCCGCACGCGGAGCTGTCGGACCGGGTGATCCGCGCGGGCGAGCCGGTGGTGGTCGACATCGGCGGGACGATGCCGAGCGGCTACTGCTCGGACTCCACCCGCAACTACTGCGTGGGCGAGCCGCCCGCCGACTACGCCGCCTACTTCGCGGTGCTGGAGGAGGCGCAGCGGCTGTCCCGCGAGGCGGTCCGGCCGGGCGTGACACCGGAGGCGGTGGACGCGGCGGCCCGCGACGTCATCGCGGCGGCGGGGCACGGCGAGCACTTCTTCCACCGCACCGGGCATGGCATCGGCCTGGAGTCGCACGAGGACCCGTACATCGTGGCGGGCAACCGCGAGCCGCTGGAGCCGGGAATGGCGTTCTCGATCGAGCCGGGCATCTACCCGGGCCCGCACGGCGCGCGCATCGAGGACATCGTCGTGTGCACCGAGGACGGCCACGAGCCGATGAACGTGACGGAGCGGGGCCTGGTGGTCGTCGGCTGATCCTCCGGCCTCCCGGGGCCTCCGGGGGGTGAGGGCGCGAAGGCGCGGACGTTTTCGTCCGCGCCTTCTGCTTGTTTTCGGTCGGCGGAAAATGACCCGGAAACAGGCCGGTAACGATCTCTGTACTAAATGCGCCAGCCGGTGCCGCGCGTATTGCGGTCCGGCCGTCCCGCCATGTACCACCTTGTTTCGAGTTACGCCGGGGTAGCGCTTGTCGAGCAGAGGAGACGCCGTGGCAGAGGTCGACCTGACCAGCGTCGGGAAGGTCTATCCCGACGGGACGCGGGCCGTGACCGACCTGAACCTCAGCATCGCCGACGGGGAGTTCCTGGTGCTGGTCGGACCGTCCGGCTGCGGCAAGACCACCGCCCTGCGGATGGTCGCCGGGCTGGAGGACATCTCCGAGGGCACCGTCACGATCGGCGGCCGCGTCGTCAACCGGGTCCCCGCCCGCGACCGCGACGTCGCCATGGTCTTCCAGAGCTACGCGCTCTACCCGCACCTGTCGGTGCGGGACAACATCGGGTTCGGGCTGTCGCTGCGCAAGCTGCCCAAGGCCGAGATCCGCGAGAAGGTCGACCGCGCCGCGGAGATCCTCGGCCTGACCGACCACCTGGACCGCAAGCCGCGCAACCTGTCGGGCGGCCAGCGGCAGCGGGTGGCGATGGGCCGCGCGATCGTCCGCGAGCCGCAGGCGTTCCTGATGGACGAGCCGCTGTCCAACCTCGACGCCAAGCTGCGCGTCCAGATGCGCGCGGAGATCGCCCGCATCCAGCGCGACCTCGGCGTCACCACGATCTACGTCACGCACGACCAGACCGAGGCGATGACGCTCGGCGACCGGGTCGCGGTGATGAAGAAGGGCGAGCTCCAGCAGGTGGCACCGCCGCAGGAGCTCTACGACCGGCCGGCGAACCTGTTCGTCGCCGGCTTCATCGGCTCACCCGCCATGAACCTGCTGCACGGCGCGCTGTCCGGGGACGCGGCGAACCCGCGCCTGGAGATCGGCGGCCAGACCCTGACGCTGCCGGCCGCGGTGCTGCACGAGCGCCCCGGCCTCGCGTCCTACCTCGGGCGCGACGTCGTCGTCGGGATCCGTCCCGAGGACATGGAGGACTCCGAGCTCGTGGAGACGCCCGAGGGGTCCGGGCTGACCTCCACCGCCGACCTCGTGGAGGCGATGGGCTCGGACGTGCTGGTCCATTTCGCGGTCGAGGCCGCCCAGGTCGTCACCGAGGACACCAAGGAGCTCGCCCGGGACGCGGGGACCGACGTGCTGGGGCACATGGAGCGGCCCCGCACGGACCTGGTCGCGCGGTTCAGCCCCCGCACCCGCGTGAAGGTCGGCGACCCGGTGACGATCCGCGTCGACACCGGTCGCCTGCACTTCTTCGATATCGAGTCCGGCGCGTCGATCTGGGGATCGGACGCGGCCGGTTCGCTCAGGAAGGATGAGGGATGAGGGTCAGCAGAGGGATGGGCCACCGGACGGTGGGCGCCGCCGTCGCGGCGGGGCTGCTGCTGTCGGCCGCGGCCGCGTGCGGCGGTGGCGACGACGACAAGGGCGGCGGCTCGAAGACCTCCGGGGGGACGGAGCTGAAGGGCGTCACCGTCTCGGTGGCCGCCAAGTGGACCGGGACGGAGGAGACCAACTTCCGCAAGGTCCTGCAGGCGTTCGAGAAGCAGACGGGCGCGACCGTCCAGTACGCCTCGACCGGTGAGAACACCGACGCCTACCTCGGGCCGAAGCTGGCCGCGCACAACCCGCCGGACGTGGCGATCCTGCCGCAGCCGGGCCTGATGCAGCAGTACGCCGCCAAGGGCCAGCTGAAGCCGCTGGCCGACGACGTGGTGTCGGAGGTGTCGCAGAACTTCTCGCCGTACTGGAAGGACCTCGGCTCCTACCAGGGCAAGACCTACGGCGTGATCGCCAAGGCGGCCTACAAGTCGATCATCTGGTACCGGCCGCAGGCGTTCTCCGACGCGGGCGTCCAGCCCCCGGCGGCCTGGGCCGACCTGGTGAAGGACGCCGGCACGCTGCAGGACTCGGGCACCACCCCGTTCACGCTGGCCGCCGGCCCCCAGGACTCCTGGACGCTGACCGACTGGTTCGAGAACGTCTACCTCTCGCAGGCCGGCCCGGACAACTACGACAAGCTGGCCAAGCACGAGATCAAGTGGACGGACCCGACGGTCGCCAAGGCGCTGCAGACGCTCGCCGAGATCTGGGGCAAGCCGCAGTTCCTCAACGGCGGCGTCGCCACTGCGACCAAGACCAAGTTCGACGAGTCGATCACGCAGGTCTTCGGCCAGAACAAGGCCGCGATGGCCTACGGCGGCGACTTCGCCGCGGCCAACATCGGCACCACCAAGGCCAAGGTCGGCACCGACGCGAAGGTGTTCGCCTTCCCGAAGGCCGGCGACACCGCCCCGGCGGTCATCGGCGGTGACGTCGCGGTCGCGATGAAGGACGGCAAGGGCGCGCAGGCGCTGATGAAGTTCCTCGCCTCCCCGGACGCCGGCAAGGTCTGGGCCGGGCTCGGCGGCTACCTGACGCCGAACAAGTCCGTCCCGCCGGACGCCTACTCCGACCCGATCGCCAAGCAGCTGATCCAGCAGATGCAGCAGGCCGGCGACGCCGCCCGCTACGACATGTCCGACCTCGCGCCCGCCGCGTTCGGCGCGACGCCGGGCGCCGGCGAGTGGGAGGCGCTGCGCCAGTTCGTGAGCAAGCCGACCGACGTCAAGGGGACGCAGGCCAAGCTGGAGGCCGCGGCCGCCAAGGCGTTCAAGTAGGGGAGCGGACGACCCCGGATGAAGCCTACGAATGAGGGGGTGCCGCCGGCCGCGACGGCCGGCGGCGCCGCCGCCGTCACCGGCCCTGCCGCACCGGGCCGCGGGCGCGGCGCGCGCGAGCGGCTGACGCCGCCGTCGTGGCTGGCGCTGATGTTCCTGCTGCCCGCGCTGCTGCTGCTCGGCTTCCTGGTCGTGTACCCGATCGTGTACTCGGTGATCCGCAGCTTCTTCGACGCCTCGGGCGGCTCGTTCGTCGGCTTCGACAACTACACCGGGGTGTTCCAGGGGCACGACGACCTCGTCGCGGTGCGCAACACCGTGGTGTGGGTGGTGGTCGCGCCCACGCTCGTCACGATCATCGGGCTGTTCTTCGCCGTCCTCACCGAGCGGATCCGGTGGGCGACGGCGTTCAAGCTCGTCGTCTTCATGCCGATGGCGATCTCGTTCCTCGCCTCCGGCGTCATCTTCCGGCTGGTGTACCAGCAGGACCCCGACCAGGGCGTGGCGAACGCGGCACTGGTCGCGATCCACGACACCTTCAAGTCGGGCACCGCCTATCCGGGCGCGGGCCCGCGCACCGGCGGCGACCAGCTCGTCCACATGCAGGGCGGCGCGGTGGTCGGGTCCAGCCCGGTGTCGGCAGGGCAGACCGCGCTGCTGCCCCTCGTGAAGGTCAAGCCCGAGTACCTGCCGAAGGACGCGAAGCCGGCCGCGCAGCCGCCGGCGGCGAAGGCCGGGCAGGTGACCGGGACCGTCTGGTTCGACTTCACCAAGGGCGGCGGCGGCGAGCTGAACAAGCCGAACGCCGGCGAGTCCGGGCTGCCCGGCGTCAAGGTGGAGGCGGTGCGCGGCGGGAAGGTCGTCGCCACGGCGACCACCGGCAAGGACGGCGCGTTCACCTTGAAGAAGGTGCCGTCGGGCCCGGTCACGCTGCGGCTGCCGAAGAGCAACTTCACCGCCTCCTACGGCGGCGCCGAATGGCTCGGCAGCACGCTGATCACGCCGGCGATCATCGGGTCGTACCTGTGGGTGTGGTCCGGGTTCGCGATGGTGCTGATCGCCGCGGGCCTGGCCGCGATCCCGCGCGACGCGCTGGAGGCGGCCCGGGTGGACGGCGCGACCGAGTGGCAGGTGTTCCGGCGGGTGACGATCCCGCTGCTCGCCCCGGTGCTGGTCGTCGTGCTGGTCACGCTCGTCATCAACGTGCTGAAGGTGTTCGACCTGGTGTTCATCATCGGCGGCGGCGATCCGAACGCCAACGTGCTGGCGCTGCAGATGTGGACCAAGTCGTTCGGCGGCGGCAACGACCCCGGCTCCGGCAGCGCGATCGCGGTGCTGCTGTTCCTGCTGGTGCTGCCCGCCATGCTGTTCAACATCCGGCGACTGCGGCAGGAGCGGAAATGAGCACCGCGGACGGCACTGACGTCACCCCGGACGGCGCGCCGGACGACGGCACCGGCACCGGTGCGGGCGCCGCGCCGGAGAAGGACCGCGAGGCGAAGGGCACCACCGCGGCGGCCGCCGCGAACGGGGCGGCGGGCGCGCCGCGCCGGAGCGTGGCGTCGCGCCTGGTGGGCCGGGCCGGCGGCACCGTCGTGCAGGTGCTGCTGGTGCTGGTCGCGCTGTTCTGGCTGGTGCCGACGTTCGGCCTGTTCGTGGAGTCGCTGCGCTCCACCGAGGACAACAACGCCGGCGGCTGGTGGAAGATCTTCTCCCACCCGTCCCAGATCACGACCAGCGCCTACAGCTCGCTGCTGGACAAGCCCGACTTCGTCGACTCGTTCTGGAACACCGTGCTCATCACGGTGCCCGCGACGGTGCTGGTCGTCGCGATCGCCTCGCTCGCGGCGTACGCGTTCGCGTGGCTGGAGTTCCCCGGCCGCGACTGGCTGTTCCTGATCGTCGTCGCGCTGCTGGTGGTGCCGGTGCAGGTCGCGCTGCTGCCGGTCGCGAAGCTCTACGGGAACATCGACGTCGGCGGGTTCAAGATGTACGGCTCGATCACCGGCGTGGTGCTGTTCCACGTCGCGTTCGGCCTGCCGTTCGCGATCTTCCTGCTGCGCAACTTCTTCGCCGCGATCCCCCGGGACCTGCTGGAGGCGGCCCGGATGGACGGCGGCTCGGAGTGGACGATCTTCCGGCGGGTGATCTTCCCGCTGGGCGGCCCGGCGATCGCCTCGCTCGGCATCTTCCAGTTCCTGTGGGTGTGGAACGACCTGCTGGTCGCGCTGGTGTTCGCCAACACCGGGGCGCAGCCGATGACCAAGTGGCTGCAGTCGCAGATGCGGCAGTTCACCGGCAACATCGACATCCTCGCGCCCGGCGCGTTCCTGTCGCTGCTGGTGCCGCTGGTCGTGTTCTTCGCCTTCCAGCGCTACTTCGTCCAGGGCGTCCTCGCCGGTTCGGTCAAGTAGCGGACGCGCCCGTGCGGCGCGCTGGGCGTACCGGTGCGCGCGCCGGGCATGGCGCGAAGACGGGAAAGGCCCGTGCGGGGGATCGCCCCGCACGGGCCTTCGCGTCACCGGGGGCGGCTCCGGCCTCCGGCCGGGGCCGCCGGGATCAGTCGACGGCCTTCTTCAGGTCCGGCGCGGCGGCGGCCGCGGCGCCCGGGTGGCCGATCGCGAGGCCGCTGGCCGGGTCGAAGAAGTGCAGCCGCTTGGTGTCCACGGCCAGGTCGATGTCCTGCCCGGGCCGCACGTGCGAGCGGGAGTTGACGCGGGCGGTCCACAGCGCCTTGTTGTCCACCAGCGGGATCGCCATGTCGGCATCGCCCTCGGCGGCGTCCTCGGCGAGGTCGGCGGTGTCCTTGTGCTCGACCGGCGGGGCGTCGATGGTGAAGATGACGTTGATCTCGCTGCCGAGCTCCTCGGTGACGCTGCTCTTCACCGACATCGGCGCCCAGTCGGGGTTGGCGTGCGCGGCGTCCTCGAAGTCGGACGGGCGGACGCCGAGGATCACCTCCTTGCCGATGTAGTCGCGCAGCGCGGGACGGTCGTTGAGGAGCGCGTCCGGCACCGGCAGCGAGAACCCGGCGAAGGAGACCTGCGCGCCGCCGTCGCCCCGGTCGAGCCGGGCGGTGACGAAGTTCATCGCGGGCGAGCCGATGAACCCGGCGACGAACATGTTGACCGGGTTGTCGAACAGCCGCTGCGGGGTGTCGACCTGCTGCAGCTTGCCCTCGCGCAGCACGCACACCCGCGAGCCGAGGGTCATCGCCTCGATCTGGTCGTGGGTGACGTACACGGTGGTGACGCCGAGCCGCTCGTGCAGCTGGCTGAGCGAGGCCCGCATGGACACGCGGAGCTTGGCGTCGAGGTTGGACAGCGGCTCGTCCATCAGGAACGCCTGCGGCTCGCGGACGATCGCGCGGCCCATCGCGACGCGCTGGCGCTGGCCGCCGGACAGGGCGGCGGGCTTGCGGGACAGGAACTGCTCGAGGCCGAGCATCTTCGCGGCCTCGTGCACCTTCTGCTTGATCTCCGACTTCGGCGTGCCGCGCAGCTTCAGGCCGAACGCCAGGTTCTGCTCGACGGTCATGTGCGGGTAGAGCGCGTAGTTCTGGAACACCATCGCGATGTCGCGGTCCTTGGGCGCCAGGTCGTTGACGACCTGGCCGCCGATGGAGATCTTGCCGCCGCTGATCTCCTCCAGGCCGGCGATCATCCGCAGCGCGGTCGACTTGCCGCAGCCGGACGGGCCGACCAGCACCATGAACTCGCCGTCCTGGATCGTCAGGTCCAGGCCGTCCACCGCCTTGACGCCGCCCGAGTAGACCTTGTCCACCTGGTCCAGCTTGATCTCGGCCATCCCGCCCCCTTTGGAAACGTTTCCCATCCACCCCTGCTCAGCAGGGCTTTCTCTCAATGGCTGGAGTAAACAACATGGAATCGTTTCCATGGGAGAGTTGATCAGGATAAGATCGCAGATCTGCGGATATGGGGAGGCGAGGCGGCCGGTGGGGGACGGGCGATCGGCGACGATCAAGGACGTGGCGGCCGCGGCGGGCGTCGGCATCGCCACGGTGTCCCGGGTGTTCTCCGGCGGCTCGGTCAGCGCGGCGACCCGCGAGCGGGTGCTGGCCGCGGCCGCCGAGCTGGACTACCGGCCGAGCGCCCTCGGCCGCGGCCTCAAGCTGCGCCGCAGCGGCGGCATCGGCCTCGTGCTGCCCGGCGTCACCGACCCCTTCCACGCCGAGCTGGTCGCCGGCGTGCTGGCCAGCGCCCGCACGCTCGGCGGGCACGTGATCGTGGAGGCGTCGGAGGGCGACCCCGCGCAGGAGGCCGAGATCGTCGACCGGCTCGTCGAGCAGCGGGTGGACGGGATCATCGCGCTGCCCGCCGGGGACGAGGCCGACTGGCGCGCCGCCGTCCGGGTCTGCTCCAGCGTGGTGTTCGCCGACCGGGTGCTGCCCGGCCTGCCGGAGATCCCCGCGGTGCTCGCCGACGACGCCGGCGGCGTCCGGTCCCTGGTGGAGTACCTCGCCGGGCTCGGGCACCGGCGGATCGCGTTCCTCGGCGGCGCCGCGCCCGGCGAGCGTCCCGGCGTGCGGGAGCGCGCGTTCCGCGACGCGCTGGCCCGGCTCGGCGTCCCGGTGGAGGAGGACCTGGTCGTCGCGGCGCGGCCCGCGCGGGACGCCGCGTACGCCGCCGCGGCGGGGCTGCTGCAGCGCCGCGCGGACGTGACCGCCGTGCTCGCCGCCGGGCACCTGCTCGGCGAGGCCGCCGTGCTGGTGGCCCGGGAGCTGGACCTGCGCGTCCCCGCCGACGTGTCGATCGCGATGGTCGACGACGTGGCGTGGGCGGAGCTGTGCGACCCGCCGCTGACGGCGGTGGCGCGGCCGGGCCGCGACATCGGCCACCGGGCGTGCGAGCTGCTGCTCCGCGACCAGGCCCGGCGCGGCCGGGGCGGCCCGCTGCTGCTGCCGACCGAGCTGGTGGTGCGGGGGAGCTGCGGCGCGCTGCGCGGCTCCCGGCGCTGACCCCCCCGCCGTCAGGGCCCGCTTCCGGTGGTGGACGGGCGATTAGAGCTGATCTGTGATCTGCTGGGGTCACGTGCGCCGCCCCGGCACGCTAGATTTCCCGCGTGGAGGAGATCGATCGTCAGATCATGGCGCTGCTGGCCGACGACGGGCGGATGAGTTTCACCGATCTGGCCAAGCGGACGGGCCTGTCGGTGTCGGCGGTGCACCAGCGGGTGCGGCGGCTGCAGAAGCGCGGCGTCATCCGGGGCTTCACCGCCCAGCTCGACAACGAGCAGATCGGGCTGCCCCTCACCGCGTTCGTGTCGATCAAGCCGATCGACCCGGCGGCGCCCGACGACGCGCCCGACCGGCTGACCCACCTGGAGGCGATCGAGGCCTGCCACTCGGTCGCGGGCGACGAGAGCTACATCCTGAAGGTCCGGGTGGCGTCCCCCAACGAGCTGGAGGAGCTGCTGCAGCAGATCCGGGCGGCGGCGAACGTCGCCACCCGGACCACCGTCGTGCTCAGCACCCCGTGGGAGGGGCGCCGCCCGTCGCTGTGAGGACGCGCGCGGGCGGCCGCCCCGGCGCGTGCGGCGCGCGCGCTCACGAACGCGGGGCGAACGCCTCCAGCGCCTCGCGGGCCAGGTACATCGAGTCCCACGGGTCGGCGTCCGGCCCGGTGAGCTCCGGGTCGAAGTTCAGGTCGACGAACAGTTCGGTCACGCCCTGCTCCTCCAGCGCGGCGAAGTCGGCGATGATCTGCTCGTAGGTGCCGGTGAGCGGGCGCCGGCCGTCCTCGGGCGGCGCGGCCTCCTCGGTGCGGACCCGCACCGCGCCCCGGCAGACGAACCGCAGCGCCGCCGAGTCGCGGCCGGCCTTGTCGGCGGCGTCCCGGACGATCTCGATCGAGCGGCCGATCGCGGCCAGGTCGGCGCGGCTGGAGCTGACCCAGCCGGCGGCGAGCCGCCCGGCGCGGCGCAGCGCGCCCTCCGACGCGCCGCCGAGCAGGACCGGCGGCTCGGGCTCCTGCAGCGGACGGGGGTCCATGGTGACGGGCGGGACGTCGTAGAACTCGCCGTGGAACTCGCTGACCTCGCCGGGCTCGCCCGTCCACATCGCGCGCAGCGCGGCGAGGAACTCCTCGGCGCGGGCGCCGCGCCGCTCCATCGACGCGCCGACCGCGGCGAACTCCTCCGGCATCCAGCCGTTGCCGAGCCCGAGGTCCAGCCGGCCGCCGGTGACGTGGTCCAGGGTGATCGCCTGCTTGGCGAGCATGGCGGGGGAGTAGAACGGCATGTTCGCCACGGCGACGCCCAGCCGCACCCGGCTGGTGTAGCCCGCGAGGTAGGCGAGCGTGACGAGCGGGTCGGGCACGTTGCGGTAGGTCTGGTCGGCCGAGCCGGCCGGGTTGACGACGCGCTGGAGCGTCCACAGGGAGTGGTAGCCGAGCTCCTCGGCCCGCTGCGCGATCAGCACCTGGTTGGCCGGAGTGGACCACGCCCCCGCCACCGGTACTGCGAACCCGATCTGCACGGCGCTCCTCCTCCTCGTCGGGCCGCACCTTACAGCGTCAAGGGCGGAGCCCGGTGCGGCGTGGTCGAAGCGCCGAATCTACCGGACTCGCGGTCGCCGGAACGCCTCCCGCAACGCCGCGTGCGCGGCGCGCGGGGCGGCCAGATGGTCCAGCGCGAGCAGCGCGGCGCCGAGCAGCGGCGGGTCGTCCGGGACGATCAGCCGGGCGCGCGGCGCGAGGGCCGCGTAGCGCTCGGCGACCGCGTCCATCAGCAGCGGGCGGCGGGCGGCGAGCACGCCGCCGCCGAGCACCACGTCGGCCGGGGAGTCCAGCAGGCCGAGGCGGCGCAGCGCGACCGAGCCGAGGACGGCGATCTCCTCGGCCAGGCGCAGCACGACCTCGCGCGCCACCGCGTCGCCGGCCTCGGCGGTGTCGATCAGCACCGGCGCGAGGGCGGTGAGCCGCCCCTCGTCGAACTCGCCGAGGTGGATGCCGAGCCCGACGTCGATGGCACGGTCCACGCCGAAGTGGGCGGCGACCGCGCCGGTCAGCGCGGTGCGCGGGCCGCGGCCGTCCTCGCCGCGGATGGCGTGCCACAGCGCGGCGCGGCCGAGCGCGCCGCCGCCGCCCCAGTCGCCGGTGTGCTCGCCGAGCGAGGGGAAGCGGGCGGTGCGGCCGTCGGGGGCGACGCCGGCGCAGTTGATGCCGGCGCCGCAGACGACCGCGACGCCCCAGCCCTCGGTGACCGCGCTGCGCAGCAGCGCGAACGTGTCGTTGCCGACCACCGCGGTGGGCGCGAGCCCCCGCTCCAGCAGCAGCCCCTCCAGCCGCTCCTCCTCGCCCGGCAGGTCGACGTTGGCCATGTAGGCGGCGAGGTGGACGACGTCGCCGGGCGGTACGCCGGCCTCGGCGAGCGCGGCGCCGATGACCGAGGCGAGCGCGTCCACGGCGCCGTCGAGCCCGGTGGCCTGCGGCCGGAACCCGGCGCCGCGCGCGGTCGCCAGCAGTTCCCCGCCGGTCCCCGCCACGGCCGCGTCGATCTTGCTGTTGCCGCCGTCCACCGCGACGAGCACCTCGTCCCGGCGCCGCGCCGGCGCTGCGGCCATCAGGCGGCCCACGGCAGGTGGGCGCGGTTCGCGGCGACCAGGTCGCGGGCGAGCCGGTCGGCGAACGCGAGCTGCCCGACCAGCGGGTGGGCCAAGAGCGCGTCCGCGACCCGCTCGACGCCGCCGCGCAGCGCCGCGTCCAGCGCCAGCTCCTCGTAGCCGGACACGTGCGCGACCAGCCCGGAGAACAGCGGCTCGAGCGGCGGGACGGGCAGCGGGACCGGCCCGGACGCGGTGATCCGCGCGGGCACCTCGATCACGGCCCGGTCGTCCAGGAACGGGAGCGTGCCGCCGTTGCGGACGTTGACGACCTGCGCGTCGCCGCGTCCGGTGAGCAGCGACACGGCGAGCTGCACGGCGGCCTCGGAGTAGTAGGCGCCGCCGCGCTCCTCCAGCCGCGCGGGCTTGGTGTCCAGGACGGGGTCGGCGTACATGGCGAGCAGGTCGCGCTCCAGTGCGGCGACCTCCTCCGCGCGCGTCGGCGCGCCGCGCTGCTCGCGCACGACACGGTCGTGCTCGTAGAAGTAGCGCAGGTAGTAGGACGGGACTGCGCCGAGCCGTCGCACGAACGGCGCGGGCAGCCCGGACATTCCGGCCAGGTCCTCGGCGTGGCCGTCGAGCAGCTCGGGCAGGACGTCGCGCCCGTCCAGCGCGATCGAGCGCACCCAGGTCAGGTGGTTGAGGCCCGCGTGGCCGAGCGCGATCCGCTCGGGCGCCGCGTCGAGCAGCGCGGCGGCGCGGCGCTGCACGCCGATGGCCACGTTGCACAGCCCGACGGCGCGGTGCCCGGCGTCCAGCAGCGCGCGGGTGACGATGCCGACCGGGTTGGTGAAGTCGATGATCCACGCGTCCGGGGCACGTGCGGCGACGCGCTCGGCGATGTCCAGCACGACCGGGACGGTGCGCAGCGCCTTGGCGAGCCCGCCCGCCCCGGTGGTCTCCTGCCCGACGCAGCCGCACTCCAGCGGCAGCGTCTCGTCGACCCGCCGGGCCGCCTGCCCGCCGACCCGGAGCTGGACCAGCACGACCGCGGCGCCGTCCACGGCCGCGTCGAGGTCGCCGGTCGTGACGACCTTCGCGGGGTGGCCGGCGCGGGCCAGCATCCGCGCGGCGAGCCCGCCCACGAGCTCCAGCCGCCGCGCGTCCGGGTCGGCGAGGACCAGCTCCGACACCGGCAGCGCCGCCCGCTCGCGGGCGATCCCGTCGACCAGCTCCGGGGTGTAGGTGGACCCGCCCCCGATGACCGTCAGCTTCAACCCTTCACTCCCGTCAACGTCACACCCTGGATGAACACGCGCTGGGCGAGGAAGAACACCACCAGCACCGGCATGATGGTCAGCAGCGTCGCCGCCATCGTGAGGTTCCACTCGACGTGGTGCGCGGCGCGGAACGTCGCCACGCCGATCGCGAGGGTCCAGTTCTCCGGCTTGGCGTACACCAGCGGCCCGTAGTAGTCGTTCCAGCAGTAGAAGAACTGGAACAGCGCGACGGCCGCGAGCGCGGGCTTGGCCATCGGCAGCACGACCCGCAGCATGGTGCGCAGCTCCCCGCAGCCGTCGACCCGCGCGGCGTCGGCGTACTCGCGCGGGATCGTCACCAGGAACTGGCGCAGCAGGAAGATGGAGAACGCGTCGCCGAACGCCTGCGGGATGATCAGCGGCCAGAGCGTCCCGGTGAGGTGGAAGCGGGACCACACGATGTACAGCGGCACCATCGTCACCTGCGGCGGCAGCATCATCGCCGAGATGACCACGACGAGCGCGAGGTTGCGGCCGCGGAACCGGAAGCGCGCCAGCGCGTAGGCGACCGGGACGCTGGACACCAGCATCAGCGCGGTCGACAGCGCCGCGTACACGGTGCTGTTGACCGTCCACCGCACCATGTCGCCGCTGAAGGCGCGGCGGAAGTTCTCGAAGTGCCATTCCCTCGGCCACAGCGAGGTGCTGAGCGCCTGCGAGTCGCTCATCACGGCGGTGAGGAACATGAACGCCAGCGGCGCCAGGAACATCACCGCGAGGACGACCGCGGCGGCGTGCGTGGCGATCCACATCAGCGTGCGGCGGCCCCGCCCCCCGTGGGCCGGGACGGCTCCCGTCGTGGCGGTCACTGCGCCTCCTCTCCGGCGAACGCGCGGAACTGCCGCAGCAGGAGGAGCGTGAACGCCATCGCGATGACGAACATGACCAGCGCCAGCACGCACGCGTATCCCATGTTGAACTGCCGGAACCCCTCGTCGTAGAGCCACTGCGGGAACGTCAGCGTCGACCCGCCGGGGTAGCCGGGCGCGAACTGGGTGCCGGGCAGGTCGGCCTGCCCGGCGGCGACCTTCCCGGCGACCATGGCCTGCGTGAAGTACTGCAGCGTCTCGATCACGCCGGTGACGGCGGCGAACGCCAGGACGGGCGAGACCGTCGGCAGCGTGATGTGCCGGAACCGCGCCCAGGGGCCGGCGCCGTCGATGGCGGCCGCCTCGTACAGCGACCGGGGCACATTCAGCAGCGCCGCCAGCAGGATGATCATGACGTCGCCGACCGCCCACAGCCCGAGCAGCGACAGGCCGGGCTTGGCCCACGCGGAGTCGTTGAAGAAGTCCGGCAGCGAGAACCCGAGATGGCGGGCGATCACCGGGAACGGGCCGGTGCCGGGGTTCAGCACGAACACGAACGCCACGGTCGCCGACACCGGCGGGATCAGGTACGGGACGTAGAACACCGCCCGCAGCAGGTTGCCGCCGCGCCTGATCCGGGTGAGGAGCTGCGCGACGCCGAGCCCGAACAGCACCCGGAGCGGGACGAGGACCGCCACCAGCCACAGCGTGTTGCGCATCGCCGCCCAGGCGTCGCCGTCGTGCAGCAGGTAGCGGTAGTTGTCCAGCCCGACGTACTTCAAGGTGAACAGGTTGTAGCGGGTGAAGGAGAAGTAGACGGTCGCGGCGAGCGGGTAGGCGAAGAACAGCCCGAACCCGGCCAGCCACGGCGACAGGAACGCCAGCACCCGCAGCCGCCGCCGGCGGCCGGCCCGGGACGCCGTCCCGAGCCGGCCGCGCCGCAGGGGCAGGCGCAGCGAGCCGGAGGCCACGGCGTCAGCCCCCGGCCAGCTTCAGCGACGCGTCGACCTTCCCGTCGAGGCCGGTGAGCGCCCTGCCGAGGTCGCCGGCCTTGCCGGGCTCCCACTGGTCCTGGACGAACTGCTGGAACTTCACGACGTAGTCGTTGCCGTTCGGGGTGGGCGGCGTCGTGGCGCTCGCGGGGTTCTTGAAGATGTCGAGGAACGTCCTGAACTGCGGCGGCAGGCTCAGGTCCGGCGAGGACAGCGAGGCGATCGTGGTGGGGACGTTGCCGAGCGCGTTGGCGAAGGTGACGAGCGCGCCGGTGTCGGTCGTCAGGTAGCGGATGAACTCCCACGCGGCGGCGCGGTGCTTGGCGCCGCGCGGGATGCCGATGACGGTGCCGGTGACGAATCCGCTGCCGTAGCGGGCGTCCTGCCCGTCGGGGACGGGGGCGGGCGCCGTCCCGTAGTCGACCTTCGGCGCCTCCTCCTGCATGAACTTGGTGCGCCACTCGCCGTCGACGGCCATGGCGACCTTGCCCTTCTCGAAGGGGTTGGACGACTCGAACTCCTGGCCCATCGAGTGCAGGAACTTCTTGACGTCGTCGTAGCCGTACCAGTCGATGAGGCTCTTGTCCCACTGCAGGTACGCCTTGACGGCGGGGTCGGCGGCGAAGGCGGCGCGCCCGTCGGGGGTGAGCCACTTCGCGCCGAACTGGGTGGCGAGGTGCTGCACCTGGTGCTCGTAGTACTGCGCCGACGGCATGAACCCGGCGACCTTGATGCTCCCGTCGGGGTTGCGGACGGTGAGCTTCTTGGCCAGCGCGGTCAGCTCGGAGAACGTGCGCGGCGGCTGCTCGCCCTTCATCAGGGCCTTGTTGTAGTAGAGCCCGTAGGCGTCGGCGAGCAGCGGCATCGCGCACCGGCGGCCCTTGTACTGCGTGTACTGCTGGACCGGCTTGGGGAACTGGTTCATGTCGAGCCTGGACCCGGCGATGTCGCCGGACAGGTCCTGCCAGGCGCCGCTCTGGCACCACTGCCCGACGCTGTCGGTGGTGAACGACGACACGACGTCGGGCGGGTTGCCGCCGCGGATGGCGTTGGTGATGCGGTCGTCGGTCTGGTCCTTGACGAGCTTGACGGTGATGTTCGGGTGCAGCTTGTGGAAGCCCGCGACGGCGTCCTGGAACGCCTTCACCTCGTGCGGGGCGCTCCAGCCGTGCCAGACCTCGATGGTCTGCTTGTCCCCGACCTTCGGGCCGCCGGACTGGCCGCCGTTGCCGCCGGCCGTACAGGCCGTGAGGCCGAGCCCGGCGGCGGCCAAAGCCGCGGCGAGCCGGCGCGTTGTCGATGTGCGCACTCCGGTTCTCCTTCGGGGGAGGGACGGCCGGTGCCGCCGTCCGCTGTGGGGGAGTGGGGTGGGATGGGTGCGGTCGGTCCGGGGGACGGGGCGGTTCGGAGAGGGGGCGGTTGAGGAACGGGGCGGCTCAGGGACGGGGCGTGTCGGGGACGGTCGTGGAGAACACCTCGTCGCGGGTCTCCTGGAGGGCCAGTTGCAGCGCGCCGGCGACGACCGGGTTGCCCCGCAGGGAGCTGAGCCGGACCTCGGGGCGCGGGATCGTCAGGCTGTGCAGGTGCTGCCGGACGCGGGCGCGCAGCGGCTCGCCGCCGGCGCGCAGGACGTCGCCGGTGAGCACGACCAGGGCCGGGTCGAGGACGGCGACGACGGTGGCGAGGGTGGCGCCGAGGCGGGTCGCCAGCTCGGTCAGCGCGCGTTCGGCGCGGGCCCCGGCGTCGGCGGCGGTGCGCGTCCCCGCCGGCGTCGCGCCGACCTCGGCGGCGGCGCGGCCGAGCGCGGTGGCCGCGTCCCGGCCGCGGAACCCGTGCTCGCGCATCAGCTTCAGCACGGCCGCGCCGCCGGTGAGGCTGTGCACGCCGCCGGTGTGGGTGCGGCGCACGTCGCGCATCAGCGGGGCGCCGACCGCGGGCGCGTAGCCGATCTCGCCGGCGCCGCCGGTCGCGCCGCGGTGGAGCGCGCCGTCCAGCACGACGGCCATGCCGACGCCGTCGGCGACCCACAGCAGCACGAAGTCGCGGGTCCCGGCGGCCTGCCCGCCGGCGCGCTCGGCGAGCGCGGCGAGGTTGACGTCGTTCTCGATGGCGATCCGGACGCCGAGGCCGCCGGCGAGGGTGTCGACGAGGTCGGGGATGTGCCAGCCGGGGATGTGCGCGGCGTAGCCGAGCCGTCCGGTGGACGGGTCGATCGCGCCCTGGATGCCGATGACGGCCCGGTTCAGCGCGGTGCGGGCGAGCCCGGCCGCGGCGGCGGCCTTGTCGAGGGCCTCCGCCATCCGGGCGACCACGTCGACGCCGGTGCGGGCGGGGGTGGGGAGGGTGTGCTCGCCGACGACCGTCCCGGTCAGGTCGGCGACGCTGACCCTGATGCGGGCCGGGGTGACGTCGGCGCCCGCCACGTGGGCGGCGGCCCCGTTGACGCGGTACAGCTCGGCGGTCCGGCCGGGGAGCCCCTCGCGCAGGCCGTCCCGCACGACGAGGCCGGCCTCCTCGAGCCGGGCGAGCAGCTGCGAGGCGGTCGGCTTGGAGATGCCGGTGAGGTCGGAGATCTGCGGGCGGGTGAGCGGGCCGCGGGCGAGCAGCGCCTCCAGCGCGGCGCGGTCGTTGATGGCGCGCAGCAGGCTCGGGGTCCCGGGGACGGGCGCGGTCACGGCGGCTCCTCGGAGAGTTAAGAAGGTTTCCTAACTTGGAGGAGAAAGTAAGGACTCTTAACGAACACGTCAAGACCCTGCGACGGCCGGTTCCGGGCGGGCGGCCGCGCGGGCGGCCCGAGGGGAGGGCACGGCGGAGGTCACGGATGAGGGCGTGACGGGGCGCCGGGAGGGCGGCGGGCGGTCAGGGCGGGGAGTCGAGCGGGCGGGCCGGGGGCGCGTCAGGGGGCGGCGACGATGAAGCCGACGTTGCCGAACCCGATCTCGTCGCCGGGCCGGACGCGGGCCGGGCCGGTGAGCCGCCAGCCGTTCACCCGGGTGCCGTTCATCGAGCCCAGGTCGGAGACCATCCAGCCCTCCTCGGCCTGGTACAGCTCGGCGTGGAAGCGGGAGACGGTCAGGTCCGTCAGCACGAACTGGCAGGCGGGGGCGCGGCCGACCACGATCCGGGACGACCCGGCGGGCGGCAGCACGAAGCGCGGCAGCCGGGGGCCCCGCCACGCCGCCTCGATCCGCGCGGTCACCTGCGAGACGGTCGCGACCAGGCCGGTCAGCCGGCCGACGACGCGGCTCGTGGGGGGCAGGTCGTGCACGATGTCGTCCAGCTCGGCGCGGCTGCGCGCCTGCAGCACCTGGTCGACGCGGCGTTCGAACGTCTCGTGCGACATCCGGCCCTCGGACACGCGCTCGCTGAGGACGCGCAGCACCCGGTCCCGCTCGGTGTCGGACGCTCGCACCGGGTAAGAGGGCTGACCGTCCATGGCTGTGAGTATCCAGTCCCCGTCGTCGGCTGTCCAGAATGGCCGTCAGGCGGAGGGCGGGCGATCGCCCTCACCCGCCCTCCACCTTTTCGATGCCTGGAAGCCGCCGGAAGTTCGGGAACGTTCCGCGGAGTTCCCGCGGTGCCCCTCCGCGGGTTCTCCGGTGCCGTGCCGGGTCAGCGGGAGAGCAGGTCCCGCGCGATGTGGGTCACCTGGATCTCGTCGGTGCCGGCGTAGATCTGGAACGACTTGGCGTCGCGGGCCAGCTGCTCGACCCGGTACTCGCTCATGTAGCCGTTGCCGCCGAACAGCTGCACCGCCTCCTGCGCGACCTCGCTGGCGGCCTGCGCGGCGTACAGCTTCATCGCCGACGCCTCGGCGAGCGTCGGGGTGCGGCCGGAGCGCTGCATCTCCACGTGGCGGAACACCAGGTTCTGCACGTTGAGGCGGGCGACCTCCATCTTGGCGAGCTTGAGCTGGATGAGCTGGAAGTCGCCGATCCGCTGCCCCCACAGCTCGCGGGTCTTGGCGTACTCGACCGACAGCTTCAGGCACTCCTCGATGACGCCGAGGGCCATCGCGGCGACGCCGGCGCGCTCGGTGACGAAGTTCTGCTTCGCCGACTCCTTGCCGCCCTGCGAGCCGGACGACAGGAGCCGGTCGGCGCCGGCGCGCACGTCGTTGAGGAACAGCTCGCCGGTGGGGGAGGAGTGCAGGCCCATCTTGCGCAGCGGTTTGCTCTGCTCCAGGCCCTCCATGCCGCGGTCCAGGACGAACGTGAGGATCTCGCGGTCGCGGGGCTCGCGGCCGTCGTCGAGCTTGCAGTAGAAGACGATCGTGTCGGCGTAGGGGCCGTTGGTGATGAAGGTCTTGCCACCGTTGATGACGTACTCGTCGCCGACCTTCCTCGCGGTGGCCTGCATGCCGCCGAACGCGTCGGACCCCGAGTTCGGCTCGGTGATGGCCCAGGCGCCGACCTTCTCCATGGTGAGCAGGGGCAGCGCCCAGCGCTCCTTCTGGTCGGGGGTGCCCCGCTTCATGATCGTCCCGGCGGCGAGGCCGAGGCCGACGCCCATCGCCGAGACCATGCCGGGGGCGACCTTGCACAGCTCGATGACCGGCAGCATCGTCATCGCCGCGTTGCCGCCGCCGGGGCCGTCGGAGTCCTTCTTCGCCGCGTCCCCGTCCCCGCCGGCCTCGCGCTCCCTGGCGATCCGGGCCTGGAAGGACGAGCGCGCCATCTCGTCCATCCCGAACGTCTTGTACAGGCTCCGGAGCAGGTCGTAGGGCGGCAGCTCGCCGGAGTCCAGGGCGTCCAGGTTCGGCCGGACCTCCGCGTCGATCCAGCCGCGCACGGCGTCCCGGATCATCAGGTCTTCCTCGGACCACTCGATCATGCTCAGCCTCGCCCTTCCGGTTCCCGCAGGTTGCGGGCACCATCCAAGCAGATTCGAAAAGCGAGCGCTTACTCGGGGAGGCGGACGACGTCGGCGAGCACGCCGCCGCCCGCGGTGAGCCGCTTGGACGACGGGCTGTCGTACACGACCATCAGCCGGGTTCCCTCCCCGTGCAGGCCGTCCAGGACGGCGAGGCCCTCGGGGTGGTCGTCGCCGTCGCCGTAGGACAGGTCGCCGACGCGGGGCAGGTCCTCGGCGGGGACGACCTCGGGCGCGTCGACCTCCGCGATCCCCGGCCAGCGGTGCACCCGCACCGGGCCGTCCAGGTCCATGCTCGGACCGGTCAGGATCAGCAGGTCGTCGCCCTGCGGGCACAGGTCGCGGATGCCGAGCCCGCCCAGGTCCAGGAAGTGCGTGCGGTACAGGGCCTTGCCGTCGCCGACCGGCAGCGGCCGCAGCCGGCGCGGGTCGTCGGGGTCGGTGCCCGGCCGGATCTCCACCAGCACGGCCCAGCCGCGCAGCACCGGCCCGCGCAGTCCGATGTAGAGCCGGTCGCGGTGCGCGGCGATCCCCTCGATGTCGATGCCGTTGTCCTTGCTGGGGATCGACAGGAACGGCGCCAGGTGCGGGTCGTCCGCGAGCAGGTCGGTGACGGAGTCACCGTGCAGCCCGAGCACGGCGGCGGTGCGGTCGCCGTCCTCGCGGACGACCTCGGGCAGCCCGTCCGCGCCGGCGGCCAGCGGGAGGCGGGCGAGCACGAAGCGGTTGTCCTCGCGCACCACCGACGCCAGCCGCTTGCGGGCCTTCGCCCCGGACTGGCCCGGCTTGATCTTCTTGCGCTTCAGGCTGTGCGAGCCGATCGCCCACAGCCATCCGTTGCCGCGCGCCAGGCCCTCGATGTCGGCCTCCTCGCCGGGGCCGGCGGGCAGGTCGACCAGGTCGGCGAGCGCGACCGTGGTGTGCCCCTCGTAGCCGGTGACGAGCCCGTCGCCGTCGAGCGTCGCGGTGAGCCGCTCGATGGTGGCGGTCTCGTCGCCCGCCACCCACAGGCAGCGGCCGTCCTGGCGCACGGCGGACAGGTTGGTGTGCGTCCCGGCTTCCCGGCTCTCGAGCCCGAAGCGCAGCTCGACCTGGCGTTCCACGATCATGAGCGGAATGCTCCCATAAAACGGGCGCCGTTCCGGCCCGCCGCGCCCGCGCCCGTGCGGCCGCTATCGGTCCCAGAGGACGTGCAGGTGCGGCGGTTTGCGGAAGACCAGCCCGTGCGCGCGCGCCGGGCGGGACGGGTCGAGCCGGAGGCCGGGCAGCTCCAGCAGCGCGGCGACCGCGGTGCGGGCCTCCAGCCTGGCCAGATGGGCGCCGAAGCAGAAGTGCGGACCGTGCGCGAACGCCAGGTGCTCGCCGGCGTTGGCGCGCCGCACGTCGAACCGGTCGGGGTCGGGGAACACGGCGGGGTCGCGGTTGGCGCCCGCGATCGACACGCGCACCAGGTCGCCCGCGCGCACCGTGACGCCGCCGAGGGCGGTGTCGCGGGTGGCGTAGCGGTCGACGACCGACGCCGACGGCTCCAGCCGCAGCGACTCCTCGATCGCGGCGGGCAGCAGGCCGGGGTCGTCCAGGACGAGCCGGAGCTGGCCGGGGTGGCCGAGCAGGTGCAGCACCGTGTTGGCGATCATCCCCTCGGTGGTGTCGATGCCGCCGAACATCAGGATCGCCGCGTTCGCCACGACCTCGGCGGTGGTCAGGCCCGCCCCGTCCGCGGCGGCCTCCGCGAGCAGCGACCCGGGGGCGTCCGCGGTGACCGCCTTCTCGGTGATCGCCTTTTCGACGGCCGCGCGCAGCAGCGCGTACGCCTCGTCCGCGCGGGCGGGCGCGTCCCCGCCCGCGGTGATGGCGGACACGGCCTCGACGAACGCCCCGTACCAGGACCGGATGGTCGCGGCGTCGACGCCCTCCAGGCCGAGCGCCTCGGCGACGACCGCGACGGCGAGCGGACCGGCCAGCTCGCCGCGCAGCTCCGCGCGGCCGGCCGGCGCGAGCCCGCCGACCAGCCGCGCGACCTCGGCCTCGACGAACGCGGTGAACCGCTCGCGGGTCCGCGCGGGCCGGAACGGCCGGGCGAACGGGTCGCGGTGCCGGGTGTGGACGGGCCCGTCCAGCGACAGCATGCTCGGCCCGACGACCCGCGCGGTGGAGAAGCGCGGGTCGTCGACGGTGAAGGCCGCCGCGTCCCGCATCACCCGCTGCGCCAGGTCACGCGAGGTGACCAGCCAGCCGCCGAGGGCGGGCAGCCAGGAGACGGGCTCGGCGGCGCGCAGGCGGGCCAGCAGGGGATGCGGGTCGTCCTCCAGGTCGGCCACCGCCGCGGCGGCGCCGATCGGGAAAGGGGACGTCGGCTCAGAGGTCACCCGTCCGAGGATATTCCGCCCGATCACCCATGGAACAGATCTACAATGTAAAGGCGCCTGGCGGTCACGCCGCCTCGGCCCGCTCCCGCCACCACTCCTGACCGCGGTCGGGGAGCGTGTAGATCGGGTCGTAGTACTCGTACTGGCGCGTCAGCGCGTCCGGATCGGACAGCTCCAGCCCGGTGCGGTAGTTCTTCGTCCAGTAGGACACGCCGCGCTCGCGGTCGTAGTCCGCCAGCTGGTGCACCCAGCGCTTGCCCACGTAGGGGACGTCGCACACGATGCGCGGGGTCGCGAAGCCGGGCAGGTAGCCCATGATGGCGTGCTGCAGCTCCTGCGCCTCCCAGACCGCGAGCCGCCAGTGCTCGCTGTTGGGGATCATGTCGCACATGTAGAGGTAGTACGGCATGATGCCGGCCTCGTCGAGCAGCGCGAACGACAGGTCGAGCAGCGCGTCGGGGGAGTCGTTGACGCCGCGCAGCAGCACCCCCTGGTTGCGGACGTCGCGGATGCCGGTGTCGAGCATCGCCCGCGCCGCCTTGGCGACCAGCGGCGTCACCGACCCGGCGGCGTTGACGTGGGTGTGGATCGCGATCTGCGCGCCGCGCTCGTGCGCCTTGGCCGCCAGCCGCTCCATCCCGGCGCGGACCTCGTCCTGCAGCCAGTGCTGCGGCAGGCCCATCAGCGCCTTGCTGGCCAAGCGGATGTCGCGGATGTTGTCGATGTCCAGCAGCGCGTCGACGAACGACTCCAGTCGGGGCCAGGGCAGGTTCGCCACGTCGCCGCCGGACACCACGACGTCGCGGACGCCCGGCGTGCGGCGCAGGTAGTCGAGCATGGCCTCGTGCCGGTCCGGTGGCCGGATCGTGAACTTGTGCTTGTCGACGTTCGGCGTGGAGTTGCCGACCAGGTCCATCCGGGTGCAGTGCCCGCAGTACTGCGGGCAGGTCGGCAGCAGCTCGGCCAGCACCTTGGTGGGGTAGCGGTGGGTCAGCCCCTCGACGGCCCACATCTCCGCCTCGTGCAGCGAGTCGCGGGTGGCGTAGGGATGCGACGGCCAGTCGGTGCGCCGGTCGCTGAACACCGGGAGCATGTACCGGCGCACCGGGTCGGCGTAGAAGGCCTCGGTGGACGAGGTGTCCATCGTGTTGAGCATCTGCGGCGGCAGCAGCATCGACATCGTCGCCCGCTCCGCCTGGTCGCGCTCCAGGTCGGCGTAGAACGACTCGTCCAGCAGATCGCCCATGACCGCGCGGAGCTGGCGGAGGTTCTTCACGCAGTGCGAGCGCTGCCACTGCGCCGACTCCCACTCCGCGTCCGTGACGTCCTTCCAGCCGGGCAGCCGCCGCCAGTCGGGCTCCTCCAGCGGCCGGCGCCGGTAGGCGTAGGGCTGGCGCGCCGCGTCCCGGTGGGCCGCGGCGCCGCGGACGGCCGCGTCCGGGTCCGGATGCAGGGCAGTGGTCATCGTCGACCGCCTCCTCGCGTCACATCGATCGCATAAAAGTCTTGTATGGAGCCGACGTTACGGGAAGACTTCCACTGAAACCAGAGGTACTCGGTATATCTTCCGGGGCATCACCATGGATCACACGGGACACGGACGTTGCGAAGGGGCGCGGGGATGAGCGGAACCGGGACGGCGGCGGGAGCGGGGACCGCGGTGGGGCTGCACCGGGTGCTGGAGCCGGCGGGCGTGCTGCCGCAGGCGGCGGCGCGGCTGGACACCGATCCGGCGATCCGCCCCGACGAGGTCCGCGTCCGGGTGGAGCGCCTCAACCTGGACGCCGCGTCCTACCGGCAGCTGCACACCGCGCACGGCGGCGACCCCGACGCGATCCGCGCCGAGGTGCTGCGGATCATCGGCGAGCGCGGCAAGATGCACAACCCGGTCACCGGCTCGGGCGGGATGCTCGTCGGCACCGTCGAGGAGGCCGGCCCGGACTCCCCGCTCGGGCTGGAGCCCGGCGACCGCGTCGCCACCCTCGTCTCGCTGACCCTGACCCCGCTCGCGGTCACCGACGGACTGGCCCGCTGGGACGGCCGGTCCGAGCAGGTCCCGGCCGACGGCCACGCGATCCTGTTCGCCCGCTCCATCGCCGCCGTCCTGCCCGCCGACCTGCCGGTGCCGGTCGCGCTGGCCGTGATGGACGTGTGCGGCGCGCCCGCGCTCACCGAGCGGGTCGTCGCGGCCCGCGAACGCCCGGTCGTGGCGGTGCTGGGCGGCGCCGGCAAGAGCGGCTCGCTGTCGCTGGCGGCGGCGCGCCGCGCGGGCGCGTCCCGCACCATCGGCCTCGTCCCCACCGCGGAGGAGGAGGAACGGCTGGCCGCGACCGGCCTGGCCGACGCCGTGGTGCGCGCCGACGCCCGCGACCCGGTCGCGGTCGCCGCCGCGATCGGCGAGCCCGCCGACGTCACCGTGGTGTGCGTGGACGTGCCGGGCTGCGAGCACGGCGCGATCCTCGCCACCGCGCCCGGCGGGACCGTGGTGTTCTTCTCGATGGCGACGTCGTTCTCCGCCGCCGCGCTCGGCGCCGAGGGCCTGGCCGCCGACGTGACCATGCTGATCGGCAACGGCTACGTCCCCGGCCACGCCGAGACCGCGCTCGGCCTGTTGCGGTCGGAACCGGCCCTTCTCCCGCTGTTCACCGCCCGGGCGGGGGCGGATTCGGCAGAATGATCGCCGAATCCCCCGGAAGCGGCGGGGATCAGGTGATCATCGAGGGAGAGAGCATGGCGAGCGTCATCGGGGAACTGCACGGGCGCGATCCCAAGGAGCGGCAGACGCAGATCGTGGACGTGCTGGTCCAGGCGTTCTCGGACCTCATGGAGCGCAGCCCCGCCGAGTTCCGCCGCCGGTTCCGCAAGATGGCCTCCGACCCGTTCGCGTTCTACCGCGGCAGCGCCTGCCTGTTCTACGCCGACGTCCAGCACGACGACGACCGGTGGGCCGACGAGCGGACGAGCCGGGTGTGGATCCAGGGCGACCTGCACGCGCAGAACTTCGGCACCTACATGAACGACGACGGCGTGTTCGTGTTCGACGTCAACGACTTCGACGAGGCCTACGTCGGGCACTTCACCTGGGACGTCAAGCGGCTCGTGGCGAGCCTGGCGCTGCTGGCCTGGCAGAAGGCGATCTCCGACGCCGACATCCGGCGGCTCATCGAGACCTACGTGCGCGCCTACGTCGACCAGGTCCGCCTGTTCGCCGCCCACGAGGGCGACGAGAAGTTCGCGCTGACCCTCGACAACTCCGACGGCTACGTGCGGGACGTGCTGATCGAGGCGATGGGCGGCACCCGGATCGGGCTGCTGGACGGCATGACGGTCGTGGAGGGCCCGGACCGCCGGTTCCGCGACCGCGCCGGCGTCCGCCGCCTGGACGGCGCCGAGCGCGCCAAGGTCGAGGCCGCCTACCAGGACTACCTGCGCACCATCCCGTCGGAGAAGCGGTTCGGCAGCCTGACCTACCAGGTGAAGGACATCGTCGGCGCGTCCGGCTTCGGGATCGGGTCGGCGGGGCTGTCGGCGTACAACATCCTGGTGGAGGGCAACACGCAGGCGCTGGAGAACGACGTCATCCTGTCGATGAAGCAGGGCAACGTCGCCGCGCCGAGCCGGGTCGTCGACGACGCGCGCATCCGCGAGTACTTCCAGCACCACGGGCACCGCACGGCGGTGTCGCGGCGGGCGCTGCAGGCCAACACCGACCCGTGGCTCGGCTACACCCAGATCGACGGGGTCGGCTACGTGGTGCAGGAGCTGTCGCCCTACGAGGAGGACCTGGACTGGGGCGGGCTCACCGAGCCGGAGGACATGCTGTCGGTCCTGGACGACCTCGGCCGCGCCACCGCCAAGGTGCACTGCGTGTCCGACACCGACTCCGACCACACCCTGGTCGGGTTCCAGGTCGAGGACGCCATCAACGCGGTGATCGGCGCCGACGAGTCGGCGTTCGTCGAGGACATGGTCGCGTTCGGCACCGGCTACGCCGAGGTCGTGCGCCGCGACCACGAGTACTTCGTCGACGCCTTCCGCAACCACCTGATCCCCGGCCTGTAGCCGCCGCCGGCCCGGTCGGCCGGTGGGGTCGGCCGGCGGGGTCAGCGGTTCGCGCTCTCGGGGGCGGCGGCGCGGACCAGGAGGAGGGCGATGTCGTCGTGGCCCTGCTGGTCGGGCAGCAGGGCCAGGACGCCGTCGGCGGTGGCCTCCAGCGACTCCGACCGCGAGGCGACGAGCGCGGACGCCAGCCGGGCGATGCCCTCGTCGACGTTGCGCATCCGGCTCTCCACCAGCCCGTCGGTGTAGAACGCGAGGGTCGCGCCCGCCGGGATGACCGCGGAGAGCTGCTCGTACTCGGGCGGGTGCGCCGGGTCCGACACCCCGAGCGGCAGCCCGTGCGGGACGGCGAAGTGCCGGGCCGTCCCGTCGGCGAGGGCCAGCAGCGGCGGCGGATGCCCGGCGCACGCCAGCTCGCAACGCATCGTCGCCGGGTCGCAGACCAGGCACAGGCAGGTGGCGAACTGCGCGGCGTCCAGGCCCTGCGCGATCGTGTCGAGCCGGGTCAGCACCTCGGCGGGCGGCAGCCCGCCGCCCGCCAGGGTGTGCGCGGCGATCCGCAGCTGGCCCATCGCGGCGGCCGCGGTCACCCCGTGCCCGACCGAGTCGCCGATCACGATCGCGACCCGCTCGTCCGGCAGCGGGACGACGTCGTACCAGTCGCCGCCGACGTCACCGCCCGCCGGCACGTACCGGTGCGCGATCTCCAGCCCGGCGGGGGCGGTGACGCGGCCCGGCTTCAGGGTCGCCTGCAGCGCGGTCACCGTGCGGTGCTCGCGCCGGTACAGGCAGGCGTTGTCGACGCACGTCGCGGCCCGCGCCGCCAGCTCGGCGGCGAGCGCGGTGTCGGCGGGCGCGAACGGCGGCCGGCCGCGCTTGCGGCTGAACACCGCGAACCCCAGCACCCGTCCCCGCGCCACCAGCGGCACCGCCAGCAGCGACACGTGGTCGAGGAGCCCGTCCATGGACGGGCCGGTGCGGTGCGCGATCGCGTCCGGGATGGCGTCGCTGCCGAACTCGACCATCCGGGCGCCGCCGACGCACTGGGCGTAGGGGGTGTCGGGCGGGTAGACGATGACCTCGTTGACGGGGAACTCGCGGGCCCAGCCGCTCGGGTCGTCCTCGGCGAAGGCGATCGCGAGCCGCCGCACCACCGCCGGTCCGTGCGCGCCGCCCGCGCCGCCGGCGGGCGGGGCGGGCCGCCCGTCGGCCAGCAGCGACTCCAGGACGTAGATGGCGCCCGCGTCGGCGAACCGCGGCACCGTCACCCCGACGATCTCCGCGGCGGTGCGGTGCAGGTCCAGGGTGGAGCCGATCCTGCGGCCGGCCTCGTTCAGCAGCTCCAGCCCGGCCGCCCAGGGCGGCGCGACGGTCAGCGCCACCAGGGTGCGGCCGGAACCGGCCGCCATCGGGTCGCACGACACCTCCAGCGGCCCGCCGGCAAGCGGCAGCGTCCCGCGCCACGGGCGGCCCGCCGCGGCCTGCTTGAGCGCCGCCTCGAGCGGTTCGGCGGACGCGGCGCCGAGGAGGTCGGGCAGCCGCGCGCCCACGGCCGCCGCCGCCGGGCAGCCGAACAGGCGCGCCGCGCCGTCGCCGCAGGCGGTGACCTCGCCGTCCGGGGTCAGCAGGACGGTCACCGGGCCGGCGTGCGCTGCGAATGGCTCTGACATCGGTCCTTCACGGTCGGCTGCGTCAGGGTCGCCGCGGTGTGATTGCCGTTACGCTGAATCCCCCGCGGACGAGCCCCCTCGGCGGAAAAGGGAGACGATGCATGGACTCCGAGTGGATCCCACCCGAGGTCGACAGTCAGAGGCCAAGCGTCGCACGGGTGTACGACTTCCTGCTCGGCGGAGGGCACAATTTCGCGTCCGATCGTGACCTCGCGACCGGGCTGCTGCGGATCGAGCCGCGGGCGCGGGAACTGGCGCACGCGAACCGGGCGTTCCTGCGCCGCGCGGTCCGCGCGGCGGCGCGGGCCGGCGTCGACCAGTTCGTCGACATCGGGTCGGGGATCCCCACACAGGGCAACGTGCACGAGGTCGCGCAGAGTGTCAATCCGGACGCCCGGGTGGTGTACGTCGACAACGACGACGTGGCCGTCGCGCACAGCCGGTCGATCCTTGCGGGCAACGACCGCGCCACCGTCGTCCAGGCGGACATGCGCCGGCCCGCGGAGATCCTGGAGCACGCCGAGCTGAACCGGGTCGTCGACCTGTCCAAGCCGGTGGCGTTCCTGCTCGTCGCGGCCCTGCACCTGGTGAAGGACGACGAGGACCCGGCGGGGATCGCCGCGGCGCTGCGCGACGCGGGCGCGCCGGGCAGCCACCTGGTGCTGTCCCACCTCACCCACGAGGCGCAGCCGGGCAAGACCGCCGCGATCGGCAAGCTGTACGACCGGGCGACCTCCCCGGCGGTGTCGCGGTCGCACGCGGAGATCCTGCGCTTCTTCGACGGCTGGGACCTGCTGGACCCGGGCCTGGTGTACGTGCCGCTGTGGCGTCCCGACGACGGCGACGAGGTGCGGGACCCCGAACGGTTCCTGGTGTTCGGCGGGGTGGGCCGCCGCCCCTGACCTGCGGCCCCGGCGCGGCGGTGCGCGCCGGCGCGCGGCGGCGGGCCGGTAGTGTGCTGATCATGCAGGCCGCCGACGACCCGTTCGTGCGGGTGCGCGGCGCCCGCGAGCACAACCTGCGCGGCGTGGACGCCGCGATCCCCCGCGACGCGCTGGTGGCGTTCACCGGCGTGTCCGGGTCGGGCAAGTCGTCGCTGGCGTTCGGCACGCTGTACGCCGAGGCGCAGCGCCGCTACCTGGAGTCGGTCGCGCCGTACGCGCGGCGGCTGCTGCACCAGGTCGCGGCGCCCGCCGTCGAGGAGGTGACGGGGCTGCCGCCGGCGGTGGCGCTGGAGCAGCGCCGGTCGGTGCCGTCGTCGCGGTCGTCGGTCGGGACGGTGACGACGCTGTCGAACTCGCTCCGGATGCTGATGTCGCGGGCGGGGGAGTACCCGCCGGGCGCCGAGCGGCTGGACTCCGACGCGTTCTCGCCGAACACCGCCGCCGGCGCGTGCCCGCGCTGCCACGGCCTCGGCGAGGTCCACGAGGTCACCGAGGAGTCGCTGGTCCCCGACCCGTCGCTGAGCGTCCGCGAGGGGGCGATCGCGTCGTGGCCGGGCGCCTGGCAGGGCAAGAACCTGCGCGACATCCTGGACGCCCTCGGCTACGACATCGACCGGCCCTGGCGGGACCTGCCACGCGAGCAGCGCGACTGGATCCTGTTCACCGACGAGCAGCCCGTCGTGACCGTCCACCCGGTCCGGGAGGCGCACCGCATCCACCGCCCCTACCAGGGCACCTACTCCAGCGCCAAGCGGCTGGTGCTGCGCGCCTATGCCGACTCCAAGAGCGAGGCGCGCCGCCGCCGCGCCGAGTCGTTCCTGGTCGCGGCGGTGTGCCCGGTGTGCGGCGGGCGGCGGCTGCGGCCCGAGGCGCTGGCGGTGACCTTCGCCGGCCGCGGCATCGCCGAGCTGGCCGCGCTGCCGCTGTCGGCGCTGGCGGACGTGCTGCGCCCCCATCTGGCCGGGGACGGGCCCGCGGCCGTGCTGGCCCGCGACCTGACCGCCCGCATCGAGGTGCTGGAGGAGCTGGGCCTGGGGTATCTCGCCGTGTCCCGCCCGGCGCCGACGCTGTCGGCGGGGGAACTGCAGCGGCTGCGGCTGGCGACGCAGCTGCGGTCCGGGCTGTTCGGCGTGGTGTACGTGCTGGACGAGCCGTCCGCCGGCCTGCATCCCGCCGACACCGAGGCGCTGATGACGGTGCTGGAGCGGCTGAAGGCGGCGGGGAACAGCCTGTTCGTCATCGAGCACGACATGGAGGTGGTGCGCCGCGCCGGGTGGGTCGTGGACGTCGGTCCCGGCGCGGGCGTGCACGGTGGCCGGGTCCTGCACAGCGGGCCCGTCGAGGGCCTGCGGGACGTGCCGGAGTCGGTCACGCGCCGGTTCCTGTTCGGGGAGGCCGCCCGTCCGCGGCGGGCGCCGCGCGAGCCGTCGGGGGCGCTGGAGCTGCGCGGCGTCACCCGCCACAACCTGCGCGGGCTGGACGCCGACGTCCCGCTCGGCGTGTTCACCGCGGTCACCGGGGTGTCGGGGTCGGGGAAGTCGACGTTCGTGGACGTGCTCGCCGAGCACGCCGAGGCGGGCGGCGACGTGCAGCGGGTCGTGCGGGTCGACCAGCGGCCGATCGGGCGCACGCCCCGCTCCAACCTGGCGACCTACACCGGCCTGTTCGACGCCGTCCGCAAGCGGTTCGCCGCCACCGATGAGGCACGGGCGCGCGGGTACGGCGCCGGCCGGTTCTCGTTCAACATGCCGGGCGGCCGGTGCGAGAACTGCCAGGGCGAGGGGTTCGTGTCGGTGGAGCTGCTGTTCCTGCCGTCCACCTACGCGGTGTGCGAGGTGTGCCGCGGTGCGCGCTACAACCCCGAGACGCTGGAGATCACCTGGCACGGCGCGAGCGTCGCCGACGTCCTGGCGATGACGGTCGAGGAGGCCGCCGGGTTCCTCGCCGAGGTCGCCCCGGCCGCCCGCGCGCTGGCGGCGCTGCGCGACGTCGGCCTCGGCTACCTGCGGCTCGGCCAGCCGGCGACGGAGCTGTCGGGCGGCGAGGCGCAGCGCATCAAGCTGGCCGCCGAGCTGCAGCGCGCCCGCCGCGGCCACGTGCTGTACCTGCTGGACGAGCCGACGACCGGCCTGCACCCGGCCGACACCGAGCTGCTGGACCGGCAGCTGCACGCCCTGGTGGACGGCGGCGCGACCGTGGTGGTCGTCGAGCACGACATGGACGTGGTCGCGTCCGCCGACCACGTCATCGACCTCGGGCCGGGCGGGGGCGGCGAGGGCGGCCGCGTCGTCGCCGAGGGGACGCCCGCGCGGGTGGCGGCCTCGCCGGCGAGCCGCACCGCCCCGTACCTGAAGGCCCGGCTGCGCTGACGCGTGCGCTGCGCGCGTGGTGCGCTGCGTGCGGGGTGCGCGTGGCGCGCCCCCGCA
>NZ_JABMCA010000053.1:0-69302 GCF_014706005.1 Actinomadura sp. RB99 | reverse complement strand
CCCCGGCCCGCCCGGCCGGCCGGCACGCCGCCCCCGCGCCCGAGGGCGCCCCGGCCGAGCAGCTCGCGCTGCGCGGCCGCACCGAGAAGATGTCCCGCATCCGGCAGACGATCGCCCGCCGCATGGTGGAGTCGCTGCAGGTGTCGGCGCAGCTGACCACCGTGGTCGAGGTGGACATCACCAAGATCGCGCGGCTGCGCGAGCAGGCCAAGGCCGACTTCCAGTCCCGCGAGGGCGTCAAGCTGTCCTTCCTGCCGTTCTTCGCGCTGGCCACGATCGAGGCGCTGAAGGCGCACCCGAAGGTCAACGCGGTCATCGACAGCGAGACCAACGAGGTCACCTACCACGACGTGGAGAACCTCGGCATCGCGGTGGACGTGCCCGAGCGGGGCCTGATGGTCCCGGTCGTGCACAACGCCGGGCAGCTCAACCTGGGCGGCCTCGCGCAGCGGATCGCCGACCTCGCCGAGCGCACCCGCACCAACAAGGTGAGCCCGGACGAGCTGTCCGGCGGCACGTTCACGCTGACCAACACCGGCAGCCGCGGCGCGCTGTTCGACACCCCGATCCTCAACCAGCCGCAGGTCGGCATGCTCGGCACCGGCGCCGTCGTCAAGCGGCCCGCCGTCATCGACGACCCGGAGCTGGGCGAGGTCATCGCGGTGCGGTCGATGGTCTACCTGGCGCTGACCTACGACCACCGGCTGATCGACGGCGCGGACGCCGCCCGCTTCCTCGGCACCATCAAGCACCGCCTGGAGGAGGGCAACTTCGAGGCCGACCTCGGCCTCTGACCGAACGCGGCCGTCGCTTCGCACGCCGCACCGGACCCCGCCGCCCCGCCCGGGCGGCGGGGTCCCGCGCGTTCCCGGGGAAACCCGGTCCCGGCCCGGCGGAAACACGGGACCCGGATGAGAATCTCAGCGTTCGCCGGCGCCGTCCCCGTAGGCTGGGGACATGAGGGTGACCGTGACGGGCTCGTCGGGCCTGATCGGATCGGCGCTGGTGCGGGCGCTGCGGGAGGACGGGCACGACGTCGTGCGGCTGGTGCGCCGCGAGCCGTCGGCACCGGACGAGGCGCGCTGGTCCCCCGCCGACGGGTGCGTCGAGGCGGCGGCGCTGGAGGGCGCCGACGCCGTCGTGCACCTGGCGGGCGCGGGCGTCGGCGACCGGCCGTGGACGAAGGCGTACAAGCGCCGGATCCGGGACAGCCGGCTCGACGGCACCCGGACGCTCGCGGAGGCGATCGCCGCGGCGGGCCGCCGCCCGCCGGTGCTGGTGTGCGGGTCCGCGATCGGCTTCTACGGCGACACCGGCGACCGGGAGGCCGACGAGAAGTCCCCGATGGGCGCCGGGTTCCTCGCCGCGCTCGTGCGGGACTGGGAGGCGGCCGCCGCACCGGCCCGCGAGGCGGGCATCCGGGTCGTCTACCCGCGCACCGGCGTGGTACTGGCGCGCGGCGGCGGGATCCTCGGGCGGACGCTGCCGCTGTTCCGGCTCGGGCTCGGCGGCCGGCTCGGCGACGGGACGCAGTGGACGAGCTGGATCTCGCTCCCCGACGAGGTCGCGGCCCTGCGGTTCCTGATCGAGCACGAGGTGTCGGGGCCGGTGAACCTCACCGCCCCGGACCCGGTGACCAACGCCGCGTACACCGAGGCGCTGGCGCGGGCGCTGCACCGCCCGGCGCGGCTGGCCGTCCCGAAGGCGGTGCTGCGGGCCGCGCTGCGCGACTTCGCCGACGAGGGCCCGCTGGTCAGCCAGCGGGTGCTGCCGCGGCGGCTGGAGCACGCCGGCTTCCGGTACCGGCATCCCGACGTGGACTCCGCGCTGGCCGCCCTCCTGTGACCGGCCGACGCCGACGCGCCGAGACCAAGATTGGCTAAAATCACGGACGCTCCCGCTCGGTGGCCATACGGTGACATTGAGAGAGCTTGCCGACGTGGAGGGCGAATGAGCACCGACGGACAGCCGCACATCCTCGCCATCGGCGGGGGCACGTTCGTCCCGGACGGCCGGGAGGGCATCGCCCCGAGCCCGCTGATGCGCTACGCGCTCGACCTGACCGGGCAGGACCGCCCCCGGATGTGCTTCCTGACGACGGCGGTGGGCGACGGCGCCGAGTACGTCGCGCGCTTCTACGCCGGGTTCTCCCAGCTGGACGCCGAGGTCAGCCACCTGTCGCTGTTCCCGATGCCGAGCGTCCCGGACATGCGTGCGCACCTGCTCACCCAGGACCTGATCTACGTGTCCGGCGGCAGCGTCGCGAACCTGCTGGCGCTGTGGCGGCTGCACGGCCTGGACGAGATCATGCGGGAGGCGTGGCAGGAGGGCGTGGTGCTGTCCGGGCAGAGCGCGGGCGCGCTGTGCTGGCACGTCGGCGGCAACACCGACTCCTTCGGCCCGCAGCTGCGGCCGCTCACCGACGGGCTGGGCTTCCTGCCGTACTCGTGCGGGGTGCACTACGACAGCGACCCGCAGCGCCGCCCGCTGCTGCAGCAGCTCGTCGGCGAGGGCACGCTGCCCGGCGGGTACGCGGCGGACGAGTCGGTCGGCCTGCACTACGTCGGCACCGAGTTCGTCCAGGCCGTGTCGTACCGGCAGGACGCGGGCGCCTACCGGGTCGAGCCGGACGGCCCCGCCACCGCGAAGGAGACCCGGCTGGAGCCCCGCCGGCTGGCGTCCCTCTGAGGAAGCGGTCGGCGGGCGGCATAGGCTGGCGGGCGTGAGTGATCTGGACGTGCGGGGGGCCGCACCCGAGACGCCCCCCGGAGAAGCGCCGGCGACCGGCCGGCTGGTGATCGTCCACGCGGGCTTCGGCACCGCGGCCGTCCCCTACCTGGACGGCTGGGAGCTGCAGAAGCGCACGCACGCCCGGCGCGTGGACGACCTGATCCCCGACACCGTCCTGCTGATGGAGCACCAGCCGGTGTACACGGCGGGCAAGCGGACCGCGGCGCTCGACCGGCCGTTCGGCGACCCCGGCGCCCCGGTCGTGGACGTCGACCGCGGCGGCAAGATCACCTGGCATGGGCCGGGGCAGCTCACCGGCTACCCGATCGTCCGGCTGCCCGACCCCGCCGACGTCGTCTCCTACGTGCGGCTGCTGGAGCGGATGATGATGGCGGTGTGCGCCGAGTTCGGCCTGGAGACCACCACGGTCGAGGGCCGCAGCGGGCTGTGGGTGCCCGGCTCCCCCGACCGCAAGATCGGCTCGATCGGGATCCGGGTGGCGCGCGGGGTGGCGATGCACGGGTTCATGCTGAACTGCGACAACGACATGGGCTGGTTCGACAAGATCGTGCCGTGCGGCATCCGGGACGCCGGGTCCACGAACCTCAGCCGCGAGGTCGGCCGGGACGTCCCCGTCGCCGAGGTGACCCCGCTGGTGGAGCGCCACCTCGCGGAGGCGCTCGGCGCGCGGGAGACCTTCCACCGGACGAGGGCGCATCTCGACGCCTGATCCCGGCGGTCAGTCGTTGGGGAACATCACCTTGTAGACGGCGTGGCCCTCGTCCGCCGCGGCCCGGTAGAACGCGACCAGGGCCTCGTAGGCGGGCTTCAGGACGCGGTCGCGGGCGGCGGAGTCCATCCGGCCCGCGTCCTGCACGCCGGCCTGCACCATCACCGCCGGCTCGAAGCGGCCGGCGACGTGGCCGAACGGCGTCGCCGCCAGGTGGTCGGCGGCCGGCTTCACCCGGTCCGGCGCCAGGTAGATCACGTCCATGCCCAGCTCGTCGGCGCCGTCCTCGGTGAGCAGCCGCCCGCCGCACACCACGTCGGCCTCCGGCTGGCGCCCCTCCCAGGGGTCGCCGGTCACCAGGTAGTGCAGCGCCTGCCACGTCCCGCCGATGTCCAGCGGCGCGAACGGCACGCGGCGCCGCCAGTCCCGTTCGCCGAACACGCGCCGGGCGATCCGGGTGGGATCCGGCTCACCCTCCAGCACCGGCGGCACCCTGAGGTACGACATTGCCAGACCCACTGCGGTCCTCCATGCGAACGCTGTTGCGTGACGACAGGGAGTCACCCTAGAGAGAACCGCCGGTGGCCATGCACCGAAACACGCGAATCGACGGTGTGAGCGGGGTAACGTCACACGTTCGAGATACGTCCGATACTGCTGCGTTAACTGCGCCGGGCCGCCCGCGGCGGCCTCCCCGCTGCCTCCGCCCCGACGCGCGCGATGTGCCGGTCCGCTGATCGCGACGTACCCTGAACAGGTGACGACGGTGACACCTGAGGGGCGCAAGCTCCTGCGCATAGAGGCCCGCAACAGCCAGACCCCGATCGAGCGCAAGCCCGAGTGGATCAAGACGCGGCTGAAGATGGGCCCGCAGTACAAGGAGCTCATCGGCCTGGTGAAGTCCGAGGGCCTGCACACGGTGTGCCAGGAGGCGGGCTGCCCCAACATCTTCGAGTGCTGGGAGGACCGCGAGGCCACCTTCCTCATCGGCGGCGACCAGTGCACCCGGCGCTGCGACTTCTGCCAGATCGACACCGGCAAGCCCGCCGCGTTCGACCGGGACGAGCCCCGCCGCGTCGCGGAGTCCGTCGCCACGATGGGCCTGAAGTACGCCACCGTCACCGGCGTCGCCCGCGACGACCTGGAGGACGGCGGCGCCTGGCTGTACGCCGAGACGGTCCGGCGGATCCACGCGGCCGTGCCCGGCTGCGGCGTCGAGCTGTTGATCCCGGACTTCAACGCCGTCCCCGAGCAGCTCGCCGAGGTCTTCTCGTCCCGTCCCGAGGTGCTGGCGCACAACGTCGAGACCGTCCCGCGGATCTTCAAGCGGATCCGGCCCGGGTTCCGCTATGAGCGGTCCCTCGAGGTGATCACCAAGGCGCGCGAGGACGGCCTGGTCACCAAGTCGAACCTGATCCTCGGTATGGGCGAGACCCGCGAGGAGGTCTCCGCGGCGCTGCGCGACCTGCACGAGGCGGGCTGCGAGCTGATCACCATCACCCAGTACCTGCGGCCGAGCCCCCGCCACCACCCGGTGGAGCGGTGGGTGAAGCCCGAGGAGTTCGTCGAGCTGAACGCCGAGGCCGAGGAGATCGGCTTCGCGGGCGTCATGTCCGGGCCGCTCGTCCGCTCCAGCTACCGCGCCGGACGCCTCTACAAGCAGGCGATCGAGGCCCGCCAGAGCTGATTCCGGCGGTCCGGACCGTCCTCGCCTGCGTTTCGCCGTGCGAGGACGGTGTCGGGCCGGGGGTCCCGGCCGACTATCCTTGGGTTCATGTCGAAAACGCCCGCGGACGGGAGCCAGGAGCGTCCGGGCCGCCTCAAGCAGATCCGCATGGTCGCCCAGGTGCTCCGCCAGGCCGACCCGAAGGCCCTTCCGATCGTCGCCGCGTCGGCGATCGGCACCCTGATCGTCGTCATCGTGATCGGGCTGGTGATCGGCCGGCTGTGGTTCTTCGTCCCGCTGGGCATCCTCGCCGGCGCCGCCGTCGGCCTGATCGTCTTCGGCCAGCTGGCGCAGCGCGCGCAGTACAAGGTCATCGCCGGGCAGCCCGGCGCGGCCGCCGCGGTGCTGAAGAACATGCGCGGTGACTGGACGGTCACCGAGGCCGTCAGCGGCAACCGCAACCTCGACATGGTGCACCGCGTCGTGGGCCGTCCCGGCGTCATCCTGGTCTCCGAGGGTCCGCGCAACCGGGTCGGGCAGCTGCTGGGCGCGGAGAAGAAGCGGATCTCCCGCGCCGCGCAGCAGGTGCCGATCTACGACGTGCAGGTCGGCGACGACGAGGACCAGATCCCCGTCGGCAAGCTGCAGCGGCACCTGATGAAGCTGCCCCGCAACCTCACCAAGGCGCAGGTCGGGGAGCTGAACGACCGGCTGCAGGCGCTGCCCCGGTCGATGCAGATGCCGAAGGGCCCGATCCCGAAGGGCGCGAAGATGCCGAAGGGCCCCAAGCCCAAGATGCGGTGACCGCACCGCCGGTACCGCACCGCCGGTGGAGCGCCCCCTCGGGGGCGCTTTTCCGTTTCCGGGCCGCGTTTCCCGGGCCGGATCTCCGGGTCAGATGGTGACGACGGCGGTGTTGGACGCGCGGTCGTGCATGCCGCGGTAGTCGCGGTCCCAGATCAGCGCCGGGACGACGAGGACCAGCAGGAGCGACCGGGCGAACCCCATGAGGAACCCGACGGGCCGGCCGTCCAGCCGCACCACCCGGATGCCGCACAGCCGCTTGCCGATCGTGGTGCCGATCGTCGCGGTGAGCAGCCACGCCTGGATCCCGAAGATCACCAGCGTCCACAGGCTGCGCTGCGGCGCCGACCAGTCGAGGGCGGCCGCCAGGCCGCTCGCGACCAGCGTCGACAGCGCCCAGTCGATGAACAGCGCGAACAGCCGGCGGCCGTAGGACGCGACGGCGCCGCTCCCGCTCTCCGGCAGCCCGAGGCGCTCGCCGGGACGGCCGAGGTCGGCTCCCGCCGCGCGCGCGCCGCCGAGCCACGTCTGCGTCCATCGCGGCCGTGCGGCCTGCTGCTCTTTACCACCGCTCATGGCCTCTACGCTATCCGCTCCCCTGGCGGGTTCCGACCCGGCTCCCCAGGGGAGGGGACGAGGGTGGGGGCAAGGCGGGGGCGTCCTTGGAGCAGGGCGCCGGCGCCCCGCTTAACACAGCCGAAACATATGGGACACGGCCGGGAAACGGCCCCGCCGTAGGCTGCGAGACGCCCAAGAGCGCACCAAGGAGGCTGGATGTTCAGCAGCGCCGAAGAGGTCCTGAGCTATCTCGAGAACGAGGACGTCAAGTTCGTCGACTGCCGGTTCGTGGACCTGCCGGGCAAGATGCAGCACGTCACGATCCCGACCGGCAACTTCGGGCGGCGGGCCTTCGAAGACGGCATGATGTTCGACGGTTCGTCCGTCCGCGGGTTCCAGGAGATCCACGAGTCGGACATGCTGCTTCTCCCGGACCCGGCCACGGCCGTCCTGGACCCGTTCCGGCAGCACAAGACGCTGATCCTGAACTTCTTCGTGCACGACCCGCTGACGGGCGAGCCGTACAGCCGCGACCCCCGCAACGTCGCCAAGAAGGCCCAGGACTACCTGCGCGGGACCGGCATCGCCGACACCGCCTACTGCGGTCCCGAGGCCGAGTTCTACATCTTCGACGACGTCCGCTTCGAGACGAAGCAGAACGCCGGCTACTACTTCCTGGACTCGGTGGAGGGCGCCTGGAACACCGGCCGGGAGGAGCCCGGCGGCAACCTCGGCGCCAAGCCCGGCTACAAGGGCGGCTACTTCCCCGTCCCGCCGATGGACCACTACACCGACCTGCGCTCGGAGATGGCGACGCAGCTGCTCGCCTCCGGCATCGAGGTCGAGCTGCAGCACCACGAGGTCGGCACGGCGGGCCAGTCGGAGATCGGCGTCCGCTTCGACACGCTGCTGAAGGCCGCCGACAACCTGCTGCTGTACAAGTACATCGTCAAGAACGTGGCGCGGGGCGCCGGCAAGACGGTGACGTTCATGCCGAAGCCGATCTTCGGTGACAACGGGTCGGGCATGCACGTCCACCAGTCGCTGTGGAAGGACGGCGCGCCGCTGTTCTACGACGAGGTCGGCTACGCGGGCCTGTCGGACACGGCGCGGCACTACATCGGCGGCCTGCTGCGGCACGCCCCGTCCCTGCTGGCCTTCACGAACCCGACGGTCAACAGCTACCACCGGCTCGTCCCGGGCTTCGAGGCGCCGGTCAACCTGGTGTACTCGCAGCGCAACCGGTCGGCGTGCATCCGCGTCCCGATCACCGGCTCGAACCCGAAGGCCAAGCGCATCGAGTTCCGCGTGCCGGACCCGTCCTGCAACCCCTACCTCGCCTTCTCGGCGATGCTGATGGCGGGCCTGGACGGCATCAAGAACAAGATCGAGCCGCCGGAGCCGATCGACAAGGACCTCTACGAGCTGCCGCCGGAGGAGGCCCGCGCGATCCCGCAGGTCCCCGGCTCGCTGCCGGCCGTCCTGGCCGCGCTCGAGTCCGACCACGACTACCTGCTGGAGGGCGGCGTCTTCACCCCGGACCTCATCGAGACCTACATCGCGATGAAGAACGAGTTCGAGATCGACCCGGTCCGCCTGCGCCCCCACCCGCACGAGTTCGAGCTGTACTACGACGTGTGATCGTCGTCGGGGAAGGCCCGCGAGGACGCCTCGCGGGCCTTTCGCGTTCCCGGGGGTCAGGCGATCCGGCGGGTGTAGACGACGCGGTCGACGAGCCGCTCCGCCTGGCCGGGCGGGGTGAAGTAGAGGTCGAAGCGCGGGTGCGCGCCGAGCGTGATGACGGTGCGCATAGGGATGGTCTTACCGAGGTACTCGGGGCCGAGGATGCCCGGGTCGGTGAACGTGCCGGGGATCGACAGCACCGAGGTGACCTGAGACAGCGCCGGGCCGCGGTAGGTCATCGCGGTCGGGGTGACGCCGTCGAACGTCGTCCACTCGTAGCGGCGGTCGATGTTGGAGAAGCCGAGGACGCCGAGCCGGAAGTACTTCTTGCCGCCGAGCGTGCCGTCGGTCCGCTCCTGGAGGAACCGGCCGCCGGTCTTGGCGATCCAGCTCGTCCGGACGGTGATGTCGCGGGACACGATCGGTGTGCCGTCGCCGCTGAGGATGTAGTTCTCCTTGACGGCCTTCCAGGTGCCGGCGAGCTGGTCGAGGCGGTGGTGGAAGGGGCCCGGGTCCAGCGGGCCGGCGCTCGGCCGGGCCTCCGGCGGGGCGGTGGCGGAGGCCGCGGCGGATCCGGTGAGCCCGAGGATCGCGGCGGCGGCGACGGGCAGGACGAGCTTCTTCAGCATGATCGGTCTCCTCTGGTCACGCGAAGGACGCGGCGTGCGCGGCGGCCCACTGCTCGAAGGTGCGGGGCGGACGGCCCGTGACGTCGCGGACGGTGGTGGTGACGACCGATTCGTCCAGCGAACCGGCGACGTAGAAGTCGAAGAACGCGTCCACGTACTTCTCGGGCATGTTCTGGAGCATCTCCTTGCGGGCCTCGTCGTCCGGCAGGGCGTCCAGGCGCAGGTCGCGGCCCAGCACGCCGCCCAGGATCCGGAGCCGGTCGGCGGGCCGCAGCGGCTCCGGGCCGGTGACGCGGAGCACCTGGCCGCGGTACTCGTCCCGCAGCAGCGCGGTCGCCGCGACGGCGCCGATGTCGGCCGGGTCGATCACCGCGATCGGCACGTCCGCGAACGGGGCGCGCACCACGTCGCCGGCCTTGAGCTGCGGGATCCACTCGAACGTGTTGGACATGAACCCGTTCGGCCGCACGAGGGTCCACGCGAGCCCGGAGTCGCGGACGGCCACCTCCGACTCGATCATGTAGCGGCTGACCGCGTTGGTCGTGTCGCCCGACTCCACCGAGGACCCCGACAGCAGCACCACGTGCTCGACCCCGGCGCGGCCCGCCTCGGCCAGCAGGTCCGCCGTCCCGTCGTAGCCGGGCAGCAGGAACAGCCCGCGCACGCCCCGCAGGGCCGGCACGAGCGTCTCCGGCTCGTTCAGGTCGCCGGTGACGTACTCGACGCAGTCCGGCGCGTCCGCCGGGGCCCCGCCGCGCGTCAGCGCCCGTACCGGCTCCCCCGCCGCCGCCAGCGCCGCCGCCACCTCGCGCCCGACATTGCCGGTCCCGCCCGTCACCAAGAACATCGCTCCGCGCTCCCCTCTTTGTTAGGGAACGTTCCCTAACAAAGCGGTACGCTAGAGCCATGCGTCGGATATGGCAAGGGGTCCGGTGATGCGCCGCAGCGCCGCCGAGACACGGGAGCACCTCCTGGAGGTCGCCCACGACCTGTTCTACTGGCAGGGCATCAAGGGCGTCGGCGTGGACAAGATCGCCGCCACCGCCGGCGTCGCGCCCACGACCCTCTACCGGCTGTTCGCGTCCAAGGACGACCTGATCACCGCCTACGTCATCCGCGCGGACGGCCTGTACAAGGAGTGGTTCGACGCCACCGCCGGCGACGAGGGGCGGCCCGCGCGCGCCCGGATCCTCGCGCTGTTCGACGCGCAGACGGAGCAGATCCAGCCGGACCGCTGCCGCGGCTGCCCGTTCCTCATGGCCCTCGCCGAGATCCCCGACGCCGCCCATCCCGCCCACCAGGCCGCCGCCGGGACGAAGCGGTGGGTCCGCGCCCGCTTCGCCGACCTCGCGGCGTCCGCCGGGGTCGCCTCCCCCGACGACGTCGCGGACCAGCTGGCACTGGCCTTCGAGGGCGCCTACGCGTCCGTCCAGGCCCTCGGCGTCGACGGCCCGGCCCGCCACGCCCGCCGCCTCGCCGAACTCATCCTCGACGCCGCGTCCGGACCCGCCTGACAGGGGTCTTCCGGGCCGTACACGACCTGTGCACCGCCGCGCCACGGCGGTGCACAGGTCGGTCCAGCAGTCGCCGACCCGTCGGAACGCCTAGCTGGTGCGGGTGGTGTGGGTCCACTTGTAGTACTTGTCGGCGACATTGGCGTAGGTGATGTGGGACGAGTAGACGGCGGCACTTCCGGATGGGGAGGTGCGGAGGCGGTAGAACCACATGTCGCCGAGGCTGTCGTAGGCGCCGATGTAGCCGTCGCCGTAGCCGAACAGCTGGCTCGCGGGACGGGACGAGTTGCACCTGCTCAGCCAGACGGCGTTGTTGTAGGTCTTCCAGTCCGTGGTGAGGCAGGTGCCGGTGGAGCGGTTCTTCAGCTCGTTGTAGGTCCTGCCGCCGCCGATCCAGTCCCACTGCTGCGTCTTGCCGCCGGTGCAGCCGGCGACCCACACCTTCCCGGTCGAGGAGCCGGTGAGGCACTTGCCGCTCTGGCCGCTCTTGAACGTCCAGTAGACGGCGGCGGCGGAGGCCGGGGTGAGCGAGCCGGAGACGGCGACGAGGGAGGCGGCGAGACCGGTGGTCAGCGCGAGGCGCGCGGGCCGCGAGGTGATCTTCATGGTCCGGGAGCCTGGCGAGGGCGGGCCAACGCCCGCGATCACGGTCGTTGAGCGCGGCGGGCCGGAGCATGAACGCTGGGTGTACGGCAGGCGTCCTGGGCCCTAAGACCCACTGACGCCCGGGGCCTGAGACCTCGCCCGCCCCCAGGGCCGCGCACCCCAGGCCGAAAGACCCCGGGTCCTAGGACCACCCGTCCGCCGCCCCCCGCCCGCGCCAAGGCCGCGGCCAGCCTGTCCAGATGCCCCGCGTCCGTCATGCGTCGTGCCAGGTGACGGTGTCGGAGTCGCGGCACGCCTCGGCGACCGGGCCGAGGTCCACGTAGACGGCCCGGCCGAGCGGGCAGAGCGCCACCCGGCGCACGCGTCCCCACGTACCCGGCGGCGCCTCGGCCAGACCCTCCCCAACGTGCCGCCGCGCCGCCTCACGGTCGTCGGTGACACCGCCCGCCCCACCGTCCACGAAAACGTCCCACGTGAAGAGTTCGCAGACCTTGCGATGGTGTTGTGTGTTCGCCATGTGACGCAGAGTGCACAAGGGGTGGACGCGGAGTGGACAGGGTTTCTGTCCCCTGGTTCAGACGAGGAGACCGATGCGGTTGGCGAGGTCGCGGGCGCCGCGCCGCACGTCGGCCGGGCCTTCTGAGGCGAGCTCGACGGTCATGCGGCGGGCGTAGCCGTTGTAGCGGACGGTCTCGGGCGCGGTGGTGTGGGCATCGTCGAGGGCGGCGAGCGTCGCCCCCGCGTCGCCGGTCGACCGCCACGCGCGCGCTACCTCGACCAGGTGGCGGCCGCGGCGGGGCCGCGACGGGATGGTGGCGCGGGCCGCGCGGGCCGCGTGCCTGCGCGCCTCGCCGGCCTGGCGGAGTTCGACGGCGATCGTCACGGCGTGCGCACCCATGATGACCTGCGAGAACGACGTCATCGGGTCATAGTGCGCGGGTGGCAGCGACCGGGCGATGCGGTCGGCCTCGTCCCACCAGCGCCACGCGGTGCCGGCCTGCCCTGCGCGCGCGGCGGTGTAGGCGACCTCGTGGTGGAGGGCGCCCCACATGGCCCGCAGGGGGACGTCGTCGTCCGTGATGCGGGGCCGCAGCCAATCGAGGCCCTCGCGGTTGACCGCCTCGGCCGCATCGAAGTCGCAGGCGTCCCGGTGCGCCTGGGCGGCGAGCCACACGGCGCCACCGAACGCCTTCGGGTCCTCGGACTCCTCGGCCGCCATGATGCTGCGCTCGACGACGCGCCAGAGGAGGTCGGCGGACGGCTGGTAGGCGAGGAAGAACTGGGCGAGGTTGTAGATCTGCGCGAGCAGCGACAGGGCGCGGCGCCGCTGCGCGCCCTCGTAGGTCCGGACGGCGCGCTTGGCGTCCCGGATCAGGTCCGGCAGCAGGGCGCCGAGCACGGTGCGGTGGTCGGGTGCGGCGTGCCGGGCGCGCCACGCCGCGTCCAGCCGGGACTGGAGGTGGGAGAGCGGCGGGGGCGGGTCGGTCATCGAGACGGCGACGGCGTTGATCGCGTCGCGGACGGCCCCGAGCGCCGGGTGCCCGGGTCCCCGGAACATCCTCGTGGGCATCGGGCCGCCGCCGGTGAGGCGCGCGACGTCCCGCAGCTTCAGGGCCTCGGCGAGGCTCAGCAGCGTGGGGAGCTTGGGCTCGCCGATCTCGCCGCGCTCCACGGCTTTGACCCACCGGCCGTTCCTGCCGATGAGGCCGCCGAGCACCTCGCGGGACATCCCGCGCCGTTCCCGGAAGTAGCGGATGCGTTGCCCGACGGTCAGGTCGGGGTCGGCCGGATCGATGCCTCGTTCGTCCATGTCCCGCCGCCTTTCGAGGGGTCTTGGGGTCCAGGTTAGGCGGGGTGGGCGCCGTGGACGGGGGTCTCCAGGACGAAGTCCTGGCGGTGGGTGCGGCCGGTGGTGAGCAGGACGCGGGCCACGGCGGGCGTGTGCCCCCGGGCGAGGAGCAGGACGGTGACGAAGTCCTCCGGGAGGCCGGCGGCGGCGTAGCGGCCCTCGTCGTCGGTGCGGGTGCGCATGAGCTGGCGGCCGCCGGTGGCGAGGACGGTGACCAGGGCGTCGGCGACGGGGTCGCCGGAGGCGGTGCGGACGGTTCCGACGAGGCCGGGGACCACCTCGCCGAAGTGCTCGTGGTGCGCAGGGCTGACGGCGTGCGGGGCGGGGGCCTCGAAGGTGGGGTCCTCGACCAGCTCCTCTTCGGCGGCGGCGCCGGCCTCGGCCTCCGCGCCCTTGCGGTGCTGGACGTAGGCGCCGACGCCGACCAGGGCGAAGCCGGCGGCGGCCCAGCCGCACAGGACGAGGGTGGGCCGCAGCAGCCCCTCGTAGTCGAAGTAGAAGACGCCGTGCAGGGCGTCCAGGAGGTTGCCGAGCGGCATGACGGGATGCAGCGCGCGGAAGAAGCCGGGGACGAGCTGGTACGGGATGGCGCCGCCGCTGGACGGGATCGACAGCAGCACGAACAGGGTGATCGCGACGCCCGGGATGAACTGCCGGACGAACGGGACGAGGCCGTAGGTGAACTGGGCGACCGCCTGCGTGATCAGGAAGCCGTAGGCGATGGCGACCGGGTCGTTGGGGACGACGTCCATGGCGAGCGCGACGTAGAACCCGACCACGGCCATGAACGCGCCCAGGACGGCGAGGGTGAGGACCTTGACGCGGCGGCTGAGGGTGACGGCGCGCATCAGCATCATGACGGCGATGTAGGGCGCGATGTTCCAGGCCATGGACAGGTAGAACAGGCCGGTGCCGGTGACGTCGCCCCTGGCGGTGGGGACGAGTTCGACGGTCCGGATGGTCTGCCCGCCCTGTTTCGCGACACTGGTGAAGGTGCTGGTGGCGGCCTGTTCGAGGAAGGTGCCGTCGGCCTTGGCGATGAAGAGGGTGGCCTGGGCGGGGCCTTCGACGCTGTAGGCGGCGACGGCCTGGCGGCTGAGGATCTTCTTGCGGGCGTCCGACGCGTCCCCGACGGGGATGATCTCGAACGCGCCGGGCGCCTTCCGGTCGAGCGCGGGTCCGAGCCGTCCCGCGACCGCCGGCGGGGACACCGCGACCCGCACGTCGTGCGGCTCCGGCGAGTGGAACGGCAGCATGTAGCAGATCAGGAAGCCGAAGAAGAACAGCAGCGGGAACCACAGGCTTCCGGCGAGCGACGTCAGCAGGGTCGGCTCGTCCTCGGACTCGTCGGTCACGCGCGGGGACCTTTCTGGACGGATCGGGCGGCACGCGCGTGGAGCACGGGCGCGGCGCTGGCATCATGTGCCGGGAGATCGCGGCGGAGGGAGCGGCGGGCGGGATGGCGGGCGACCCCAAGGAGGTCCTGCGGAGCGGGCTGGCTCTGCTGGACGCCGCCCATGCCCTGGTCGCCGATCACCGGCGCGCGGTCGGCGCGGTGCACGAGGCGTTGGGGCCGCTGCGCGCGGACGCGGCGCGCGGTCAGCTGGCGGAGATCCCGGTCGCGCGGCTGAAGGACGTGACGGACGGGCGGCTGCGGCTGGCGCCGCTGGAGCAGGCCGGGCTGGCGACCGTCCTGGACGTGCTGGACGCGACGCAGTACCGGCTCCAGCTGGTGCCGGGCGTCGGGCCGCAGACGGCGGCGCAGATCCAGGCCGCGGCGCGCAGCCTGGCGGAGGCGGCGGAGCGCGCGGCGGGGATCCGGATCGACGCCGGGCGGCGGGAACCGGCGACGACCGCGCTGGTCGTGGCGCTGCACCGGCTCGTGAACGCGGGTCCCGAGCTGCGGCGCGCCCGCAAGGCGGCCGACGAGCTGGCGGAGCGGCTGAGCCCGCTGGCGCACGACGCGCGGCCCGCGGCGTCGTGGTGGCGGCGCGTCGTCGCGCTTCCGGCGCGCCGGGAACGCGCCCGCCGCGCGCTCGCGGAGCTGGCGGACGCGGTGGAGCACGCCCGCGAGGAGCGCCTGCTGATCTCGCAGGCGTCGGTGGACCTGCTGCGTCCGGGCGCGTCCGCCGACGAGGCGTGGATCGACTACGAGCTGCGCGGGTCGGACTACCAGACGCTGCTGGCGGAGCTGGCCGCCGTGGGGCCCGAGCGGGCCGCGGCGGAGGGGTACCTGCCGGACGACCTGGCCGCACGGGTCAAGGCGCAGCCGCTCGACGAGACGTACCGGCGGGTGTCGCTGCGCGGCTACCAGTCGTTCGGAGCGCGCTTCGCGCTCGTCCAGCGCCGGGTGATCCTCGGCGACGAGATGGGCCTCGGTAAGACGGTCCAGGCGATCGCCGCGATCGCGCATCTGCGCGCGGAGGGCGCGACGCACTTCCTGGTGGCGTGCCCGGCCAGCGTGATGATCAACTGGGTGCGGGAGATCGAGGACCGCAGCCGGCTGGCGGCGCGCCCCCTGCACGGTCCCGGCCGGGCGGCGGCGCTGGCGGAGTGGGCGGACGCGGGCGGCATCGCGGTGACCACCCTCGACACGCTGCACGCGCTGGACGTCCCGGACGAGGTGCCCGTCGCGATGGCCGTGGTGGACGAGGCGCACTACGCCAAGAACCCGGAGACGCGGCGCGCAAAGGCGGTGGCCGCGTGGTGCGCGCGGGTCGAGCGGGTGCTGTTCCTCACCGGCACGCCGATGGAGAACCGCGTCGAGGAGTTCCGCAGCCTGGTCGGGCACCTGCGGCCCGACCTCGTCCCGTCGATCAGGCCGAGCGACGCGGCGGTGGGGCCGCGGGCGTTCCGGCGGGCCGTCGCGCCCGCGTACCTGCGCCGCAACCAGCGGGACGTGCTGGTCGAGCTGCCCGAGGTGCAGGAGATCGAGGAGTGGGAGGAGTTCAGCCCGGCGGACGAGGCCGCCTACCGGCAGGCCGTCGCGGACGGCAACTTCATGGCGATGCGGCGCGCCGCGTACGCCGACCCGAAGCGGTCGGCGAAGCTGGCGCGGCTCACCGAGCTGGTCGACGAGGCGGACCGCAACGGGTTGAAGGTCGTGGTGTTCTCCTACTTCCGGGACGTGCTGGCGGCCGTGGAGCTCGTGGTGGGCCCGGCGGCGCGCGGGCCGATCTCCGGGTCGATGCCGGCGGCGCGGCGGCAGCAGCTGGTGGACGACTTCACGGCCGAGCCGGGGCACGCGGTGCTGCTGGCGCAGATCCAGGCGGGCGGCGTGGGGCTGAACCTGCAGGCCGCCTCGGTGGTGATCATCTGCGAGCCGCAGGTGAAACCGACCATGGAGGAGCAGGCGATCGCCCGCGCGCACCGCATGGGGCAGGCCCGGACCGTCCAGGTCCACCGGCTGCTCACCCCGCACGGGGTGGACGAGCGAATGCTGCGGATCCTGCGGGGCAAGGCCCGGTTGTTCGACGAGTACGCGCGCCGCAGCGATCTCGCGGAGCGCACGCCGGACGCGGTCGACCTGTCCGAACAGGCCCTCGCGCGGCAGATCGTCCAGGAGGAGCAGGAGCGGCTCGGCACCGCGCCGTGAGCGCGCGGCGCGGCGCCGCGCCGGCGGGAAGAAGCGCCGTGTCCGGCGCGTTCGGGCTGGCGGGCCCGGTTCGGGCCGCCGACGATCGGAGGGGAAGACATGGCCGAGGTCAGGGTGGAGCGCACCGAGGACGGTTTCCAGGCCGTCAACGGGCGGGGCGCCCGCGTCGCCATCGGGGACGGGGACACCGAGGGCGCGTTCACGCCGGTCGAGCTGCTGCTGGCGGCGCTCGGCGGCTGCGAGCTGGTGACCGTGGAGCCGCTGACGGCGCAGCGCGGGCACCGGATGGCGCGGCTCGCCGCGACCGTCCAGGCGGAGAAGGTCGAGACCAGCAGGCTCGGCACCATCACGGTCACCTACGACGTCGAGCTGCCCGAGGGCGACGACAAGGCCGAGGACGTCCTCAAGGCGGTCGCCAAGCGCGTCCACGAGCGGTACTGCACCGTCGGGAACGCGCTGAAGGAGCCGATGAAGGTCGACCAGATCGTCTGACCCCGGGCCCGTCGTGGACGGCGGGCCGGCCGACGCCGGGTCACTCACACGTCGCGCCCTTCGCCGGGAGCAGCCCGTCCAGCAGGTAGGAGTCCACGACGCGGCGGACGCAGGCGTCGCCGGAGTCGTACGCGCCGTGCCCCTCCCCCTTGAGGGTGAGGAGCGCGGCGCCGCCGCCGAGCGACGTCACCAGCGCGGACGCCCACGCGTACGGGGTGGCGGGGTCGCCGGTGTTGCCGACGACCAGGATCGGCGCGGCGGTCGGCGCGGACACCTCGCGCGCGGCGTCGTCGCCCTTGACGGGCCACCCGGTGCACTGCAGCAGGCCCCACGCCATCGACGGCCCGAACACCGGTGACGCCTCGCGGAACCGCGGCATCAGCCGGCGGACGTCCGCGACGGTGTAGCGGTCGGCGCCGTCCGCGCAGGTGATCGCGGTGTTGGCGGCCGTGAGGTTGTCGTAGGCGCCGTTGGGCTTCCGGCCGTTCTGCAGGTCGGCGAGCATCAGCAGGAGCGTCCCGTCGTGGCGCTTGACGGCGTCCACGAGGCCCTGCGCGAGGTACGGCCACGCCTGCTTGCTGTAGAGGGCCGCCGCCGCGCCCGTGTCGCCGAGGCTCTGCGTGAGCACGCGGCCCCCGGACGTCTTGAGCGGTTTGCGGTCGAGCCCGGCGAGGATCTTCTCGGTGGCCGCCGCGACGGACGCGCCGTCGCCGCCGAGCGGGCACGCCTTCGGGCCGAGCCGGGCGCACGCCGCGCCGAAGTCGACCAGGGCGTGCTGGAACCCGGCGGCCTGCTGGAGGCCGAGCTCCGCGGTGGTCAGCCTCGTGTCGACGGCCCCGTCCAGCACGGCGCGCCCGACGTTGCCGGCGAACTGGTGCGCGTAGTTGCCGCCGAGCCACGTGCCGTAGGAGATCCCGAAGTAGTTCAGCTTCGGGTCGCCGACGGCGGCGCGGATCGCGTCCAGGTCGCGGGCGGCGTCGAGCGTCCCGACGTGGGGCAGCAGCCGTCCCGACGCGGCCTGGCACGCCTTGGCGTAGGACGCGCGCCGCGCCAGGTAGGCGGCCTCCTCGGCGGAGGTGTCGGGGGTGTCGTCCTCGGCGGTGATCTGGTCCATGGTCCGGTCGTCCACGCAGGTGACCGGGGCGCTGCGGCCGACGCCGCGCGGGTCGAAGCCGATCAGGTCGTAGCGGGCGTTGAGGGTCGCGTACTCGGACGCGGCCTGCGCGAGGGTGTCGACGCCGTCGCCGCCGGGGCCGCCGAAGTTGAACAGCAGCGAGCCGATCCGGCGGCCGGGGCCCGTCGCCGGGATCTTCAGCAGCGCGAGGTCGATCGTCCCCGAGGAGGGGGCGGCGCGGTCCAGGGGGACTTTCAGGGTCGCGCACCGGTACCGGGACTGCGAGGCGCCGGACTCGGAGGCGGGCAGGCCGGTGCAGCGCTTCCACGCCGGCTTCGGGACGGTGCCGTCCGTCACGGCGGCGGCCCGGAAGGCCGCCGCCCGGCCCGGGCGGTCCGTCCACCCGGAGCATGAGATCAGTCCGAAAGCGGCCAGCGTCGCCGTGCTTGCCGTCGCAATGCCGGGTATGGACCCGATCAAGGTCATTCGTCCCCCTGCTCGTTCGTGGGGGGCCGAACGTGATCTACCCATGGCCTCCTATGCTGATTCCTGATCAAGTTCACAGGCTCCGAACGGAGGCAGGACCCCGGCTCCCCCGGGGCCCCTCCCCCGAAAGTCCGGATGCCGCGTCAGGGTCGTACTACTCAGGTCTGAGACGAAGACCATTCGCGGCGGTGATCTCAAATGGGGGCCGCGAGGCGAAGATAGGTAACATGGCTCATTCCGCCCCCCCAGCAGCGCACCAAGGCCGGTCCGGCGCCGGCCGCGGTGAGCCGCGACGCAGCGCCGCGACGAGGCGGCCCAGGGTGCTCACGGCGCCGCCGGTGTGGCGCGAGCTGCTCCTGCTCGTGCTCTTCTACACGGGCTATACGCTCACGCGCATCGTCCTGGTTCAGGACGGCACCGGCGCGGCGTTCGCGCACGCCTACCAGATCCTGCACGCGGAGAAGCTGCTGGGCCTGGACGTGGAGCTGGGCCTGAACAAGACGCTGATCAACGTGCCGTGGCTGGCCCGCACCGCCAACATGTTCTACGCCACCATGCACTTCATCCTGACGGCGCTGGTCGTCGTCTGGCTGTACCGGTACCGGCCGCGGGAGTACCGCTGGCTGCGCACCGGGATCATGGCGGCGACCGCGCTCGCGCTGATCGGCTTCTGGCTCTACCCCCTCGCGCCGCCGCGGTTCCTGGACAGCGTCGGGTTCGTCGACCCGGTGACCGCGCTGCACTCCTTCGGGCTGTACTCCAGCGACGCGTCCGGCAGCCTCACCAACCAGTACGCGGCGATGCCGTCGATGCACGCCGGCTGGGCGCTGTGGTGCGGGTTCGTGCTGGTCAAGTTCGTCTCGCAGCGCTGGGCGAAGGTCCTCGGGGTGATCTACCCGGCCACCACCGTGTTCGTGATCCTGTCGACCGCCAACCACTACGTGCTGGACGCCGTGGTCGGGATGGCGCTGATCGGCGGGTCGCTCGGGATCGCCTGGCTGGCCTACACCCGCTGCCCGCAACCGGTCATCGACCTGCGGGACCGGGCCGTCCAGCGGATCCGGCACCCGCACGGCGCCCGCCGCGCCGACTCCGCCGCCGGCTCCCGCTGCTGACCCGCCCCCGCCGGGCGCCGGTCACTCCGCGCCGTAGAAGACCCGGTCCACCACGGCGCGGGCGCGGCGGGCGTGCCGGCGGTAGTCCTCCAGCATGTCGCCCGTCCCCGGGTAGCCGAGGACGCGGGTGACGGCCGTGCGCTCCCGGTGGTGGTCGGTGGGCAGCAGGTCCGACGCCCGCCCCCGCACCAGCATGAGCGAGCCGCGGATCCGGGTCGCCAGGCACCACGCGTCCGTCAGCACCTCCGCGTCGCCAGGGTCGAGCAGCCCGGCCTCCGCCGCCGCCTCCAGCGCCGCGAGGGTCCGGGTGGTGCGCAGCGCCGGGACGTCGTGGGCGTGGCGCATCTGCAGCAGCTGCGCCACCCACTCCACGTCCGACAGGCCGCCCGGCCCGAGCTTGATGTGCAGCCGCCGGTCGACGCCGCGCGGCAGCCGCTCGGACTCCATCCGCGCCTTCAGCCTCCTGATCTGCCGCAGCGCGTCGTCGCCGACGCCGTCCTCCGGCCAGCGGATCGGGTCGATCAGCGCGCGGAACCGCTCGCACAGCCCCGGGTCGCCGATGACGGGGTCGGCGCGCAGCAGCGCCTGCGCCTCCCACGGCTGCGACCAGCGCCGGTAGTACGCCTCGTACGAGGCGAGGGTGCGGACGAGCGGCCCCTGCCGTCCCTCCGGGCGCAGGTTCGGGTCGATCTCCAGCGGCGGGTCGGGCGCGGGCAGCGCGAGCAGCCGGCGCAGCTCCTCGGCGACCGCGTGCGCGGCGCGGCCGGCGGCCCGCTCGTCGGCGCCGGGGCACGGGTCGTGCACGAACATGACGTCGGCGTCGCTGCCGTAGCCGAGCTCGTGGCCGCCGAACCGGCCCATCGCGACCACCGCCATCCGGGTCGGCAGCGGCTCGCGCGCCTCCATCTCGATCTTGCTGACGGCGGCCCGCAGCGCGGCCTCGACCGTGACGGCGGCGATGTCGGTGAGGGCCTCGCCGACCGCCTCCACCTCGGCGAGGCCGAGCAGGTCGGCGACCGACACGCGGAACAGCTCGCGGCGGCGCAGCCCCCGCACGACCGCGACCGCCTCCTCCGCGGGCCCGCCGCCCTCGGCGTGCCGGCGGACCGCGGCGAGCATCTCGGCCCGCAGCGCCTCGAGGGGGCGGGGCGCCAGCCCGTCGGTGGTGCCGAGCAGCGCCACCGCCTCCGGGGCGCGCAGCAGCAGGTCGGTGGCGTACCGGCTGGACCCGAGCACCCACGCCATCCGCTCGGCGACCGTCACCTCGTCGCGCAGCAGCCGCAGGTACCAGGGGGTGGTGCCGAGCGCGTCGCTGACCTGCCGGAACCCCAGCAGCCCGGCGTCCGGGTCGGGGGCGTCGGCGAACCAGCCGAGCATCACCGGCAGCAGCGTCCGCTGGATCGCGGCGCGGCGCGACACGCCCGAGGTGAGCGCCTCGATGTGCCGGAGCGCGCCCGCGGGGTCGGCGTAGCCGAGCGCCTCCAGCCGCGTCCGGGCGGCCTCGGGGGTGAGCCGGGCCTCCTCTCCGGGGAGCCGCGCGACGGCGCGCAGCAGCGGCCGGTAGAACAGCTTCTCGTGGATGCGGCGGACCTCGCGGGCGTGCCGCCGCCACAGCGCGGTGAACTCGCCGACCGGGTCGGTGCGCAGGCCGAGGGCGCGGCCCAGCCGCCGCAGGTCCGCGTCGTCGTCGGGGACGAGGTGGGTGCGGCGCAGGTGGTGCAGCTGGATCAGGTGCTCGACGCGCCGCAGGAACCGGTACGCGGAGGTCAGCGCCGCCGCGTCGTCGCGCCCGACGTAGCCGCCCTGGGACAGCTCGGCGAGCGCGTCCAGGGTGTTCGGGCTGCGCAGCGTGTCGTCGGCGCGGCCGTGCACGAGCTGCAGCAGCTGCACCGCGAACTCGACGTCGCGCAGCCCGCCGGGACCGAGCTTGAGCTGCCGCTCGGAGTCGCCGCTGCGGCGGTCCAGGTCCTTCTCGACGCGGCGCCGCATGTCCTGGACGTCCTGGACGAAGCCCTCGCCCTCGGCGGCCTGCCAGACGATCGGGGTGATCGCCTCCATGTAGCGGGCGCCGAGCCCCGCGTCCCCGGCGACGGGACGGGCCTTCAGCAGCGCCTGGAACTCCCAGGTCTTGGCCCACCGCTCGTAGTAGGCGCGGTGGCTGGCGAGGGTCCGCACCAGCGGGCCGGCCTTGCCCTCGGGACGCAGCGCCGCGTCCACGTCCCAGAGGGCGCCCTCCTCCGTCGAGGCCGAGCAGGCCCGCATCATCGCCGAGGCCAGCCGGGTCGCGGTGCGCAGCGCGGCGTCCTCGTCCTCGCCCTCGCACGCCTCCGCCACGAAGATCACGTCGACGTCGCTGACGTAGTTGAGCTCGCGGCCGCCGCACTTGCCCATGCCGATCACCGCGAGCCGGCAGGCGGCGTGCCCGCCGACCTCGGCGCGGGCGACCGCCAGGCCCGCCTCCAGCGCGGCGGCGGCGAGGTCGGCCAGCTCGGCGGCGACCTCGGCGACGTCCGCGACGCCGATCAGGTCGCGGCCCGCCAGCGACAGCAGCCGCGCCCGGTACGCGGCGCGCAGCGCGACGAGCGTCTCGGGGCCCGCGCCGGACGCCACCGGGGCCTCGGCGGCCGGGTCGGCGCCCACCGCCTCCAGCAGCGCCGTGCGCAGCGCGCCCGCGGACGGGCGCTCCGGCTCGCCGGGCGCGCCGTCGTCGCGCAGGACCCGCCAGTGCTCGGGATGCCGGACGAGGTGGTCGCCGAGGGCGTCGCTGACCCCGAGGACGGCGGCGACCCGCTCCCGGGTGCCCGGCTCGGCGCGCAGCGCGGCGCGCAGGTCCGCGCCGGCGCCGCGCTCGTCCGCCGACGCGAGCACGCGCAGCAGCCCGTTCAGCGCGAGATCGGGGTCGGCGGTGCCGCCGAGGGCGTCGAGGAGATCGTCACCGATCCCCGCCCCGGCGTCCCGCTCGGCCTCCAGCAGCAGCCGCTCGGCCCGCCCGGCGTCGGTGAACCCGAGCCGCGCGAGCCGGCCGGCGAGAGAGGGACGGCGACGGTCGGTGGTCCACGGCTCGCTCACGTTCCAACCGTATTCCGGTCAGAGCACCGCCAGCAGCCTCTTGCGCTCGAACTCGGTGACTTGTCGCCGGTAGTCCTCCCATTCCTGGCGCTTGTTGCGCAGGAAGAAGTCGAACACGTGCTCGCCGAGGACGTCCGCCATCAGCTCGCTGCGCTCCATGGCGCGGACGGCCTCGTCCAGGTTCTGCGGCAGCGGCTCGATGCCGAGCGCGCGCCGCTCGGCCGGGGTGAGCGCCCAGACGTCGTCCTCGGCGCCCTGCGGCAGCTCGTAGCCCTCCTCGATGCCCTTGAGGCCGGCGCCGAGGATCGCCGCGAACGCCAGGTAGGGGTTGGCGGCGGTGTCCAGCGACCGGAACTCGATGCGGGTCGAGTGGCCCTTGTGCGGCTTGTACATCGGCACGCGGACGAGCGCCGACCGGTTGTTGTGGCCCCAGCAGATGTAGGACGGGGCCTCTCCCCCGGCGCCCGCCGCGGAGCCGACGTTGCCCCACAGCCGCTTGTAGGAGTTCACCCACTGGTTGCAGACCGCGGTGATCTCGGCGGAGTGCCGCAGCAGGCCCGCGATGAACGCGCGGCCGACCTTGGAGAGCTTGAACTCCGCGCCGGGCTCGTAGAACGCGTTGCGGTCGCCCTCGAACAGCGACATGTGGGTGTGCATGCCGGAGCCCGGGTGCTCGGTGAACGGCTTCGGCATGAACGTGGCGTGCACGCCCTGGTCGAGCGCGACCTCCTTCATCACCAGCCGGAACGTCATGATGTTGTCGGCGGTGGTGAGCGCGTCGGCGTACCGCAGGTCGATCTCCTGCTGGCCGGGGGCGCCCTCGTGGTGGCTGAACTCCACCGAGATGCCCATGGACTCCAGCATCATGATCGCGTTGCGCCGGAAGTCGTGCGCCGCGCTGTGCGGGGTGTGGTCGAAGTACCCGCCCGCGTCCGCCGGGTCGGGTTCGCGGCCGTCCTCCGGCTTGTCGTTGAGCAGGAAGAACTCGATCTCGGGGTGGGTGTAGAAGGTGAACCCGAGGTCGGCGGCGCGGGCCAGCGCCCGCTTGAGCACGTACCGCGGGTCGGCGAAGCTCGGCGTGCCGTCCGGCATCAGGATGTCGCAGAACATCCGGCCGACGCCGGGCGACTCCGAGCGCCACGGCAGCACCTGGAACGTGGACGGGTCCGGTTTGGCGATCATGTCGGCCTCGTACACGCGGGCGAAGCCCTCGATCGCCGACCCGTCGAAGCCGATCCCCTCGCCGAAGGCGCCCTCCAGTTCGGCGGGCGCCACGGCCACCGACTTGAGGAACCCGAGCACGTCGGTGAACCACAGCCGGATGAAGCGGATGTCCCGCTCCTCCAGCGTGCGGAGCACGAACTCCTGCTGACGGTCCAAAGCCCTCTCCCTCGGTGACGCGGTGCCGGCCGACTCGTCCGGCCCGACCTGCAGTATGCCCGGACGCTGTTACCGCGACGTTACGCGTTCGCCCCGTCAGACCCGAACTTATCCGACGGAACGGAGCCTTCCACCCGGGCGGCCGCCGGATCGAGCACCCGGGACAGGAAGGCCCGGGTCCGCTCGTGCTCCGGATCGGCGATCACCCGGGACGGCGGGCCCTCCTCGACGACCACGCCGCCGTCCATGAACACCACCCGGTCGGCGACCTCGCGGGCGAACGACATCTCGTGCGTGACGACGAGCATGGTCATCCCGGTCTCGGCGAGACCCCGCATGACGCCGAGCACGTCGCCGACGAGCTCGGGGTCCAGCGCGGACGTCGGCTCGTCGAACAGCATCACCTCGGGGCCCATCGCCAGCGCGCGGGCGATCGCCACGCGCTGCTGCTGCCCGCCGGACAGCTTGGCGGGGTAGGCGTCCACCTTGTCGGCGAGCCCGACCCGCTCCAGGTTCCGCCGGGCGATCCGCTCGGCCTCCGCCTTGTCCCGCTTGAGCACCTTGCGTTGCGCGATCGTGACGTTGCCGAGCGCGGTCAGGTGCGGGAACAGGTTGAACGACTGGAACACCATGCCGATCCGGCGGCGCACGGCGTCGATGTCGACGTCCGGGTCGGTGACCTCCACGCCGCCGACCCGGACCGTCCCCGCGGTCGGCTCCTCCAGCAGGTTCACGCAGCGCAGCAGCGTCGACTTGCCCGACCCGGACGGGCCGATGACGCACACCACCTCGCCGCGCTCCACGTGGAAGTCGATGCCGCGCAGCACCTCGTTCGCGCCGAACGACTTGCGCAGCCCGCTGATCTCGACGGCCCGGCCGGTGCCGCCCGGCGCGTCCGCGCCCTGGTCCAGGACCGTCATCGCTGCTCCCTGCGCTGCCGCGCCTCCAGCCGCCGGGCCAGCAGGCTCAGCGGGATGGTGATGATCAGATAGCAGATGCCCGCCACGATGATCGGGGTGGTGTTGCCCTGCTGGCCGGCGAGGTCCCGGCCGAACTTGGTGAGCTCGCGCTGCTCCAGCGTGATGCCGAGGAACAGCACCAGCGAGGAGTCCTTGCACAGCAGCACCAGCTCGTTGGTGAGCGGCGGGATGATGATCCGGAACGCCTGCGGCAGGATGATCGACCGCATCGCGCGGCCCTGCGACATGCCGAGCGAGCGCGCCGCCTCCAGCTGCCCTCTCGGGACGGCCTCGATGCCGGCCCGGATCGTCTCGGCCATGTACGCGGCGGCGGCCAGCCCGAGCGCGAGGCCCGCCTGCCCGACCGCGCCGCCCGGGATGTTCGTGCCGGGGAAGGCCAGCGGCACGCCGACGCCGACGAAGATGAAGATCAGCAGCAGCGGCAGGCCGCGGAAGATCTCGATGTAGGCCGTCGCGAACCAGCGGTAGGGCAGCACCGGCGACAGCCGCATCAGCGCGATGACCAGGCCCAGCACCAGCCCGATGCCGAACCCGACCGCGGTGTAGGTGGCGGTGTTGCGCAGCCCGACGGTGATGATGTCGGGGAACAGGGCCTTGGCGACCCGCCAGTTGGCGAAGTTCGTGTGCAGCTGCGACCAGTTCGCCAGGGACGCGACCAGCACCACGACGACGATGAACAGCCCGTACTGGCCGCCGAGCGACGCCCGCCGGCGGGCCCGGCGGGACAGCCCGCCGGGCGCCGCCACGGACGTCACCTGCTCCGCGGTCACGACGGCTTACCCGCCGCGGCCGGCATCGGACCGATCCACTTCTCGTAGATCTTCTTGTAGGTGCCGTCCTGCTTCGCCTGCTCGATCGCCTGGTTCGTCAGCTCGACGAGCTTCTTGTTGTAGTTCTTGCGGATCCAGAACCCGTACTGCTCGCCGGTGTTGAGGTTGGCGACGATCTCGTACTTGCTGTTCGCCGGGTCCTTCAGCCAGCCCTTGACGACCGGGTCGTCCTGCACGATCACGTCCACCTGGCCGGTGCGCAGCCCGTCCAGCTCGGCGTTGGAGTTGTCGAAGGACGACGGGTCGAAGCCCTTGCCCTTCACGAAGTCCTCGCCGGTGGTGCTCGCCTGCGAGCCGAGCTTCAGCTTCCGGGCCTTGACGTCGTCCAGGCTCGTGATGCCGCTGCCCTTCTTCGCCATCAGCGACTGGGTGGCGTCGAAGTACGGCTCGGAGACGTCCATGAACTGGACCCGGTCCGGCTTGATCGTCATGCCGCCCATGACGATGTCGCACTTGCCGGCATTGAGCGCCGCGCCCGTCTTCATCGTCTCGAACGGGGTGTCGACGACCTTCTGCGTCACGCCCAGCTTCTTGGCGACGAGGTCGATCATGTCGACGTCGAAGCCGACCACCTTGCCGCCCTGCTCCACCTGGAACGGCGGATAGGGCAGGTGGGTGCACGACGTCAGCGCGCCCTTCTTGATGAGCTTGACGCCCTGCACGGTCGCGCCGTCGCTGCCGCCGCACGCCGAAGCGGTCAGCGCAAGGGCGGCGACGCCCGCGCCCAGTGCCCACCGTGTGGTCCGTCTGGACACGTTTCCTCCTGAGTCGAGCTCTTCGCGATCACCGAACTATGCCATGCCGGGCCGGGCGCCCGGCATACCCCACGCTGACCCTCCGCGTCCGGCGTTTCCCGAGAATTGACGTTGCGATCATGGTTCCGCCGGACGTTGATCATTAACGTGGGCCGTGTCGTGGACATCTCTCTTCTTCTCTCGATGAGCGACCGGGCCGCCGCGCTGGCCGCCCCGTCGGCCATGCACCCGGAGTCCTGGCAGCTGGGCGCGCAGGTGGAGGCCTGGGCGCGCGGCCGCGGCCTGGTGCTCGGAGATCCGGACACCTCGCCGCTCGGCCGCGCCCGCTGCGAGCGACTGGCCGCCCGCGTCTTCCCGGACGCGGAGCTGGCCGCCGTCGACCTGTTCGCGCGCTGGCTCACCTGGGCGCTCGCGCTGGACGACACCCTCGACCATCCGCCGCTCGCCGACAGCGGCAGCGCCGTGCACGCCCTCTACGACGACCTGCTGCGCGCGATGCGGCGCGGCCACGCCCGGCCCGGCGCCCGTCCGCTGGAGTCGGCGCTGGTCGAGCTCTGGCAGGCCACGTCCAAGGACATGAGCCGGGACTGGCGGCGCCGCTTCATCCTGCAGCTGGAGGCGCACCGCGACGGCTGCGCGGAGGAGGCCGTCAACCGGCGCATCCGGCACGTCCCGACGCCGGCGGAGTTCCCGGCTCTGCGCCGCCGGGCCTGCGGGCCGTTCCTGTACGACCTCGTCGAGCCGGTGCTCGGCGTCGAGCTGCCCGCGCGGCTGCTGCGCACGCCCCGCTGGCTGACGGTCGCCGAGAGCGTCGCCGACGTCGTCGCCTGGTCCAACGACCTCGCGTCGTACGAGATGGAGACGGCCCGGGGCGACGTGCACGGCCTGCCCGCCGTCCTCGCGGCGGCCCACCGCCTGACACCGGAGCAGGCGGCCACGGTGGTCACCGAACGGATCGCGGGGCGCCTGGAGCAGGCGTGGAAGGCGGCCCGGCGGCTGCCCGAGATGCTCGACCGGCTGCAGCTGACGGTCGCGCAGCGCGCCGCCGCCGCGCAGGTCGTCAAGGTCCTCCTGGACACCCCGCGCGCGCACATGGACTGGCTCGCCGAGTCCGGCCGCTACGAGTCCGCCGCACCCGCCCAGCTCCGCCTCGACGCCCTCGCCTCGCTCCGCTGACCTTCCGCGGGTCAACGCTGGGCGGGTGCGGCCAGGGCGTCGCCGGAGGGCGTGCGGGCGTAGAGGACGCGGCGGCCGAGGCGGTGGCCGGTGACCAGGCCGCACGCGCGGAGGACGCCGAGGTGCTGGCTGACCGCGCCGGCCGTGACGCCCATCCGCGCGGCCAGCTCCGTCGTGGACGCGGGCGTGGCGAGCGCGGTGAGCAGCTCGGCGCGGCGCCGCCCGATCAGCGCGGCGAGCGCGTGCGAGCCCGCTCCCTGGTCGCGGCCGGTCTCCCACAGCGTCCCGACGCCGTTCGGCGGGTAGCTGAGCATCGGCTGGTAGGGCGGCACCATCACCGACACGTTCGGCCACACGAACGCGCTCGGGACCAGCAGCAGGCCGCGGCCCAGCAGCTCGCCGCGGAACTCCCACCGCCGGTCGACCCTGAGGGTCCCGGAACGCCACGAGACGTCGTCGTGCAGGTCGCCGAACACCCCGGCGGTGCCGTGCGCCGCGAGGGCGCGGGCGCGGCGCAGGATGTCCCCTTCGAGGAGGTCGCGCAGCCGCGGCCAGTACGGCTCGACGGCCGCGGCCCAGTACCGCTCCAGCAGGCCGACGAGGGTCTCCAGGGTGCGTTCGGGCTCGGCCGCCATCGCCAGGCGCTCGGGCCCGGCCCGGTTGCCGCGCTCGGTCCACCGCAGCTCGGCGGCGACGACCTCCGGCGGCGTGCTCCGGACGATCTCCAGCTCGGCGTCCAGGTCGGGCAGCGGCGTCCCCGGCGGCGGCGTGAGGAAGTCGGGGATGTAGCCCCATGCCGGGACGGCCGCCATCAGCGGCGCCATGTCGAGGCCGCGCAGCCGGGGCCGGACGCCGTGCACCCACGGCAGGTGCAGGGCGTGCCCGGACGGGTCGGCGAGCACCCGCACGCTGCGCACCAGCTCCAGCAGCGGCGAGAACGCGAACCGGACGCGGGCGGCGTCGTCCGGCGCGAACACGAACTCGATCACGGCGCGAACCCGATCACGGCACGACCTCGGTCATTTAGCCCAGACTAAATCAATGCCGCGGTCCGCGGCGTTCGCGGACCATCGTGCAAGTGACCACATTGGACGACACTCCTGTCGGTCCCGCGCCGGGCCGCATCGCGGCGTTCCTGCGGCCCCGCGTCGGCGGCCTCCCCCGGACGTTCTGGGTGCTGTGGGCGGGCTCCCTGCTCAACCGGCTCGGCACGATGGTCGAGCCGTTCCTCGGCCTGTACCTGACCACGGCGCGGGGCCTGTCGCTCGGGCAGGCGGGCGCCGTGATGGCCGTGCTCGGCGCCGGCTCGTTCGCCGGGCAGCTCGCGGGCGGCGCCCTCGCCGACCGGCTCGGCCGGCGCGCGACGCTGACCAGCGCGACCGTCGGCACGGGCGCGGCGATGCTGGCGCTCGGCTACGCGCACGGGATCGCGGCGATCATCGTGGCGGCGCTCGTCCTCGGCCTGCTCCTCGACATGTACCGGCCCGCGGCCCAGGCGATGGTCGCCGACATCATCTCCCCGGCGGAGCGGCCGCGCGCGTTCGGGCTGCTGTTCTGGGCGGTCAACCTCGGCTGGGCGTTCTCGATGGTGCTCGGCGGCACCCTCGCCCGCGAGGGCTTCCAGCTGCTGTTCTGGATCGACGCCGCCACCTGCACCGCGTTCGGGCTGCTGGTGTGGCGCGCCGTCCCGGAGACCCGGGTGCGCGGCGCCGGCCGCGACGACGGGCCCGGCGGGTTCGTCCGGGTGCTGCGCGACCGGGTCATGGTCGGCTACGCGACGGTCTTGCTCTGCTACACGTTCGTGCTCATGCAGGGCATGACCACGATGCCGCTCGCGATGAAGGAGGCGGGGCTCGGGCCGCAGGACTACGGCATCGCCATCGCCGCCAACGGCGTGCTGATCATCATCGTCCAGCCGCTGGTCAACGCGTGGCTGAGCCGGCGCGACCACAGCCTGGTGATGGTGGCCGGGTTCACGCTGGTCGGCGCGGGCTACGGGCTGACCGCGCTGGCGTCCTCGGTGCCCGGCTTCACCGCGACGATCCTGGTCTGGACGCTCGGCGAGATCACCGCCGCGTCCGTGCTGCAGGCCGTCGTCGCCGATCTCGCGCCGCCACACCTGCGCGGCCGCTACAGCGGCCTGTACGGGATGGCGTGGTCGGGCGGGTTCCTCCTGGCGCCGCTCGGCGGCACCCAGCTGCTCGGCGCCGGCGGGCCCGCGCTGCTCTGGCTGAGCTGCACGGGCCTGGCGCTCGCCGCCGCCGCCGGGCAGCTCGCGCTGGCGCCGGCGATCAGGCGGCGCCGCGCCGCGGTGATCGAGCCCACCTTTTCGTCATAGTGACGAAACCAGGGGCGCCGAACTAGGCTGGTCCCGTGGCACAGCTCAGGATCGCGCTCGCGCAGGTGAACCCGACCGTCGGCGACCTCGGCGGCAACGCCGACCTGATCGTGGAATGGACCGCGCGCGCCGCCGCCGCGGGCGCCCACCTGGTCGCGTTCCCGGAGATGATGCTCACCGGATACCCGGTCGAGGACCTCGCCCTCCGCGGCTCCTTCGTCGAGGCGTCCCGCCGCGCCCTGGAACGCGTCGCCGCCCGGCTCGCCGACGAGGGCCTCGGTGACCTCCCCGTCGTCACCGGCCACCTCGACCGCCCGCCCGTCGGCCTCGTCCGCGCCGGGCAGCCGTCCGGCCTGCCGCTGAACGCCGCCGCCTGGCTGCACGGCGGCGAGGTCCTCGTCCGGTCCGCCAAGCACCACCTCCCCAACTACGGGGTGTTCGACGAGTACCGCGTCTTCGTCCGCGGCGACCGGCTCCCCGTCGTCCGCGTCCACGGCGTCGACGTCGCCACCGCCATCTGCGAGGACCTCTGGCAGGACGGCGGGCCCGTCAGCGTCACCGGCGAGGCCGGCGCCGGGCTCCTGCTCGTCCTCAACGCCTCCCCCTACGAGCGCGACAAGGACGACGTCCGCCTCGACTTGTGCGCCAGCCGCGCCCGCGAGGCGGGCTGCACGCTCGCCTACGTCAACATGGTCGGCGGCCAGGACGAGCTCGTCTTCGACGGCGACTCCGTCATCGTCGGCCCGGACGGCTCGCTGCTCGCCCGCGCCCCCCAGTTCGTCGAGCACCTGCTCGTCGCCGACCTCGCGCTGCCCGCCGCCGACCCCGCCGCCGAGCCCGGCCGCTCCCCGGTCGACGCCCACGACGGCACGACCATCACCATCGACCGGCTCGCGCTGTCCGCCGACCCGCTGCCCGCCTACCCCGTCGAGCCGCAGACCGTCGCCGAGCCCCTCGACGCCCTGGCCGAGATCTACGCCGCACTGGTCCTCGGCACCCGCGACTACGTCCGCAAGAACGGCTTCCGCTCCGTCATCCTCGGGCTGTCCGGCGGCATCGACTCCGCCCTCGTCGCCACCATCGCCTCCGACGCCATCGGCCCGGAGAACGTGCACGCGGTCCTGCTGCCGAGCCGCTACTCCTCCGAGGGCTCCGTCACCGACGCCGAGGACCTCGTCAAGCGGCAGGGGATCGGCTCCCGGATCGTGCCGATCGCCGGGATGGTCGAGGCGTTCGAGGCCGAGCTGGACCTGCACGGCCTCGCCGCCGAGAACCTCCAGGCCCGCATCCGCGCGAACGTCTGGATGGGGCTGTCCAACGAGCACGGCCACCTCGTCCTGACCGGCGGCAACAAGAGCGAGCTCGCCACCGGCTACTCCACCCTCTACGGCGACTCCGCGGGCGGCTTCGGCCCCATCAAGGACGTCTTCAAGACCACCGTGTGGGACCTCGCCCGCTGGCGCAACGCCCAGGCCGGCGTCGACCTGCCGTTCCTGCACCCGTTCGCACAGGAGCCGATCCCGCGGGTGATCATCGACAAGGAGCCGTCCGCCGAGCTGCGCCCCGGCCAGCGCGACAGCGACAGCCTCCCCGACTACTCCGTCCTCGACCCGCTCCTCGCCGACTACGTCGAGCACGACATGGGCCGCGACGCCCTCCTCGCCGCCGGCCACGACCCCGCCCTCGTCGACCGCGTCATCCGCCTCGTCGACCTCGCCGAGTACAAGCGCCGCCAGTACCCGCCCGGCCCCAAGATCACCCCGAAGAACTTCGGCCGCGACCGCCGCCTCCCCATCACCACCCGCTGGCGAGAGAACTGATACTCCCAGGGGGGCGACCCCCTGGAACCCCCGTCACGACCGACAGGCCGTTTCCCGCTCCGCTAGCGCTCCGCGCGAAACGGCCTGCCGGTCGGCGGGCAGGCCCGCTCCGCTCGCTGCACTCGCTCCGCGCGCCCACCCGTGCCGGTGGCCGGGATCATCGCGCGCTTCGCGTGACCGGCGCTGTGCTCGCTGCGCTGCGCTCGGTCCGCGTGCTCGCCCCGGAGCGGCGACCAGGGCCGCCGCGCTCCCCTCAGTCCGTGCGGGCGTCCGTGACCGGTGGTCGGGGGTCGAGGCTCCTGGGGGCGCGGCGGGTCACTCGCGGTGGTGGCTTTCGCCGGGCCAGCTGGAGTCGAGGTCGACCGGGTCGGGGTCGATGCCGGGGACGATCTGCTCGCACCAGACGACCTTGCCGGCGGCGGTGCGGCGGGTGCCCCAGCGGTGCGCGATCTGGCTGACGACGAGGAGGCCGCGGCCGTTCTCGTCGTCGTCCTCGGCGCGGCGCAGCCGGGGCAGCGCCGCGGAGCGGTCCAGGACTTCGCAAACGAGAGTGCGCTCGAAGAGCAGGCGCAGCTCGATCGGGCCCGGGGCGTAGCGCAGCGCGTTGGTGATGAGCTCGGACGCGAGGAGCTCGGTGGTGTAGTCGAGCTCGTCCAGGCCCCACTCCTCCAGCCGGGTGCGGACGAGCCCGCGGGCGCGGCGGACGGCGGCGGGGTCGGCGGGCAGCGTCCAGGAGACGAACCGGTCCTCGGGGATGCGGCGCAGCCGGGCGATGAGGACGGCGATGTCGTCGCGGTGCTGGTCGGCGTAGACGCCGGCGAGGGTCGCCTTGGCGAGGTCCTCCATCGGGCGGTCGACGGCGCCGGGGCCGAAGATGCCCTTGAGGCGGGCGAGGCCGTCGTCGATGTCGCGGCCGCGGTTCTCGACCAGGCCGTCGGTGTAGATGACGAACAGGCTGCCGTCCTCGACGGTGAACTCGCGGCTCTCGATGGCGGCGCCGCCGGCGACGCCGAGCGGCGGCGCGGGCGGGACGGTCAGGTAGTCGCTGTCGCCGGACGGGCTCGCCAGCAGCGGCGGCAGGTGCCCGGCGGAGGCGATCTCGATGGTGCCGGTGGTGGCGTCGTAGACCGCGTACACGCAGGTGGCGAAGTGCGGTTCCTGCTCGCCGAGCTCGATCATCAGCTCGTGCATGACGTGCAGGGCGTCGGCGGGCGGCAGTTCCAGGTTCGCGAGGGTGTGCAGGGCGGTGCGCAGCCGGCCCATGGTGACCGCGGCGCGCACGCCGTGCCCCGCGACGTCGCCGACGATGAGCGCGACGCGGGCGCCGGGCAGCGCGATCGACTCGTACCAGTCGCCGCCGACCTCGACGAGCTTGCTGCCGGGCAGGTAGCGGTGCCGGACCTCGACCGAGGACGGCGCGGACAGCCGCAGCGGCAGCAGGCTGCGCTGCAGCGCGAGGGCGGTGGAGCGCTCGCGGCTGAACTGCCGGGCGTTGTCGATGACGATGGCGGCGCGGGCCGCGAACTCCATGCCGATCTCGACGTCGTAGGCGTCGAACTTGCGGAAGCCGGGGATGCGGGTGCAGGCGATGAAGCCGAGCAGGGTGTCGCGGGCGATCATCGGCAGCAGCACCATGGACACGCCGCTGAGCAGGTCGCCGGCGGGGCGGCGGCGCCACTTGGCGCCGATGTCGCCGGCCGCGGCGGCGTCGATGTGCGGCAGGTGGACGGGCTGGGCGGTCTCCATCACCTGGCGGTAGGGGGTGCCCTCGGGGAACACCAGGACCTCGCCGACGGGGAACGTCGCGCCCCAGGCGGGGTTGCCGTCGTCGGAGGTGACGGCGATGCGGCGCAGCACCGCCGCGCCGGACTCGCTGTGCACCTCGTCGGCGGCGACGAGGCTCTCCAGCACCAGCACGGACGCGGCGTTGCAGTAGTGCGGGACGACGACGTCGACGAGGCCGCGGGCGGACTGGTCGAGGTCGAGGGACGCGCCGAATCGGGTGAGCTGGTCGTCCATGAGGGCGCGGCGCATCAGCGCCGGGTCCTGGTAGCGCTCGCTGGGCGGCAGCGGCACCCGCACGTACAGCAGGCCGGCGGGGCCGGTGCCGGTCTCGCCGCCGAGCATCGGCTGGGCGGTGACGACCGCGTCCGGGGACGGGCCGCCGTCGCCGCGCGGGACGGCGAGCACCGCGGTGCGCTCCTGGCCGGCGGCCAGGGCCTCCAGCAGCGTCTCGAGTTCGGCCTTGGCCTCGTCGGCGACGAGGTCGGCGGCCGCGCGGCCGATCAGCTCCTGCGGCGCGCGGCCGATGACGGCCGCGCTGTTGGGTCCGCACTGGACGATCCGCCGTCCGCCGTCGATGCCCAGGACCAGGGTCCGGGACGCCGAATCGGTGGCGGGCGCATCGCCTCGCGGCGCCATGACGGATCTCACCTGACGCGCTCCAGACAGCCGGTCGTCTTAGCACTACCCAGCGACAGTATGGGGCATGACGCGTGATCGGCGGGAGAAGATCACGGTTACCGCGCCGAAAACCGTGCGGTATGCGGATTCTCGGGCGTTATCTCCCGAGGAAACGGGCCTCCGCGGCTGCCTCTGGATCCGCCGGATCCGGTCAGGACGGCGCGCCGATCCCGGTCAGCAGGAGGTCCACGACGGTCTCCGCGTAGCCCTCCGGGAAGGTCTCCTGCGGGGTCTTGGTGGACAGCGACCCGGTCAGCATCGAGATGCCCGCCTCGATGTCGAGGTCGGCGCGCAGCTCCCCCGTCTCGACGCCGCGGCGCAGCACCTCGCGGATGACGGCGCGGCGCGGCTCGATGACGTCCTGCTTGTAGCGGGCGTACAGCTCGGGGTACTTCTCCGCGCCGCCGACCACGTTCCAGAAGCAGCGCGAGTACCGCTTCTTGCGCTCGGCGGCGAAGGTCCGCGCGATCTCCAGGAGGTCCTCGCGGGCGGACGCGCCGGCGGGCGCGGGCAGTTCGCCCTTCGCCGCGCCGAGCGCGCCCACGATCAGCGCCTCCTTGCTGGGCCAGCGCCGGTAGATCGTCGTCTTGCCGACGCCGGCCCGGGCGGCCACCGCCTCGATGGAGACGCCGGCCACCCCGGACTCCGCGGCGAGCAGGTCGAGGGTGGCCTCGATAATGGCCTTCTCGGCCCGCTCGCTGCGCGGACGTCCCGGCGCGCGGTTGGTCGTCGTGTCGTTCATGGCATGCTCACGCTCTCACACGCGGGCCTTCTCCGGCTCGGGAGCCGCCTGGTTCTCCGCGGCGGGAGCGGCGGCGGCGCGTCCGGGCATCCACTTCAGCACGACCAGGGCGCCGAGGAAGGACACGACGGCCGCGGCGATCGACGCGGTGTGCATGGCGTGCACGAACGCGGTGTCGGCGGGGCCGATCAGGCCGTGGCCCGCGGTGCCCATCCGGGCGGCGACGGCGTGCGCGCCCTCGATGGACTCGCCGGCGGCCTGGCGGGCGCCGGCGGGCAGCGCGGCGAGCCGGTCGTGCAGGTCGCCGCGGTAGACGGAGGCGACGACGGAGCCGAGGACGGCGACGCCCATCGCGACCGCGACCTGCCGGGCGACGTTGTTGACGGCCGATCCGGCGCCGGCCTTCTCGCGCGGCAGCGCGGACATGACCGACTCGGTCGCGGGCGGCATCACGTTGGCCATCCCGGCGCCCTGCACGAAGAAGATCACACCGAGGATCCACATGGGGGTGTCGGTGCCGACGAACTGGTAGCTCGCCAGCGCGACGGTGACCAGCAGCAGCCCGGACGTGCAGACGGCCTTGGCGCCGAACCGGCGGACCATGCCCGCGCTGCGCGGCGAGAAGATCAGCTGCGCGGCCGCGAAGGGCAGCACCATCGCGCCGGACTCCAGCGCGCTGAGACCCCGCACGGACTGCATGTAGAAGCTGGTGAAGAAGAACACGCCGGTGGCGGCGAAGAAGCACAGCGCGATGGACGCGACGGCGGCCGACATGCGGGCGTCCTTGAACAGCCGGACGTCGAACGCCGGCGAGGCGGTGCGGGCCTCGTGCCAGACGAACAGGGCGAGGACGGCGAGGCCGGCGAGGATCGGGCCGAGGGTGCCGAAGGTCAGCCACTCGCCCTTGTCACCGCCCTGGATGATGCCGTACGACACCACGACCAGGCCGACGACCGACAGCAGGACGCCGACCGGGTCGAGCCGTCCGGGGTTGGGGTTGCGCGACTCGGGCACCAGGAAGGCGATCAGCGTGACGCCGGCGACGATGACCGGCACGTTGATGAGGAAGACCGAGCCCCACCAGAAGTGGGCGAGCAGCAGGCCGCCGGTGAGCGGGCCGATGGCGACGCCGAGGCCGACGGCGCCGGCCCAGATTCCGATGGCGCGGGCGCGCTCGTGCGGCTCGAACACGTTGGAGATGATCGACAGCGTCTGCGGCATGATCGCGGCGCCGCCGAGGCCCATCAGGGCGCGGGCGTAGATGAGCTGGTCGGGCGACTGGGCGTAGGCCGACGCCAGCGAGGCGAGGGCGAACACGGCCATGCCGCCCATCAGCACGCGCTTGCGGCCGATCCGGTCGCCGATGACGCCGAAGGTGAACAGCAGGCCGGCGAAGACCAGCGTGTAGGAGTTGATCGACCACTCGAGCTGGCTCTGGGTGGCGCCGAGGCCCTTCTCGGGGTCGGCGATGGTCTTGAGCGCGACGTTGAGGATGGTGTTGTCGAGCACCACCACCAGCAGGCTCACGGTCAGCACGCCGAGGATGTACCACCGGCGCCGCTGGACGGTCTGGGAGTCCACAGCGCTCCTTGGATCGTGACGGAGGGAATGCGATACGGGTACGTCTCGTTTCGTAAGGAGCGTACGCCGCCATCCACCGATACGCAACCGTAGCGTTTCGTAATTTGTTCCGGCCCGGCGCCCGAAAGATCCGGGAATCTCGGGGACTACCCGAATCGTTTTCGAAGTGGCACCATCGGATCCGTCTGGGTACGCCACCGTGGCGCCTCAAGACCGGAGGTTCTCCATGTCTTCTTCTGTAGCGCCGCCCGCGCAGCCGACCGCACTCTACGGCGGTACCGGCGGGCGAAGGATCACCGTCCGCGACATCGCGGCCGCCAAGGAGCGGCACGAGAAGTGGCCGATGCTCACCGCCTACGACGCCCTCACCGCGCGGATCTTCGACGAGGCCGGCATCCCCGTGCTCCTCGTCGGCGACTCCGCCGCGATGGTCGTCTACGGCTACGACTCGACCATCCCGGTCACGGTCGACGACCTGATCCCCCTCGCCGCCGCCGTCGTCCGCGGCTCCAAGCGCGCGATGGTCGTCGCCGACCTGCCGTTCGGCTCGTACCAGACCGGCGTCCCCGAGGCCCTCGCCGCCGCCACCCGGTTCCTCAAGGAGACCGGCGCGCACGCGATCAAGGTGGAGGGCGGCCGCCGGATCCTCCCGCAGGTCGAGGCGATGGTCTCCGCCGGCATCCCCGTGATGGGCCACCTCGGCCTCACCCCGCAGTCCGTCAACGTCTTCGGCGGCTACCGGGTGCAGGGCCGCGGCCAGGCCGGCGAGGAGCTGATGGCCGACGCCAAGGCCCTCGAGGCGTCCGGCGCGTTCTCCGTCGTCCTCGAGTGCGTCCCCGAGGAGCTCGCCGCCCGCGTCACCTCGTCGCTGTCCATCCCCACCATCGGCATCGGCGGCGGCAACCAGACCGACGCGCAGGTGCTGGTCTGGCAGGACATGGCCGGCCTCACCCCGCACACCGCGAAGTTCGTCAAGAAGTTCGCCGACATCGGCACCGTGCTCGGCGACGCCGCGCGCAGCTACGCCGAAGAGGTCGTCAGCGGCGTCTACCCCGCCCCCGAGCACACGTACCACTGAGTGGCGGCGGCGCCCTCGGCGCCGAGCCGCTAGGCCGTTAGGTCGTCAGGCCGCGTCCCCGGCGGCGGCTACTGGTCCGGGTTGGAGCGGACCAGCTCGCCGCCGCCGGCCCGCGCCTCGCCGGCCTGGCCGTTGCGCGGCGCCGGGACGGGCGGCTGCCCGGCCGCCATGATCTCGTCCCGCAGCGTGTCGACGGCGGAGCGCAGCACGTCCGGGCCCGCCACGTTCATCAGCAGCAGCCCCAGGTTGAGGGCCATCTGCCCGTCGGTCATCTCGCTGCCCGCGAGCGCGTCCACGGCGGTGCGCAGGTCCGCCTGGTCCTCGGCGGAGACGTTCTGCAGCAGGCCGAGGCAGTACGTCGGCAGCGCCAGCTTCGACTTGGCGAACGAGACCCCGCGCATGATCTCCCCCGCCTCCTGCGCGCGCGTCTTCGCCTGCATCCGGTCGACGCCCCGGTCCGCGGCGGCGAGCAGCGAGGTCAGCAGCGTGCTCGGCCCGACCGCGACGTCCTCGTCCCCCACCCGGACGGTGAACACGGCACTGCGGAACACCATCATCGAGCCGAGGCTCGCGACCAGCACCTGCGTCGCCGCGGCGACGTCCGGCGACGCCACCCCGAACCGCCAGCCGAAGGTGTGCAGGAGCAGCAGCGACCCGGCGCCCGCTCCCCCGTTGATCAGCACGTACGCCCAGGTGCTCGGCACCCGGACCAGCGTGGTGGGGCGGTCCCGGTAGCGGCTGACCAGCTCGGCGACGCCGACCAGGCAGCTCAGCGAGACCGCGACGAGATATCCGGCCATCCGGTCCCGATCACCGCCCGGTCAGCCGGACGACCTCGTCGATCTCCCGCTCGATCGAGACCAGCCCCCGGTCGCGCAGCCGCTCCACGGCGCCCGCCACCTCCAGCAGCCCGAGCCCGGTCGCGTGCCGGATCTCCGCGAGCGACAGCGGCCCGCCCGCCGCCCGCAGGTGGTCGAGCACCCGGCCGTAGACGTCGCCGCCGCCGGCCTCGCCCGCCTCGCCCGCGTCACCGCGCGCGTGCGGCGCCTCCGGGGCGTCCGGCGCGGCCGGCCCCGCGGGCGCCCCGGACCCGGCGGCCCGGCCCGGAGGGGCCAGGAACGTGCTCCACGGGTCCGCGGACCGGATCTGCCTCATCTTCACCTGCCCTGTCGCATGCCGATCATAGGCGGCGCCGGAGCCGGCGCGGCGGGACCGCCGCCAGATCGCCCACGGCGGGCGCCGCCGTGCGCCGCGCCCGCCCGTCTCGTCCATGCCCCAACGTCAGCACTTGGACGCGCCGCGGTCGGCTACCGCTCCCGCCATTGTCGCCTTCCTGGCCGGAACGCGCCACGCCGATCCCCCGGCGGCCGCGCCCGCACCGCCGCCCGGGGCCGTCAGCCGAGCCTCACCCGCGGGTCGATGACGGCGTAGAGCAGGTCGACGACCAGGTTGAAGACCACGACCGAGACCGCGGTGATCAGCGTGACGCCGAGGACCATCGGCAGGTCGCCGCTCTGGATGGACGTGATCGCGAGCTCGCCGAGGCCGGGGATGCTGAAGGTGTTCTCGGTCAGCACCGCCCCGCCCAGCAGGAGGCCGAGGTCGAGGCCGAACACGGTGACGATCGGCGTCATGCAGGCCCGCAGCGCGTGCTTGGTGACGACGACCGCCTCCGGCAGCCCCTTGACGCGGGCGGTGCGGATGAAGTCCTCGCTCATCGTCTCGAGCATCCCCGCCCTGGTGAGCCGCGCGTACATGGCCGCGTAGAGGAACGCGAGCGTCACCCAGGGCAGCACCAGCGCCTGGAACCACATCCCCGGGTCGGAGGTCAGCGGCCGGTAGCTGCCGCCTCCCGGGAGGATCCGCCAGGTGTAGGAGAACAGGGCGAGCGAGACCAGGCCGGTGAAGTAGATCGGCAGCGACACCCCGCCGAGCGCGACGATCATCGTCACGCGGTCCCATAACGAGCCCTTGCGCAGCGCCGACACGACGCCGGTGACGATGCCGCCGGCCAGCCAGAGGAACGCGGCGCCCACCGCCAGCGACGCGGTCGCGGGCGCGCGGTCGAGGAGCGTCCCGAGTACCGGCTGGCTGCTGCGGAACGAGTAACCGAGGCACGGCGCCGGGCAGTGGTCGGTGACCGGGCCCGCGTCGTAGTCCCGGCCGACCGCGATCGCCTTCAGGTAGTGCCAGTACTGGACGAGGACCGGCTGGTCGAGGCCGAGCCGCTGCTTGGTCGCCTCGATCGCCTGGACGGTCGAGGCCCGCCCGGCGTAGGACGCGGCGATCTGGTCGGTGGTCTGCCCCGCCAGCTTCGGCAGCCAGAAGAACGTGCCGAACGTCACCAGGGTGACCAGCAGCAGCATGACGGCGGCGCTCATGAGGCGCCGGACGATGTAAGCGAGCACGGTCTTCCACCCCGTCGGCCCGCCGGACGGTCCCGGCCGTCGCCCGACCGGCGCGCGTGGTCACGAGGGCCGGTCCCTCGGCGGCCCGTCACCGGCACACTAACCGCGCGGTCCCGCCGGGGGCTTGGTCCGAAGTCCCCAAGAAAACGCCGGGGCGTTGGCCGGAAATGTCATCGCGCGTGCTCACGCGGGGGCTCGCTCCCCGGCGCCCGGAAGCGAGCCCGGCGCGAACGGAACGACGCCCGGCGCTCCGCCGGCGCTCCGCTCCGGGCGCCCGTCAGACGTCGGTGATGCGGAGCCCCGCGTGCGCCTTGTAGCGGCGGTTCATCGAGATGAGGTTCGCGGTGAACGCCTCGACCTGCCCGGCGTTGTGCAGCCGTCCGCCGTAGACGCCGCGCATGCCGGGGATGCGCCCGGCGAGCGCCTGCACCAGGTCCGTCGCCTCGCGGTCGTTGCCGAGGACGAGGACGTCCAACTCCATCTCGTCCACCTCGGGGTCGAGCAGCAGCCTGGCGGACACGTGGTGGAAGGCCGCGACGACCCGGCTGCCGGTCAGCACGGCGGCGGCCTGCTCGGCGGCGCTGCCCTCCTCGACCGGCAGCGCGAACGCGCCCTTGCCCTTCTCGAAGCCCAGCGGGTTCACGCAGTCCACGACGATCTTGCCGGCGAGCGCCTCGCGCAGCGACTCCAGCAGCGCCTTGTGCCCCTCCCACGGCACCGCGACGACCACCACGTCCGCGCCGCTCGCGGCGGCCTCGTTCTCCGCGCCCGACACGGGCAGGTCCGCGCCCAGGTCGTCGGCGGCCTGCTGCGCGCGCTCCGCCTTCCGCGACCCGATGACCACGCGGTGGCCGGCCAGCGCGAACCGGCGCGCCAGGCCCTTGCCCTGGTCCCCGGTGCCGCCGAGGATGCCGATGGTCAGGCCGCTGACGTCGGGGAGGTCGTAGGGAGTCCTCTGCTGCTGCTCAGTCATGCCGCCGAGTCTGCCAGGCGGCCTTCCGGCCGCTTCGCGTCGCCCTCCCGGCTCGGGGAAACCGGCGTGCCGCCGGCGTCCCGTGCGGCACCATGGACCGGTGGACGCCGAGCAGATCGTGATGTTGCGCGAGGTGCTGTCCGCCACCGGCTGGCTGGAGCGCACCCAGGACTTCGGACGCGCCCTGCGGGTCACCTCCCGCACCCCCGGCGGGCTGCTGCTGGTCGGCACGCCCGGCGGCGACCCGTGGCACCTCGCCGCGCACCTGGACGACGAGTCGCGGCTCGGCGACGCCCCTGGCCTCGCGCCCACCCTGGTGCGCTGGTCGCCGCCCCCGGACGCGCCGCCGCACCTGAGCATCGGGCTGTCGCGGCTGGAGGAGGCGCGCCGCGGCGAGACGCTGTTCGTCGTCGCCGAGGACGAGGCGCCCGTCCCCCTGCTGGAACGGGTCGACGACGCGCGCCGCGTCGGCGCCACGATCCTCGCGCTGGACGGCGGCGACCGCGAGCTGGAGGGCCTGGCGCACGAGGCGCTGACCGTCCCGGCGGACGAGGCGCTGCTGTCGTTCGACGGCGCGCAGCACCTGGTGAGCGCCGCCGCGGGCCAGGAGCCGGCGCGCGGCGCCCGCGGCCTGCGGCACCGCCTCGCCAGGCTGCTCGAGGCGGTGACAGGCCCGACGGTCGACTAGCCCGCCGCTAGTCCTCTCCGTCGTCCTTGCGCCACGCCTCGTTGCGCTCGCGGGCCAGCGCCAGCGCCCCGGCGGCGGCGCCCTCGTCCGGGTACGGGCCCATCCGGTCCTTGTCCGGGCAGCCGGGCCCGTGCTCGACCTTCATGTGCTTCAAGCAGAACCACCAGTCACCGTCGTCACCGGCCATCGGTGCTCCCTCCGATCACGGCTCGCGCGGGATTCGTTGCCGCGATCCCGCTGACTACACTCCATCACTATGACGACCCAGCTTCTCCGTCCCGGCAACGTCTCTCCCATGCGGAAGGTCCCGGCACAGATCCCGCGGCCGGAGTACGTGGGGAAGAAGCGCCCGAAGACCGGCGAGCCGGACGTCAAGACACCCGAGATCATCGCGCGGATGCGGGTCGCGGGCAAGATCGCGGCGCAGGCGCTGGAGGAGGTCGGCAAGCACGTCCGGCCGGGCGTCACCACCGACGAGCTGGACCGCATCGGGCACGAGTTCATGCTCGACCACGGGGCCTACCCGTCCACCCTCGGCTACCGGGGGTTCCCGAAGTCGCTGTGCACCTCGATCAACGAGGTGATCTGCCACGGCATCCCCGACGACACCGTGCTGCGGGACGGCGACATCGTCAACGTCGACATCACCGCGTTCATCGACGGCGTGCACGGCGACACCGACGCGACGTTCCTGTGCGGCGACGTGGACGAGGAGTCGCGGCTGCTGGTGGAGCGCACCCGCGAGGCGACGATGCGGGGCATCAGGGCGGTCAAGCCGGGGCGCGCGCTGAACGTGATCGGGCGGGTCATCGAGTCCTACGCCAAGCGGTTCGGGTACGGGGTCGTCCGCGACTTCACCGGGCACGGCATCGGCACCACGTTCCACTCGGGGCTGGTCGTCCCGCACTACGACGACCCGAACGCCACGACGGTCATCGAGCCGGGCATGACGTTCACCGTCGAGCCGATGCTGACCCTCGGCAGCCACGACTACGACATCTGGGACGACGGCTGGACCGTCGTCACCAAGGACCGCAAGCGCACCGCGCAGTTCGAGCACACCCTGCTGGTGACCGAGGACGGCCACGAGATCCTCACCCTCCCGTGACCCCTTCGTCGACCTAGCGTCCCCTTCATCCAGCGACCCGGCCGGGAGAATGCGCCTGATGAACGCGCCAGCGCCGTACGAGCCGAGGGTTCCGTCCGACAGCATGCCTCCCGGGCGGGCCGCGCTGAGCGTGACGTGGGCGGCGCTGCCGTTCCTGACGCTCGGGTACGCGACGCCCTTCACGTTCGCGGCGGCGGCGCTGTGGCGGCGCAGCGCGCACCTGCTGGTGTCGTCGGCGGTCTACATCGGCATCTTCGCGCTGATGCTGTACCTGCTGCCGGACATCGGCAAGGAGGACGGCACGCAGCAGGCGGTGGGGGTGCTGCTGTTCGTCCTCGCGGTGGTGGGGTGCGGGCACGCGTTCCTCATCCGGCGCCGGGTGTTCGACCCGCACGGGCTGGCGGGCATCGACAACGAGGCCGTCGTGGAGCGGGTGCGGCGCCAGCGGCTGCTGCGCGAGAAGGCGCGGGACCTGGCCGCGAGCGACCCGGGGCTCGCCAAGGAGCTGCGGATCGGCCGCCCCGACCTGCCGCGCCAGTACCAGGACGGCGGCCTGATCGACGTCAACCACGCCCCTGCGGAGGCGCTGACGCTGCTGCCCGGCATCACCCCGGAGCTGGCGGCCAAGATCGAGCGGGTGCGGGCGGAGACCGGCGGGTTCGTGTCCGCCGAGGAGATGTCGGCGGTGGCGGCCCTGCCGCCGCAGCTGACCGGCGACCTCGCCGACTACGCCGTCTTCATCCGCTAGCACCGTCCCCGTCCCCGTCCCCGTCCGCCGGCGGGGCCGTCTCGATCCGCTGATCGCGGGTATGTGGCGGGCGTGACGGAGAAGAAGGGCAAGAAGGGCAAGAAGGACGCGCGGAACGGCGGCGACCGGCTCGCCGAATACCGCGGCAGACGCGACCCCCGCAAGACGCCCGAGCCCGTCCCCGAGGAGAAGGCGCTCCCGCACGGCGACGACGACACGTTCGTCGTCCAGGAGCACCACGCCTCCAGCCTGCACTGGGACCTGCGGTTCGAGCGGGACGGCGTGCTGGTCTCCTGGGCCGTGCCGAAGGGCCTGCCGTGGAGCCCGAAGACGAACCACCTGGCCGTCCACACCGAGGACCATCCGCTGGAGTACGCGACGTTCGAGGGCGACATCCCGCGGGACGAGTACGGCGGCGGCAAGGTGACGATCTGGGACCGCGGGACGTACGAGACGGAGAAGTGGTCCGAGCGCGAGGTGAAGGTCGTCATCCACGGCTCGCGGGTGTCGGGCCGGTACGTGCTGTTCAAGACGCGCGGCAAGAACTGGATGATCCACCGGATGGACCCGCCGGCGGACCCGGACGCCGAGCCGCTGCCGGAGGCGCTGCGCCCGATGCGGCCGGTCCGCAGGGCCCGGCTGCCGCGCGACCAGGAGGCGTGGGGGTTCGAGTTCGCGTGGGGCGGCCGGCGGCTGCTGGCGTACGTGGAGGGCGGCCGGACGCGGTTCACCGACGGCCGGGGCCGCCCCGTGGACGGCCCCGCCGGGCTCGGCTCGCGGCTCGGCGGGCGGCTCGGCGCCCGCCCGGCGGTGCTGGACGGCGAGCTGGCCGTGCTGGACGGCCGCGAGACCTACATGATCTTCGACGTGCCGCACCTGGACGGCCGGCCGCTGCTGGACGTCCCGTACCGCGAGCGCCGCGCCAGGCTGGACGGGCTGGACCTGTCGGGCCCGGCCTGGCAGACGGCGCCGTGGTACCCGGGCGACGGCGCCGCGGTGCGGGAGACCGCGGCCGACCAGGGCCTGCCCGGCGTCCTCGCGAAGCGGCTGGACTCCCCGTACGAGCCGGGCGAGGAGTCCGGCGCCTGGCGCCTGATCGAGGCGCCCTCGCGGAAGCGCTGACCGCCCGCGCCCGGTGCGCGACGGCCGCGGCCCAGTAGGCGACGCCGCGGCTCACCAGGCGACGGCCGCGGCTCAGTAGGCGACGGTGATGCGGCGGCCGATCGCGTCGCCGTTCTCCAGCTCGTCGACGAGCGCGACGGCGTAGTCCTCCGCGCTGATGCGGCTGTCGCCGGAGGCGTCGCGGAGCAGCTGGTCGCCGCCGAGGCGGAACACGCCGGTGCGCTCGCCGGGCTCGATCACCTGCGCGGGCGAGATGTAGGTCCAGTCCAGGCCGCCGGCCTCGGCGCGGACGAGGTCGAGCAGCGCCGCCTGCGCGAGGGACTCCGCCTTGTACATCTCGGGGAAGCCCGGCTCGTCGACGTGCCGGAGGCCGGGCGCGGCCTCCAGGCTGCCGGCGCCGCCGACGACGACGATGCGCCGGACGCCGGCCTTGCGCGTCCCCTCCAGGGCGCCGCGCCCGGCGGAGAGCAGCGGCCCCTCCGGCTCGGAGCCGTCGCGGGGCGGCGAGACGGCCAGCACGACCGCGTCGTGGCCCTCCGCCAGCGCGGCGATCGCGTCGGCGTCGTGCGCGTCCGCCTTCGCGGTGCCCTCGGCGCCGCTGCGGGTCACGCCGGTGACCTCGTGGCCGCGGCGGCGCGCCTCGTCCGCCACCCGCCGGCCGATCATCCCGGTCGCGCCGATCAGCAGGATCTTCATGTCGTCGTCCTCCTCCGTGTCCGTGCCGCACGTGAAGGTATCCATCGGATACTGGTTACTTCAACGTGCTATTGGTACCCTCTGGAAACCATGAGAGGCGACGCGTTCGACCCCGAGTGCCCGACCCGGCTCATCCTCGACCGGATCGGCGACAAGTGGTCGGTGCTGGTCGTGCTGAGCCTCACCGACGGACCGCGCCGCTTCACCGAGCTGCGCCGCCTGATCGGCGGCGTCACCCCCAAGGTCCTTACCCAGACGCTGCGCACGATGGAACGCGACGGCCTGGTCACCCGGCACGTGTTCGCCGAGGTCCCGCCCCGCGTCGAGTACGCGCTCACCCCGCTGGGCCTGTCGCTGCACAAGCCGATCCAGGCGATCACCGAGTGGGCCGAGGAGAACGTCGAGGCCGTCGTCGCCGCCCGCGCCGCCCACGACGACTGAACGTCTCCCCCGCGCCGGCGCCGCCGTGGAACCGCGGCGCCGCTATCCGCATCAAAGGGACGTGGCATCCGCTTCGGCGCGCCGCCGCTGAAAACGATCAGTAGCGGGCTAGAGTCCCGCCCTGAACCGGGCGGCGGACGGTGCGCGGAAAGCGGGGGAACTGCCCATGATGGGGAAGACGCACGCGCTGAGCGGCGCGCTGGCATGGCTGGCCGCGGTGCCGGTGCTCGGCCAGGAGAGCCTGCTCGGCGAGCACGCGGTGTCGCTGTCGCCCGAGCAGGTCGCGGCGGGCGCGGTGGTGTGCGCGGGCGCGGCGATCCTGCCCGACATCGACCACCACAACGGGCGCATCGCCAACACCTACGGGCCCATCACCCACCACATGTGCAAGTGGATCGGGAAGCTGTCGGGCGGGCACCGGCACGCCACCCACTCGATCCTGTTCGCGGTCGGCATCGGCTGGGCGATGGACACCCTCGCCACCCACTACGTGTACGCGTGGTGGGCCTGCCTGTTCATGATCGTCGGGCTGGGGCTGCGCGGCGTCGGCCTCGACTTCGAGGGCCGCGAGCCGCAGTCCGCGCTGGCCGACTGCGCGCTGGCGCTGATCGCCGTCTGGCTGATGCACAAGATCGACATGAGCTTCGTCGGGTTCGCGGTCACCCTCGGCTGCCTGGCGCACGTGGCCGGGGACTGCCTGACACCGCGCGGCTGCCCGGTGTTCTGGCCGCTGCCCTGGCGGATCGAGATGCCGCTGGTCCCCCGCACGAACGGCAAGGTCGAGCACTGGGTCGTCGGGCCGGTGCTGATGCTCGGCATCGCGATCCTGGCGATCCGGTCGGTGCTCGGCGACGTCGCCACCCGCTGGCTCACCAAGGGCTGATCAGCGCAGGTCGGCGAAGTCGGCGCAGTCGACGAACCCCCATCCGTACTCGTCGGGGTCCGGCCCGCTCCAGAGCTTCACCTGCTCGATCCCGGGAATGGCCGCGGCGGTGCAGGCGATCTGGCCCAGCGCGACGCGCGACCACTTCACCCGCCGGTGCGGCAGGCCCTCCTGGATGTCGACGATCAGGACGGAGGGATCGTCGACGATCCGGCCCTCCAGCGGGACGCGCACCTCGCTGTACAGGCCGACCCTCCCCTCCACCGAGGTGACCGGGACGCCGAGCTGCGCGATCGCCAGGTACGGGTGGCCCGGCAGCCCGGGACGGACCATCGGGCGGATGCCGCCGCCCTTCACCAGGTAGACGGTGATGGTGGAGGCCCGCCCGTCGGCGACCGGCATGCTGCCCGCGCTGAGCACGCCCGTCGGCCGGACGCCGCAGCCCGCCGACACGACGGCCCCCGCCACGGCGGCGGCCGCGGCGAGCGCCCGGACCGCCCGGCGCCATCGCTTCCTCATCGCTTCCTCATCCGTCCTCCCCGCACTCGTCCGGGTCCTCCTCGCCGGCGTGCCGGGCCGGCAGCCACAGCGTGAACACCGCTCCCCCGTCCGGCCCGTTGGCGGCCTCCAGCGTCCCTCCGTGCAGGACGGCGTTCTCCTTCGCGATCGACAGCCCGAGGCCGCTGCCCTCGCTGCGGGAGCGGGCCGCCTCCGCCTTCACGAACCGGTCGAAGACCACGGGGAGCAGGTCGTCCGGGATCCCGGGGCCGCCGTCGGCGACGGTGATCGCCACGCCCGGCTCGCCGCCGCTCCCGTCCGGCCCGAAGCGCAGCGCGACCGGCGGGCCGCCGTGCTTCAGCGCGTTGCCGACGAGGTTCGCCACGATGACGTCGAGCCGCCGCGGGTCCGCCCGGACGAACAGGTCCGCCGGCCCCTCCACCACCACCCGGCCCGGCCAGCCGCGCGCCGACAGCGTGCCGGCGACCGCCTCCGCCACGTTCACGTCGTCCAGGACGAGCGCGGCGGCGCCCGCGTCGAACCGGCTGATCTCGATCAGGTGCTCGACCAGCCCGCCGAGCCGGCGGGTCTCCTCCGCGACCAGCCGCGCCGCGCCGCCGTCGTCCCCCGCCTCCTCCGCCAGCACGTCGGTCATCGCGATCATCGAGGTCAGCGGCGTGCGCAGCTCGTGCGAGACGTCGGCGACGAACCGGCGGGACGCCGCCTCCATCGCGCGCAGCTCCGTCACGGTCCGCTCCAGCGCGGCGGCGGCGTGGTTGTAGGTGCGGGCGAGATCGGCGAGCTCGTCGTGCCCGCGCACCCGGACCCGCGTCGCGAGCCGCCCGTCGCCGAGCGCGCGGGCGGCCGCGCCGAGCCGGCGCACCGGCCGCAGCACCCCGCGGGTCGCGAGGAGGGCGAGCAGCAGCGCCGCGAGCAGCGCGGCGGCGTCGGCGACGATGAGCGCCCGGGTGAGCGAGCGCAGGTCCGCCGCCTCCCGGGACAGGCTCACCGACGTGAACACCATCGGCGGCGTCGTCCGCTGCGGCTCGTCGACCGTCGTGGCGTAGCCGGTCGCGCGGGCGCCGACCAGCAGGTAGGGATGGCCCTCCAGGCCGGGACGGGACTTGACCACGATCCGCTGGAAGACCATGCCGCGCATCGCCCGGCGCGCGAACTCCGGGCTGACCGGCACGTCCAGCGCGCCGGGCGGCGGCTGGGGGGCGCTCCCGTCGAGCGGCACCGGCACCGCGACCACCGCGCGCCCGGGAGCGGCCAGCGTCTGCTCCACCTGGTCGGCGATCAGCGGCTCGGTGTCGGGCGGCATCTGCTCCGGGATCTGCTGGGCCAGCGTGTCGCGGATCTGGGTGAGCACCGCGTCCTGCGTCCGCTGCAGCATCACCCGCCGCAGCAGGACGTACGAGATGCCGGACGCGAGCACCGACGCCAGCAGCGCCACCACCGTGAACGCCGCGACGAGCCGGACCCGCAGCCCGGTGAACCGGCGCAGCGGCGTCACGGCGCGGTGAACCGGTAGCCGAAGCCGCGCACCGTCTCGATCAGCCGCGGCTCCCCCGGCTCGTCCTCGATCTTGGCGCGGACCCGCTGCACGCAGGCGTCGACCAGCCGCGAGTCGCCCGGGTAGGTGTGCTCCCACACCTCGGCCAGCAGGTGCTGGCGGGTCAGCGCCTGGCCGGGCCGCCGGGACAGCTCCAGCAGCAGCCGCAGCTCCGTCGGGGTGAGCCGGACGTCGGTCCCCGCCTTGGTGACCTTCAGCGACGCGCGGTCGATGACGAGGTCGCCGTAGGCGGAGATGTCGGCGCGGGTCTCGGCGCGGCGCAGCACCGCCCGGATCCGCGCGTCCAGCACCCGCGGCTCGACCGGCTTCACCACGTAGTCGTCGGCGCCGGCCTCCAGGCCGAGGACGACGTCCAGGTCGTCGCCGCGCGCGGTGAGCAGGATCACCGGTAGCGGGTCGCCGCGGCGGATCCGCCGGCACACCTCGATCCCGTCGATGCCGGGCAGCATCACGTCCAGGATCGCGATCTCCGGGCGGCGGGCCCGCAGCGCCTCCAGGCCGTCCTCGCCGGTGGCGCGGGAGGTCACGCGGTGCCCCTGGCGGGTCAGCGCCAGCTCCAGCGCGGTCCGCGCCGACGGATCGTCCTCCACGAAGAGAATGCTCGCCACCCCGACATTATTGGGCTCGCCGGTCACTCCGCCCCACTCATGTCACAGGATCCGGACATTCCGCCGACGGGACGGTGACGTCCCGCCCGGACGGTGGGGCCCATGACGCTCCAGATCGTTCCGGTCCTGCGGCCCGCGCCGGACGCTCCCCCGCGCGCACGGCGCCACCCTGCCGTGCCGTGGCTGCTCGCCGCCGGTTTCGCCGCGCAGGTCTGCGTCCGGCTGTGGTTCGCCCGCGCGCGCACGGGTCCGGTCGCCAACCCCGACGAGACCGGCTACCTGCTCGCCGCGCGCCTGCTGTCCGGCGGGCACGGCGGCGACATGTCCGGGAACACCTTCTACCAGGGCGGATACCCGGCACTCCTCGTCCCCGCCTACTGGTTCTCGCACGACCCGGTCACCGTCTACACGATCGCCCTCGCGATCAACGCGGTCGTCGGCGCGGCCCTGTTCCCCCTCGGGTACGTCGCCGCCCGCCGGTTCCGCCTGTCCCGCCGCACCGCGCTCCCCCTCGCCTGGGGCGCCGCGCTGCTGCCCGCCACCACGTTCTTCGGCGAGTTCGTCCTCGCCGACGCCGTCCTGCCCACGATCGTCCTCGCATGGCTGTGTCTATTGCAGCGCCCTTGGCGTCAGGCCCTGGAGGGCCTTCCTTCAACGGGCGATGCGTGCGATCGCCGCATCGCTCCGACTCGCCTGGGGGCTCGCTCCGCGATCAGGTTCTCGCAGGCTCGAACCTGGCTTCGCTCGCGATCGCGACGGTTCGGGTCGTCGCGTGGTCGGGGCCACGGGCTGGCTCATGGTGATCAGGCCGAGCCCGAAAGCGGGCCTTCGCGGGGGTGGTTCCCGGCGGCTCGGGACGCGGGGGCGGCCGGGGTGGTCGCGGCGTTCGCGGCGGCGGTGCACAGCCGCGGCGAGGTCGTGCTCGCCGTCCATGTCGTGACGCTGGCGGCGCTCACGGTCACCGGCGCCGTCCGCAGGCGCGGGACCGCCGTCGCCGCTGGAGCCGGAGGGCTCGCGGTGGCCGCGGCCGGGTACGCCGTGGCGGCGGCCGTCAACGGGCACGTGCGCGCCGAGCTGTACCCGGGCGGGGTGCGCGACCTCGCGGGGAACCTCGGGGAGCGGTTCACCACGGGCGCCGGGCAGGGGTGGGCGCTGTCCGGGGCGGCCGGGCAGGTCTGGTACCTGGCCGTCTCCACGTGGGGGCTCGGCGGGGTCGGCCTGGCGGCCGTCGCCGCCGTGCTGCTGCGCCGCCGGTCGCTTCCGGCGGACCGCGTCATGGCGGGCGTGCTGCTCACCGTGACGTTCGCGATCGCCTACGCGTCGTCCGCCGCGCTCCCCGACGAGCATCGCGTGGGCAACTACGCGTACGGACGGTACCTGTCATGCGTGGCGCTGGTGTACGCGCTGGCGGGCGCGGCGGCGCTGCTGCGCGCGGGCCTGCGCAGGGCGATGGGCCTGGTGGCGGCCGCCGCCGTCATCGTCGGCGCGGCGGGGCTATGGGTGCGCCTCTACGCGGGCGACCGGCTGCACACCTACAAGTTCATCGGGTTCGACTTCCCCGAGACGTCGTTCCTGACCGGCGACCGCGGCGCGCTGCACCTGATGGCCGCCTCGCTCGCCGCACTCGGCCTGCTGTGCGGATTCCTCGCGCTGGGCCGCGTCCCCCGGGCGGGCGCGGCCGTGGCCGCGTGCGCCCTGGCGGTGACGAACCTGGCCGCGCTCGCCTTCCTGTTCGGGACGCACCCGGACCGCGTCCGGCCCGCGCCGCCGCTGCCCGGCGCGCCGAAGGGCGGCGTCGTCGCGGACGCGTCGGTCGGATGGGAGGTCCGGACCATGCTCGTTCATCCGGTGTGGTGGACGAGGATCGGCCGCATCGACGTCCGCCGCGACGCCCCCGCGTCCGGCGTGTGCACGGTCCTGGTGCAGGCGCCGGACGGGACGTCCCCGGACGCGTCGTGGCCCGCGCATCCGGCGGGCTGGGTGCCGCACGCGAACCGGTCGTGGTCGATCCGCTGGGTCGCGTGGCACGACCCGTCCTGCGATCAGTAGCGGGTCACCAGCGCGATGCGGCCGTGGTCGACCAGGAAGCCGTCGGAGACGAACGTCACCTCGCCGCCGTACTCCAGGGCCGTCTCGATCACGTCGTCCACGACGTCGTCGACGACGTCCGCGCCCTTGAGGACGCCCGGCATGCCGTCGACCGGGACGAGCTCGCCGCCGGTCCGCACGGCGGGCGCGTAGTAGCCGCGCTCGACGACGAGGTGCTCGCCGCGGCCCTCCTCGACCAGCCGGGCGACCTCGGGGAGCCCGCCGGCGTAGCGCTGGATGCTGCGCGCCGCCTCCAGCTCGGCGAGCACCCCGACCTCCCGGAGGTCCTCGTAGGCGTGCAGGGCGGGACGGGCCGCCTCGATGAGGGTGCTCGGCGCGGCGCCCTCGTAGCTGCCGTCGACGCGCCCGGCGGGCCGGATGTGCGAACCTGCGGCCTCGTCGAAGAAGGCCTGGTGGCGGGTGACGCCGGCGACGATGACGGGGCGGCGGTCGCGGGCGAGGACGCGGTCAAGGGCGGCGACGACGTCGCGGGCGGCCCGCCGGTGCGGTTCCTCCTCGCTGTCGCGGGCGCTGCGCCGGGCCATCTTGCCCGCGTCGATCTCCTCGGCGGGCTCGGGGACAATGGGGAACCCGTCGCGGGTGTGCTCGGCGAGGTCCTCGCCCTGCCCGCTCCAGAGCCGGGTGCACTGGTCCGACAGCGACAGCAGCCAGTAGCGGGGCGAGCGGGTGTAGGCGGCGACGAGGTCGCGGGTGGCGAACCCGGTGTCGACGACGACGCGCTCGTCCACCGGCTGGGAGATCGTGAACGCGTGGTGCTCGCCGTCGGGCGCCGCGAACAGCACTAGGCCGTCGGAGGCGTGCCGCAGGTCGATCTCGGCGGCGGCCCGCTCCAGCGCGTGCACCACGTGGTCGGCGGTGCCGCCGGTCACCCGGACGTCGTCGTGCAGCCGGCGGCGGGCCTCGGCGAGCAGGTTGCGGAGCCGGATCGGGTCCTGCCGGTTGCCGGGCGCGGACCGGTGCGTCGGCATCAGCACCGAGACGGCCGGGTAGGGGCGGGGTTTGCGCAGTTCGGACAGGGTCGAAGCGTCCATGATCCCCCGATCGTCGCCTCTTGCATCTGTTGTCTCTTTTGTAGCTACTCGCAGGTAAATGAGACGTAAGCGGCGATTGAGGATCCGGCGCGCGCCGGTCACGGGCGGGCGCGCAGGCCGTCCAGCACGACGCGGGTGACGGGGTCGCCGGCGCGGGCGCCGGGGCGGCAGACGGCCATGCTGATGATCTCGACCACCTCCGCCGGGCCGATGTCGCTGCGGACCGCGCCCTCCTCCTGCGCCTCGGCGGCCAGCTTCTCCAGCAGGGAATCCACCTCCGCCTGGATCTCCAGCCGCTCGGGCGGCGCGGGGCCGTCCCCGGCGAGCGACTTGATCAGCGCGAACGGCTCGCCGGCGCAGTGCTCCACGGCCAGCGCCAGGACGTCCCAGCGCGACACGTCCCGCTCCCGGACCTCGGCGATCCGGTCGCGGAACCGGACCAGCGCGGACACGGCGATCTCCTCGACGAGGGCGCGCCGGTCCGGGAAGTGCCGGTACAGCGTGCCCACGCCGAGGCCGGCCGCGCGCGCGATGTCGTCCATGCTCACCGCGCATCCCCGCGCGGCGAACAGGTCCAGCGCGGACGCGACGATGCGCTCGCGGTTGCGCCGGGCGTCGGCTCGCACCCGTCTCCTCCTCCGGTCAAGCGGAACATCGGGTTCAGGTTACTCTGTCCCCGTAAGCAGAAGCGGAACATCAGGTTCAGGTTAGGAGCGGTCCATGCGCATCGGAATGTTCGCCCTCGCCGCGGGGGCGCCGCTGGACGACGTCGTCGCCCAGGCCCGCCTGGCGCGCGACGCGGGGCTCGACAGCGTCTTCTTCGGCCATGTCCCCTCGTGGGACGGCCTCATGGCCGCCGCCCTCGCCGGGCGGGAGACGCCCGGCCTGGAGGTCGGCACCGCGGTCGTCCCGACCTGGCCGCGGCACCCCCTCGCCCTGGCGAGCCAGGCCCTCACCGCGCAGGCGATGGCGGGCGGGCGCTTCACGCTCGGGATCGGGCCGAGCCACCCGCCGGTCATCGAGGGCGGGCACGGCATCGCCTACGAGCGGCCCGCGCGGCACGTCCGCGAGTACCTGTCGGCGCTGCGCCCGCTGCTGCGCGGCGAGGACGTCGAGTACCGCGGCGAGACGCTGACCGCGGTGGGCACGGTGGACGCGCCCGGCGCGACCCCGCCGCCGGTGATCGTCTCCGCGCTCGGCCCGGCGATGCTCCGGGTCGCCGGCGAGCTCGCCGACGGGACCGTGACGACCTGGACCGGCGCCGCCGCGATCGCCGACCACATCGTGCCCTCGATCACCCGGGCCGCCGAGGCCGCCGGGCGCCCCGCGCCGCGCGTGCTGGCCGGCGTCGTCGTCGCGCTCACCACCGACCCCGACGGCGTCCGGAACCGGCTCGCCGAGCAGTTCGCGGCCGCGTCGCAGTTCCCCGGCTACCGGGCGATCCTCGACCGGCAGGGGCTGTCCGGCGTGCACGAGACGGTCGTCGCCGGCGACGAGGCGACCGTGGAGCGGGAGCTGCGCCGCTTCGCCGACGCCGGCGCGACCGACCTGCTGATCAGCCCGCGCGGCGACGCGGCGCCCGTGCTGGAGCTCGCCGCGACGCTGCGCCGGCCGCCCGTCACAGCGACGCGCGCAACTCCCGCTTGAGGACCTTGCCGGCCGCGGACACCGGGATCTCGTCCACGAACCGGACCTCGCGGAGCCTCTTGTAGTGCACGACGGCGGCGTTGACGTGCTCCAGCAGCTCGTCCGCGGTCACCTCGCCGGAGCGGACGACGAACGCGGTCGGCAGCTCCCCCGCCTTCGGGTCGGGGCGGCCGACCACGGCGGCGCCCGCGACGGCGGGGTGGGCGAGCAGCTTCTCCTCCAGCTCGCGGGGGTACACGTTGTAGCCGTTGTAGAGCAGCATGTCCTTCTTGCGGTCGACGATGGACAGGTAGCCGTCCTCGTCGAGCACGCCGACGTCGCCCGTGCGCAGCCAGCCGTCGGGGCTGAGCACCGCCGCGGTCTCCTCCGGCCGGTTCAGGTAGCCGGTCATGACCTGCGGGCCGTGCACGCACACCTCGCCCTCCGCGCCGGGCGGCAGCGCGGGGGTCGCCTCGTCCACGGACGGGGCGTCCGCCGCGACGATCTTCACCCGGACGTCCGGGACCGGGACGCCGACGGTACCGGTCTTGCGCACCCCCGACCGGTGCGTCGGGTTCGCGGTCGCGCCCATCGTCACCTCGCTGAGCCCGTACGCCTCGACGACCACCGCGTCCGGGAAGGCGGCGCGCAGCCGCGCGATCATCTCGTGCGACAGCGGCGCGGCGCCCGACCGGACGCCGCGCACCGACGACAGGTCGCGCTCCGCGAACGACGGGTGGGCCAGCAGCGCGGCGAACATCGCGGGCGCGCCGCCGAGCGCGGTGGCGCGGAACCGCTCCATGTCGGCCAGGAACGCCGGGACGTCCAGGCGCGGGTGGCTCACGATCGTCGTCCCGGTCATGAACTGGGAGTTCAGGTAGCCGACCGTGCCCATCGCGTGGAACCAGGGCGCGACGCTGACGATGACGCCCTCGCCGAGCGGCGTCGGGTACTCCCCCTCCGGAGCGGTCGAGCGGAGCGTCAGCCCGCCGTGGCCGTCGGGCTCGGGCACCGACCCCGTCCCGGAGCAGGCGAACTGCAGCGTGTTCACCACGACGTTGCGGTGCGGGAGCATGACGCCCTTGGAGCGGCCGGTCGTCCCGCCGGTGTACGCGATGTGCGCCAGATCGCGGCGGGGGTCGATCGCGACCTCGGGGAACTCCTCCGGGCGGCCCTCGCCGACCTCCTCGAACGCCACGCCGCGGCCGGCGAACGCGCCGTCGCACAGGCCGGCCACGTCCGCCGGGCCGCCGCCCGAGCCCGCGACCACCACCGTGCCGACCCTCGTCCGGTCGAGGACCTGCGCGACCGGCCCGGCGAGCAGGTCGAGGGTGACGACCACCGCCGCGCCGCAGTCGGCGAGCTGGAAGGCCAGCTCGTCCGGCGGCAGCAGCGGGTTGCACGGGGAGAACGTGGCGCCCGCCAGCAGCGTCCCGTAGTAGGCGATCGCGAACTGCGGGATGTTCGGCAGGTGCAGCGCGACGACGTCGCCGCGGCCGACGCCCCGCTCGATCAGGCCGTGCGCGAACCGGGCGGACGCGCGCGCCAGCCCGGTGAAGGACAGGTCGCGCCCGGCGTGGTGCAGGGCCGTCCTCTCGCCCCAGCGCCGCGCGGCGCCCGCGAGGATCGCGCCGACCGGGACGTCCGGGTAGTCGAGCGAATGCGGCACACCGGCGAACCAGTGCGGGGTGGTCTCGGAAGACGTCGCGCCCATCGTCGTCCCTTTCCAGAGGCTCATTCTAGAATCGCGTTCACAACTCTAGGAGAGGGACCGGGCGCCCCTGTGCGGCGGGTCGGGGCGGCGGGTCAGCGCAGCAGCTCGATCACCGGCCCGAACTCGTCCAGGAACGGTCCGTGCACCGTCACGTGGGAGAAGCCGAACCGCTCGCGCCGCTCCCGCAGCTGCTCGGCGATCTGCTCGTGCGTGCCGATGAGCGCGAACGGCGTGTCCAGCACCTCCTCGACGCTCATGTACGGGACGCGGGCGTCCCGGATCCGCTCGGCCGCGGCCCGCCGGTCCGGGGTGACCTCGACGTGCTGGACGAGCACGTTCCACTCGATCGCGCCGGCCCGCTCCCCCGCGTGCGCGCGGGCGAACGCGACCCGCTCGGCCGCCTGCTCGGCCGTCCCCATCCGGAACGTCCCCGGCGGCGCGCCCTCGACCTGGTACATCCCCGCGATCCCGACGATGTCGGCGTGCTCGGCGGCGGCCCGCAGCACCGTGTCGCCGGTGCCGCCGACCAGCAGCGGCGGGCCGGAGCCGCCGAACCCCGAGCGCTGCACCGGCGCGAGGTCGGCGAGCCCGAAGTGCTCGGCCACCGGCCTGCGCTCGGCGTAGTCCGGCCCGCCGAACAGCCGCCCGAGCTCCTCGATCAGCGCCGTCATCCGCTCGACGCGGGCGGCGAACGGCTCCCACGCGATCCCCGCCGCGTCGAACTCCCACTTCATGTGCCCCGCGCCGAGGCCGACCTCGACCCGCCCGCCGGTGAGCCGGTCGGCGGTCGCGATCTCGCGGGCCAGCAGGTGCGCGTTCCAGAAGGCGGCGTTCAGCACCAGCGTGCCGACCCGCAGCCGCTCGGTCGCGTCCGCCGCCGCGACCATCGTCGGGAACGGCGCCGGCGAGCCGAGGTGATCGGGGACCTGCGCCACGTCGTAGCTGTACCGCTCGCCCCGCCGGCACCGCTCGACGAAGTCCCCGGGGGAGGCGATGTCGAAGAAGTTGAACCCGAACCGGAAGTCCCTCATGAGGCGATCATGCCGCGTCAGCCCGGGGTGATGAAGCCCGTCTCGTAGGCGAGGATGACCGCCTGCGTCCGGTCCCGCGCCTGGAGCTTGGCGAGGATGTTCCCGACGTGCGTCTTCACCGTCTGCGGGCTCACGAACAGCTCGCCGGCGATCTCGGCGTTGGAGCGGCCCTTCGCCACCAGCCGCAGCACGTCCGCCTCCCGCTCGGTCAGCTCGCCGTGCCAGCGCGCCGCCCGCCCGCCGGCCGGCGACGGCCCGTGCGCGGCGGCCAGCTCCCGGATCGCGGCCGGGAACAGCAGGCTGTCGCCGTGCGCGACCATCCGGACCGCCTGCAGGATCTCCTCCGGCCGCGTCCGCTTCAGCAGGAACCCGTTCGCGCCGGCCTTCAGCGCGTCGTAGACGTACTCGTCGTTCTCGAACGTCGTCACGACGATGATCTTCGGGGGCTCGCGGACGGTGTCCAGGATGTGGCGGGTCGCCTGGATCCCGTCGAGCCGCGGCATCCGCACGTCCATCAGGATCACGTCCGGGCGGAGCCGCGCCACCGCGTCCGGCACCTCCGCGCCGTCGGACGCCTCGCCGACCACGGCCAGGTCGTCCTCGGCGTTGATGATCGCCGCCAGCCCCGCCCGGATCAGCCGTTCGTCGTCGACCAGCAGCACCTTGATCGTCATGTCCCGGACCCTCTCACGAAGCACCGCCCGCACAGGCGGTACTGCTCTCTCTCATGGAACGGCCGCGTCCGGTGGAGCGCGCCGCCGCTCCGGGGACGGGCCACCGCCGCCCGCTCAGGAGACGCGGCCGAGCGGCAGCGACACGTGCATCCGCCAGCGGTCGCCGTCCGGCCCGGCCGTCATCTCGCCCCGCAGCACGGTGACGCGCTCGCGGATGCCGCCGAGCCCGCGCCCGCCACCGTGGCCCGCCCCCACGCCGCGCGCGCCCAGCGGATTGCTCATCTCCATCTCCAGCCGCTCTCCGGACACGCCGAGGCGCAGCCGCACCGGCACCTTGCCCGCGTGCCGCAGCGCGTTCGTCAGCCCCTCCTGGACGATCCGGTACGCCTCCCGGGAGACCGCCGCGGGCACGTGCTCGACCTGCGGGTCCACCTCCGAGTCGAGCCGCACCCCGGCGAGCCGCGTCTGCTCCAGCACGCGGCCGAGATCCTTCAGCGTGGGCTGCGGCGCCGGCCGGGACCGGTCTTCGCGCAGCAGCCCGAGCACGTGGTCGAGGTCCTCCAGCGCGGCGCGCGCCGACTCCTCGATCGCGCCGAGCGCCTCCCGGGCGAACTCCGGATCGGTGTCCAGGACGCGCCCGGCCGCGCCCGCCTGCAGCGTCACGACGCTGAGCGCGTGCCCCACCGAGTCGTGCAGCTCGCGCGCCAGCCGGTTGCGCTCGGCGAGCCGGACCGCCCGCGCCTCCAGCTCCGCGAGCCGCTCCGCGGCGGTCGGCCCGAGGAACCGCGGCGCCAGCCGCGCCAGCAGCGCGCCGCCCGCCACGATCAGGACGAGCAGCACCGCCACCCCGGCGATCCCGGCCGGCGGCGCCGCCCACTCCGCCCACGTCCCGGGCCGGGCCCACCGGCCGAGCAGCCGCTCGTCCCAGTCCACCAGCGGCGCCATGACCAGCACGAACGCGAACGGCGGCACGGCCAGGCTGAGCCCGCTGACGACCACCCCGGCGAACAGGTGCAGGGTGAACCACGCGCCGGACCGCGTCCGGCTCTCCCAGGTCGCCGCCGGGCCGGGCGCCAGCGCCGCCGCCGGGCCCCGCAGCAGCTCCTTGGCCAGCGAGCTCTCCAGCAGCCGCACCGACGGGACGAGACCGGTGACGAACGCGGCGGCCGCCGGGAACACCAGCAGCGCCAGCACCCCCGCGCCCGGCCCGTTGAAGGGCAGGAGCGCGGCGAGGGTCATGCCGAGGAACCAGTACGGCATGAGCAGCGCACCGCCCACCACCAGGTGGGCCCAGCGCCGCCAGGTCGTCCGCTCGATCAGCGGATGCAGTGCACCGGCCACTCCCCGATCCTGGCAGAACGGCGCCGCCGCCCCCTCCCCCGCGCGACCGGCACGGCTCCCCCGCACGGGGGAGCCGCCCGCCGCGCCAGCGGCGGCGTCACGCCTCGGGCTGCCGGGCGGCCTTGCGGTCCTGCCCGCCCGCGAGCCGGTCGCGCTCGGCGAGCTTGGCCAGGCGCGCGTTGTAGGCGGCGAGCTCGTCCTCCTCCGCGCCCGCCTCACCGCGAGCGGTGCGCTCGGCGGCGCGGTCGGCCTTGCGGTCCATCCGGCGGGCCTGCCGCTGGTCGTCGGCGTACCACTGGAACGCCATCACCAGCAGGACGACGAAGGTCGGCACCTCGCCGAACGCCCACGCGATCGACCCGGCGGTGTGCTGGTCGTGCAGGATCGTGGTGCCCCACGGCGGGTTGACGGCGTTGTACCAGCCGGTCGCGAGCGCCTGGTTCAGGCTCATCAGCGCGATGCCGAAGAACGCGTGGAACGGCATGGTGACGAACAGCAGGAGCAGCCGCATCGGGTGCGGCAGCCGGCGCGGCGCCGGGTCGATGCCGAGCAGCACCCAGAAGAACAGGCAGCCCGACGCCAGGAAGTGCACCATCATCGCGATGTGCCCGAGGTGGTCGCCCATGAGCTTCTCGAACAGCGGCGTGAAGTACAGCGCGAACGTGCTGCCCATGAACAGGATCGTGGCGAACGCCGGATGGGCGACGAACCGGACGAACCTGCTGTGCAGCATCGCGGTGAGCCACTCGCGCGGGCCGCGGTCGCCGCGGATCCGGGCGGGCTTGAGCGCGCGCAGCGCCAGCGTCGTCGGCGCGCCGGCCACTAGGAAGATCGGCGTCAGCATGTTCAGCACCATGTGCTGCGCCATGTGCACGCTGAACAGGATCGGCGCGTACCGGGAGACGCCCGTCTGGGTGACGATGACGATCGTCAGCAGCCCGAAGAACCAGGAGACGGTGCGTCCGACCGGCCAGGAGTCGCCGCGCCGCCGCAGCCGCAGCACCCCCGCCAGGTACAGGCCGCCGAGCACGACGACCAGGACGCCGAAGAACAGGTCGAAGTGCCACAGCGTCGCGAGCCGCTCGAGGTTGATGTGCGGCGGCATGTCGAAGCCGAGCTGCGTCTTGATCGCCGACTCGGTGCCGGTCTCCGGCGGCGGCGCGGTGCGGGCGAGCGCGACAGCGAGGCCCATGGTGGCGGCCATGACGGCGGCCTCGACGGCGGCGAGCCGCGCGAACGCGCGCGGCCTGCGGTCGTGCAGCGCCGGGATCGTCCGCTCGCGGTGCCACCAGCCGAACCAGCCGAGCGCCGCGAACGCGATGATCTTGCCGAGGGCGAGCCGACCGTAGTCGGTGGTGACCAGTTCCGACGGGTCCGGCAGCCGGGAGATCACGTTGACCATGCCGCTGGCGCCGACGGTGATGTAGCACCACAGCGCCATCCGGCTGAACCGCTCGGCCATGATCGGCAGCTTGTCGCGGCCGAGCAGCGCGTGCGCGCCGACGACCGCGAGGCCGCCGACCCACGGCGCGATCGCGGCGACGTGCAGCGCGACGCCGGTGACGGCGACCTCGTGGTTGGCGGCCGACGCGGAGTGCCCGGTGAGCGGCGGCGGCAGCAGCGCGATCCCGGCCATGGCCAGCAGCCCGAACGCGGCGGCCGGGGTGGTCGTGGTGCGCGCCAGCAGCGCCACCACGACGGCCAGCAGCACCACGATCATCAGCGCGGTGCCCTGCTCCAGCGAGCCGACGTAGCTGCTCAGCTCGTTGCCGCCGATCACCTCGGTGACCGGCTGGCCGAGCACGTCGGCGACGGTGAACACCAGCGTGGCCGCCGCGGCGGCGGCCCATCCGGCCGCCAGCCACGACGCCGCGCGCAGGTAGCCGACCGAGTCCCGGGACAGCTTCGGCGCGTCGCGCCCGCCCTCGACGGGCAGCAGCGCGGCGCCCGCGAGGAGCGCGCCGACGGTCAGCGCGGACAGCAGGTCCATCGCCGTCCGCGACGCGGGCAGCCCCCACCGGGTGGCGGCGCCGGCGTCCCCGATGCCGGGGATGACCTGCTCGGTCACCGCCCCGCCGAGGACGAGCGCGGCCACCAGGACCGCGGCCCCCGCCGCGACCGCCGCGGCGGCGGCGCGCAGCACGCGCAGGCCGCCCTCACTCACCGACGTTCCTCACTGCCAGACCCCGATCACTGGTGTTCGTCACTCACTCGCGGCGGCCGCCCCGTGCTTGCGCTTGGCCCGGTAGACGATGGCCACGCCGATGCCGATGCCGAGCAGGACGCCGACGCCGATCAGGCCCCAGGTCACCATCCCGGACCCGGAGTCGGAGTCGGACTCGGCGGCCTGCTGCTGGTCGATCTTGAGGGGCTGCTCGTTGCTGGTCGCGGCGGCGCCGGTCTGGTCGACCGCGCCCACGCCGCCCTTGGGAGCCGCCTGCGGCTGCTCCCCGGTGCTCCCGTCCCCGCCGGCGGCGGTCGCGGTGAAGGTGAGGCCGTCGGCCTGGACGGGGTGCCCGTCCGCGCCGACGACCCGGTAGGCGACCGTGTACGACCCGGCGGGCAGCGCGCCGGTCAGCTTCTGCGTGACCGTGGTGCCCTGGTGCTCGGCGGCGCCCGCCTGGAAGGCCTTGCCGTGCGCGTCCTTGACGATCACCTTGGCGTTGCTGATCTCGTCGCTGAAGACCAGCTTCACCTCGGTGACCGAGGCGGCGGACGCCCCCTTGCCGGGCGTGCTGCTCACCAGCTGGGTGTGGGCCAGCGCGGGGGTCGCGGTCAGGGCGCCGAGCGCGGCGGCGAGGACGGCGACGAGACCGAGGCGGCGCAGGGGCCCGCGGGTCGTGAGGGTTCTCATGGGTGGCCGGGTTCTCTAGGTGGAATCAGGGCCCTTCTAGCGTACTGACGCGGCGCCGATGGCACGTCCGGGGTCGGGGAAGGGCGTCAGAGCGTGCCCAAAGCGTGATCGCGGCCGTGCTCGGCGAACTCGGCGCGCAGGGCCTCGACGTGTCCGGCGGTCAGCGGCTCGTAGGCCAGGGCGCGGCCCGGGCGCACCCACACCCGCTGCCCGTCCGCCGGTTCCCACAGGAGGCGGCGGAGCGGCCGCTTGTGCACCTTCCCCGTCGCGGTCAGCGGCATCTGCCGGACGACCCGGACGAACCGCGGCGCCCACTTCGTCCCGAGGTCGGGCTGCGCGGCCAGGAAGGCGGCGAACCCGTCGGCGTCGAACGCGGTGCCGTCGTGCAGTTCCAGCGCGGCCATCACCTGGTCGCCGGTGCGCGGGTCCGGGACGGGGTAGACGGCGCACATCACCACGGCGGGCCAGCGCGACAGGATCCGCTCGACCGGTGCGGCGGCGAAGTTCTCGCTGTCGACGCGGAGCCGGTCGGCGCCGCGCCCGGCGAAGTAGAAGTAGCCGGCCTCGTCGCGGTAGCCGAGGTCGCCGCTCCAGTACGTGCCGCCGCGGACCCGTTCGGCGTCGGCCTCCGGGTCCTTGTAGTAGCCCTCGAAGGCGGCGCCGGCGTTGAGCCCGGCGAGCTCGCCGATGGCCTCGCCGGGGTTGAGCAGGGCGCCGGAGGCGTCGAAGCGGGCCCGCGGGCACTCGCGGCCGGTGCCGGGGTCGAGCACGGCGACCTCGACGTCGGGCGGCGCGACGCCGAGCGCGTCGGGCGGCGAGTCCGGCGTCTTGCGCAGCGAGATCGCGCCCTCGCTGGAGCCGTAGCCCTCGATGATCCGGCATCCGAACCGGCGCGCGAACCCGGCCATGTCCTGGGCGGACGCCTCCGTGCCGAACGCGCACCGCAGCGTGTTGTCGTGGTCGTCGGGCCGCTCGGGGGTGGCGAGGATGTAGGCGAGGGCGCGTCCGACGTAGTTGAAGTAGGTCACGCCGAACCGGCGCACGTCGGGCAGGAAGCCGGACGCGGAGAAGCGGCGGCGCAGCGCGACGGTGGCGCCCGCGTGCACGGCCATCGCGAGGTTGGCCATCACCGCGTTGCCGTGGAACAGCGGCATCGCGACGTAGGTGACGGAGTCGCGCTCGATCCCCATCATCGCGGACCGCTCCGCGATCGCGGCGAGCCGTCCCTGCCCGCAGGCGACCGCCTTCGGCGCCCCGGTCGACCCGGACGTGAACAGGAGCAGCAGCCGGTCGTCCGGCCGCGCGCCGGGGTCGCCGCGGTCCGCCCCGTCCGCCGCCCTGCCCGCCGCCCTGCCCGCCGCCGCGCGCAGCGACGCCTCGTACGCGGCGGAGTCGACGACGAGGATCCGGTCCGCCGGGAACTCCTCGCCGAGCGCGTCCAGCAGCGGGAGGTGGGCGGTGTCGGTGACGATCAGGTCGCAGTCGGTGTGCCGGACGTCGGCGGCCAGCTCGGCGCCGCGCCGGGTCGGGTTGACGCCGACGACGGTGGCGCGGCCGAGCGCCGCGGCGAAGATCCAGAACACGTACTCGGGGACGTTCTCCAGCAGCACCCCGACGTGCCGGGGGCGGCCGGGCGGCTCGGGGCACGCGTCCGGCAGCAGCGCGGCGCGCGTCCGGGCGGCCGCCACGGCCTGCGCCCAGCTGTAGGTCTCGTCCTCGAACCGGAGCGCGGGGTGCCCGTCACCGGCCCGTTCCAGCAGAAGGTCCGCGAAGGTCGGGCTCGCCACGTCCGCGACACTGCCACCCAAGCTTTTGCTTGGTCAAGGGCGGACGATCAATTGCACCCGCAGTCGCAGTCACAGCAGTCGCAGCCGTCACAGCAGTCGCAGTCGCAGCAGTCGCAGCCGCTGCAGCAGTCGCAGCCGTCGCAGCAGTCGTCGCAATGCCGGGTGCACCAGCAGCGGTCCCCGCAGTCCTTGCCGTGGTGCTCGCTCCAGTCGGGCTGGAACACCCCGCAGGTCAGGCACACCGCCGTCCCGGTGAAGCACGGGATCGGCCATCCCGGGCGGCGCCCCGGCGGCCGGTGCCCGAAGTTCGCGCCGCCGCCTCCCCCGCCGCCGTGCGGCGGGAACCAGCCGCCGCCGTCGCCGTGGCCGCCGCCGTGCTGGGGCGGGTACCCGTGCTGGGGCGGATAGCCGTGCTGGGACGGGTCGCCGGGCGGCGGGTACTGGCCGGGCGGCGGGTACTGGCCGGGCCGGTACGGCGGCTGCTCCGGACCCGGCGGGTAGGCGGCGAAGACCCGGTCGACCGACCGGCGGACCTCCCGGTCCAGCAGCGCCCGGACGAGGCGCGGCCGCTCCATCTCCAGGTCGGCCAGGGCGAGCCGCAGCCCGTGCAGCGCGTCGTCGGCGTACCGGCGGGCCTCGGCGGGCGTCGTGCCGGTGGCCAGGAGCGGGTTGAACGCGCCCGCCGCCGCGTCGTCGGCGACGTCCTCGACGGCGTCGATCAGGTGCGCGAGGCGGCCGAAGTGGCGGCCCGCCTCCGCCAGCGTCTCGGCGTTGCCCTCCTTGCCGGCGAGGACCGCGGTGTGCGCGAACACGGCCGCGACGGCGGTCTCGGTGGGCTCGGTGAGGTCGAGCAGCCGCAGGCCCGGCTCGGCCTCCAGCACGGCCTGCCGGGCGACGGCCTCGCGCAGCACCGACGGGTCGAACCCGACGGCGGCGCCCGTCCGCGCGCCCGCCGCGTCCCAGCGGGAGGCGGCCCGGCCCGCGGCGGCGGCGACCAGCCGGCGCGCGTACGCGCCGTCGCCGTCCGCGACGTGGTCGCGGGTCTTCCCGGCGGCGAGCAGCAGCGACGCGGCCGCCGCCAGCCGCGCGCCCTCCGCCTTCGCGGTCACGACCTCGGCGGTCTTCATCCCGCGCAGCGCGCAGGGCCCGGCCTTGCGGCGCGGCGACAGCTCCGGCGCCTGCGCCTCCACCAGCACGGAGACGAGCAGCCCGTCGTAGTTGGTGACGAGCCGCGCCGCCTGGCCGTGCTCGGCCCGCAGCGTCAGGCACAGCCCGCACAGGTGCGCCATCCAGTCCTTGAAGAGCGTCCCGCACAGCGCGTGCTTGCAGGGACGGACCACACCGAACACCGATATCTCCCCGTTTCAGGCGTCTCGCAGCATTGACTCACGGACGCAGCGGCGCCCGGGACGGTTCGCCCCAGAAGATCCGGGATTCGTCGCGGTCAGACTCCGACGCAGGTCAGGGCGCGGCGGTAGGCGGCCATCCGCGGCTCCCGCGTGCCCGTCTCGGCGAGCACCTCGGCGAGGTCGAACCACGCCTGCGCCGCCTCCCGCGAGGACTCCATGTCCTCCAGGCACGTCGCGGCCCTCGTGAGGACCTCCACCGCGCGGTCGCGGTCGCCGAGCCGCACGCACGCCTCGCCGAGCACGGTCAGCGCGCCCGCCGTGACCCGGCGCGGCGCGTCCCCGAGCAGCTCCAGGGCGTCCTCGGCGAGCCGCACCGCCTCCGCCGGGCGGCCGAGCGCGGTCTCCGCGCGGGCCAGCTCGGTCAGGCACCGGGCCACGTCGATCTCCCCGGCGGAACCGGCGTTGATCTCCCCGCTCACCCGGGCGAGCAGCTCGCGGGCCTGCACCGCCTGGTCGGGCCGGGCGCGCAGCAGCAGCCCCGCGTAGACGACCCGGAGCCGGTTGAGGTCGCGCGGGTCCTCGCCGTCGCCGGCCAGCATCAGCGCCCGCTCGGCGAGCCCGACGCCCTCCTCGTACTCGCCGCGGATCTGCGCGACGTTGGCGGCCTCCCAGTAGGCGACCGTGCGGGCCCGGGCGCTGCCGATCCGCTCGGCCCGCTCGACCAGCTGACCGGCCAGCTGCCGGGCGCGGACGAGGTCGCCGCGCTCGATGAAGGCGGCCAGCAGCGCCGCGCCGAGGTGCACGGCGGCGTCGGTGGAGTCGGCGCCGGTCGCGATGAGGTGCCGCAGCGCCTCCTCGGCGGCCTGCACGCCCGCGCTGATGTCGCCGCGCTCGCGCAGGCAGCGGCTCAGCGCGACGTGCACCCGCGCCCAGTGGTCGAGGTCGGCCTCGGCGGACGCCTCCTCGGTCAGCGCGCGCAGCCCGGCGATCGCCTCCTCCAGCTCGCCCGCCGCCTCCAGCGCGAGGGCGTGCCCCCAGCGGGCCTGGTGCAGCATCTCCGGCAGCGCGACGGCGTCGGCGTTGGCCAGCACCTCGGCGAACCGGGCCCGCGCCTCGGCCGCGGCGCCGTTGCGCAGCGCGATCTCGGCGTAGTCCAGGGTGACGCGCAGCTCGTCCACGACGTCCTCGCTGACGCCGCTGACGAGGTAGGTCGCCGAGCAGTTCAGCTTCACGGCGAGCAGGTCGACCACGCTCGGGGCGGGGACCCGCTTGTCGCTCTCGATCAGCGAGATGTAGCTGTCGGACAGCTCGGGGAAGGCCAGCTGCGCCTGGCTCACGCCCTGCCTGATCCGCAGGGCGCGGATGCGCTGCCCCAGTGTCTCCCGGTCCATGTGACCCCGCTCTTCCTTGTGGTCGCCTACAGGGTGCTCGCCGGACGCGTCGCGCGCAGGGCGAGGAAGAAGTCGACTCGGTCCTCAAGTGTGCCGAGGTCCCGGCCGGTGAGGTCCTCGATTCGGCGGATTCGGTACCGAAGCGTGTTCACATGGACGTGCAGCCGGGTCGCGCTCCGGCTCCACGACCCCGAGCAGGCCAGGAACACCTCCAGGGTGTGCACGAGCTCGGCCTGCCTGCTGCTGTCGTACTCCTCCAGCGGGCCGAGCATCCGCTCGCGGAACGACCAGCGCGTCCGCTCCGGGACGGCGGCCAGCAGCAGCGCGTAGGAGTCCGCGTAGGCGTCCCGTTGCGCTTCGGGGGCCGGCGCGTCCGCCGAGTCTCGCATTCGCACCATGGCAGGCTATAGCGGACCGTTCCCGTCACGCAGCGCTGGTCCTGAACCACATCCCGGCACCGGGCGCCGCGCGGCGCCCGGTGCCGGGCCCGTCCGCGGGGACGGGCCGCACCGGTGGACGACGCCGGGCCGCCCGGCGGCTAACCTGTGCTCGCACTTTCCGGGAACGACGCTGGTGAAGGCGGAGCACGCGCGAATGTCCAAGATCAACACGGCAGGGGCCGACGCATCACCGCCGGCCGGCGGGCGCGGGCCGCTGGACCGGCTGTTCGACCTGACCGCCCGGCGGACCACGGTGGCGCGCGAGCTGCGCGGCGGCGTCACCACGTTCTTCGCCATGGCCTACATCATCCTGCTGAACCCGATCATCCTCGGCGGGGCCAAGGACGTCACCGGCGCGACGCTGTCGATCCCGCAGCTGACCACGATGACCGCGCTGTCCGCCGCGATCACCACGGTGATCATGGGCCTGGTCGGGAACGCGCCGCTGGCCCTCGCCGCCGGCCTCGGCATCAACGCGGTGGTGGCCTTCCAGGCGGCGCCGGTGATGACCTGGCCGCAGGCGATGGGCCTCGTGGTGATCGAGGGCGTGATCATCGTGCTGCTGGCGCTCACCGGCGTCCGCGAGCGGATCATGAACTCGATCCCGCTGGCGCTCAAGCACGCCATCGCGGTCGGCATCGGCGCGTTCATCGCGCTGGTCGGGCTGTACGACTCCGGGTTCGTCACCTCGAGCAAGACCAGCCCGCCGCTGTCGCTCGGCACCGGCGGGCGGCTGGAGACCCTGCCGACGCTGGTCTTCGGCCTCACCCTGCTGCTGATGATCGTGCTGTACGTGCGGAGGGTGCCCGGCGCCATCCTGATCAGCATCATCGCCGGCACCGTGCTCGCGGTGGTCATCCAGTCGTACGCGTCGGTGCCGGACGGCGGCTGGGGCGTGGTCACCCCGGACCTGCCGCACAAGGTGTTCGCCACGCCCGACTTCGGGCTGTTCGGGAAGGTCGACCTGTTCGGCGGGTTCGGCCGGGCGGGCGTGATCACGGCGCTGGTGGTGCTGTTCACCCTGGTGCTGTCCGGGTTCTTCGACGCGATGGGCACCATCCTCGGCATCAGCGACGAGGCCGGCCTGACCAACGAGCGGGGCGAGGTGCCGCGGCTCGGCCGGATCCTGTCGGTGGACGGCCTGTCCGCCGCGCTCGGCGGCGTGACCAGCTCGTCCGCCAACACCGTGTTCGTCGAGTCGGCGGCGGGCGTCGGCGAGGGCGCCCGGACCGGCCTGGCCAACATCGCGACCGGCGCGCTGTTCGCGCTCACCCTGTTCCTCACCCCGCTCGCCGCGGTCGTGCCCGCGCAGGCCGCCGCGCCGGCGCTGGTGGTGGTCGGCGCGCTGATGATGACGCAGGTCGCCAAGGTGACGTGGGACGACCTGGAGATCGCGATCCCGGCGTTCCTCACCATCGTGCTGATGCCGTTCACCTACTCGATCACCATCGGCATCGGCGGCGGGGTGGTCACCTACGCGATCATCAAGCTGGCCCGCGGCAGGCTGCGCGAGGTGTCGGTGTGGCTGTGGCCGGTGGTAATCCTGTTCCTGCTGTTCTTCGCGATTCACCCGATCGAGACGTGGCTCGGGGTGAAGTAGGGGCGTGGGCCCGCGAGATTCTCACGCGAATGTCGGCGCATTTGGAAGTCTCGGACACGCTTGCGGGTGTCAAATAGTGCCGTCATGGCGTAAGCAGAAGGTAGGGCCTTACCCCCAGGCGTGAAAGGCGTGGCTGTGGTGTCCGCGGACCGTCCCCCCGACCCTCCCGCGCACGGCCACGTCCTGCTCGCGCCCGGGCGGTTCCCCGGCGCGCTGACCGCCGCGCAGGTGGCCCGCCACCTCGCCGCCGGGCTGCGCCGCGCCCGCCCGGACGTCCCGCTCGTCGAGCTGCCCGTCGCCGACGGCGGGGACGGCACCGTCGAGGCGGCGGTCGCGGCGGGCTGGCGCCGCGTCGAGGTCGAGGTCTGCGGGCCGACCGGCCGGCCGGTGACCGCGCGGCTGGCGCTGCGCGACCGCACCGCGGTGGTGGAGCTGGCGGAGGCGTCCGGGCTGCGCCGGCTGCCGGGCGGCAAGCCGAGCCCGCTCACGGCGTCCAGCCTCGGCACCGGGCAGCTGATGGCGCACGCGCTGCGGCTCGGCGCGCGGCGGATCGTGCTCGGGCTCGGCGGCGGCGCCTGCACCGACGGCGGCGCGGGGCTCGTCCAGGGGCTCGGCGGGCGGCTGCTGGACGCGCTCGGCAAGGACCTGCCGCCCGGCGGGGCGGCGCTGCGCTCGCTGCACGCGCTGGACCTGCGCGCCCTGCCCGACCTGACGGGCGTCGAGGTGGTCGTCGCGGGCGACTCCGCGGGCCCGCTGCTCGGCCGCGGCGGCGCCGCCGCGCTGGACGGCCCGCCGCGCGGCGCGACCCGCGACGAGGTCCGGG
>NZ_JABMCA010000052.1:0-71089 GCF_014706005.1 Actinomadura sp. RB99 | reverse complement strand
CGCCACGGCGGCGGTCGCCCGGATCGTCCCGGCGGCGCCGCGCGCGGCGGGCGCTCCGGCCGCCGCGGGCGGCCCCGGGATCACCGGCGAACCCGGTGAACCCGGCGAAGCCGGGTCATAGCGACCGGCGACCCGTGAAACCCTAGGTGCCCGACGACGAACCCCCGGCGACCACGAGGACCGACCGTGACCCACCCGACCATGATCAATCTGGAGGCGCAGTGACCGTACGCCAGCCCCACCCGATCGAGGTCCGGTCCTACGAGATCCTGCGCTCGCGGGTCGACCTGTCGCCGATGCCGCCGCTGTGGCGGGCCGTCGCGGAGCGGGTGATCCACGCCACCGCCGACCTGGAGTACGCGGTGGACCTGGTCACCTCGGAGGACTTCCTCGTCCAGGGCTGGTCCGCGCTGCGCTCGGGCGCCCCGATCGTCACCGACGAGCACATGACCGCCGCCGGGATCAGCGCCCGCGAGACGGCCTGCCACGCCGACGACCCCGCCGCCGCGCGGATGGCGCGCGCCGCCGGGATCACCCGGCCGGCCGCCGCGGTCCGCATCGCCTACTCCGAGGTCGGGCCGGGCGCGGTCTGGGTGGTCGGGTCCGCGCCCGAGGCGATCTTCGAGATCATCGCGCGCCGGGTCCGGCCCGCGCTGGTCGTCGGCACGCCCGTCGGCTTCGTGGGCGCGGCCGAGGCGAAGGAGGCGCTGCGGGCCAGCGGGCTCCCGCAGCTCAGCAACGTCTCGGAGAAGGGCGGCCCGGCGGTCGCCGCCGCGGCCGTCAACGCGCTGCTCTACTACGAGCAGGCCCCGCAGCCCTTCGGTCAGGGCGCCCCCTCGCATGGCCAAGGCGCGCCCTCGCACGGCCAGGGCGCTCCGTCGTACGGGCAGGGCGCGCCGTCGTTCGAGCAGGGGGCGCCGTGATCGGGCACAGGCCGATGATCGCCGGACCCGACGACGGCGCCGACGAGGTCGACCTGCGCCACCACGGGGACGCCGAGGTCGGCGGCGGTCTCGCCGACTTCGCCGTGAACGTCCGCACCGGCATGCCGCCCGCGTGGCTCGCCGACCGGCTCCGCGCGTCCGTCGCCGACCTGGCCGGCTACCCCGACCCGCGCCCCGCCCGGCGGGCCGTCGCGCGGCGGCACGGCAGGGCCGCCGAGGAGGTGCTGCTCACCGCCGGCGCCGCCGAGGCGTTCGTGCTGCTGGCGCGCGTCCTGACGCCCCGCAAGGCGGTCGTGGTGCACCCGCAGTTCACCGAGCCGGAGGCGGCGCTGCGGTCCGCCGGGCACGCGGTGGAGCGGGTCGTCCTCGCCAAGGACTTCACCCTCGACCCGGCCGCCGTGCCGGACGACGCCGACCTCGTCGTGATCGGCAACCCGACCAACCCCACCTCGGTGCTGCACCCGGCCGCCGCGATCACCGCGCTGTCCCGGCCCGGCCGGACGGTCGTGGTGGACGAGGCGTTCATGGACTGCGTCCCGGGCGAGCCGGAGACCCTCGCGACCCGGCTGCCCGCCGGGATCGTGGTGATCCGCTCGCTGACCAAGACCTGGGGCCTCGCCGGGCTGCGCGCCGGATACCTGCTCGCCGACCCGTACCTGGTGAGCCGGCTGGCGGACGCGCAGCCGCTGTGGGCGGTGTCCACGCCCGCGCTGGTGGCGATCGAGGCGTGCTGCGAACCGGCCGCGATCGCCGAGGCGCGGGCATGGGCCGCCGACCTCGCCGCCGAACGCGACCGGCTGGCCGGCGAGCTGACCGCCCGGGGCCTGTACGTGGTGCCCGAGGCGCGCGCGTCGTTCCTGTGCCTGCGCGTGCCGGACGCGCTCGGCATCCGGGCGCTGCTGCGGCAGCGCGGCTACGCGGTCAGGCGCGGGGACACGTTCCCGGGCCTCGGCACCGACTGGCTGCGCATCGCCGTGCGCGACCGCGCGTCCAACGACGCACTGCTGGAGGTGCTCGGTGAGCTGGGAATCTGAGGGAGACGACGTGCCGGACAACGAAGCGGTCGGCGTGATCGAGGAGACGCTGGCCGCCATCGCACCGCCCGACCGGGCCGCGATGGACGAGGCCCGCGACCTGCAGGGCCGGCTGACCAAGCCGCCGGGGTCGCTCGGCGTGCTGGAGGAGGTCTCGGTCCGGCTCGCCGGGCTGGCGGGGCGGTGCCCGCCGCCGCTGCCCGAGCCCGCGGCCGTCGCCGTCTTCGCCGCCGACCACGGCGTGCACGCACAGGGCGTCACCCCCTGGCCACAAGAGGTCACCGCGCAGATGGTCGCGAACTTCGTGGCCGGCGGGGCGGTCGTCAACGCGTTCGCCAAGCAGGTCGGCGCCCGCGTCACCGTCGTGGACATCGGCGTCGCCGCGCCGCTGGAACCGGCGCCCGGCCTGCTCTCCCGCAAGATCGCGCCCGGCACCGCGGACATGACCGCCGGGCCCGCGATGACCGCGGACGAGGCCCGCCGCGCCGTCGCCACCGGCATCGAGGTGGCCCGCGAGCTGGCGGGCCGGGGCGCCCGCTGCCTGATCACCGGCGACATGGGCATCGCCAACACCACCGCGTCCGCCGCGCTGATCGCCGCCTTCACCGGCCTGCCGCCCGAGCGGGTCACCGGCCGCGGGACCGGCATCGACGACGCCACCCACGCCCGCAAGGTCGAGGTCGTGCGGACGGCCCTCGCCCGGCACGGCCTCCTCGACGGCGCGGGCTCCCGCGACCCGATGGACGTCCTGGCGGCCGTCGGCGGCTTCGAGCACGCCGGGATCGCCGGGTTCGTCCTCGGCGCGGCCGCGCTGCGCGTCCCGGTCGTGCTGGACGGGGTGATCGCCGGATCGGCGGCCCTCGCCGCCGCCGCGATGAGCCCCGACGCCCTCGCCGGCTGCGTCGCCGGGCACCGCTCCGCCGAGCCCGGCCACTCCGCCGCCGTCGATCATCTCGGGCTGCGCCCGCTCGTCGACCTGGAGCTGCGGCTCGGCGAGGGGACCGGCGCCCTGCTGGCGTTGCCGCTGGTCCAGGGCTCGGTACGGGTGCTGCACGAGGTCGCCACGTTCGACTCGGCCGGCGTCACCGAGAAGGAGGCGGCGCCCCGTAACGACCTGATCTCGGAATGAGTCACGCTCGGCTATCGAACGGCCGGAGCCCCTCTCCATGAACTCGCCAACCCGAGTACCTTTGTTCCGCAAAGACACTTGTCCGTCACCGGCGTCCGAAAGAATCACCACGTGCCCCCGTACCTGCTAGGTCTGCGCCTTCGAGGGCGACGCGTCCTCGTCGTCGGCGGCGGCCGGGTCGCGCAGCGCCGCGTCCCCGCGCTGCTGGACGCGGGCGCCGAGGTCGTCCTCGTCTCGCCCGAGGTGACCGCCTCGCTGCAGGGCCTCGCCGAGGCGGGCCGCATCGCCTGGCACGCCCGCCCCTACCGGCGCGGCGACTGCGCGGGCGCCTGGCTGGTGCAGGCCGTCACCGACGACGCCAAGGTCAACGGGGACGTCGTCGCCGACGCGGAGGCCGCCCGGATCTGGTCGGTGCGGGCCGACGACGCCGAGTCGTCCCCGGCCTGGACGCCCGCGAGCGGGCAGGCCGGCGACGCCACCGTCGGGGTGCTGCTCGGCGGCGACCCGCGCCGCGCCGCCGGCATCCGCGACGCCGTGGTGGACGGGCTCCGCGACGGCGCCCTGGAGTCCCGGCACTCCCGGCGCAAGCCGTCCGGCGTCGCGCTGGTCGGCGGCGGCCCCGGCGACCCGGGCCTGATCACCGTCCGCGGCCGGCAGCTGCTCGCGATGGCCGACGTCGTCGTCACCGACCGGCTCGCCCCCGGCGGGCTGCTGGACGAGCTGGCCGCCGACGTCGAGGTGATCGACGCCGCGAAGATCCCCTACGGCCGGACCGTCACCCAGGACAAGATCAACGACTACCTCGTCGAGCACGCGAAGCAGGGGAAGTTCGTCGTCCGGCTCAAGGGCGGCGACCCCTTCGTCTTCGGCCGCGGCGGCGAGGAGGCGCTGCACTGCGCCCGCAACGGCGTCCCGGTCACGGTGGTCCCCGGGATCAGCAGCTCGGTCGCGGTGCCGTCCGCGGCCGGCATCCCGGTGACCCACCGCGGCGTCGCGCAGGAGTTCCACGTCGTCTCCGCGCACGTCCCGCCGGGGCACCCCGAGTCCACCGTCGACTGGGAGGCGCTCGGCCGCGCCCACGGGACGCTCGTACTGCTCATGGCGGTGGAGCGGATGGCGCTCATCGCGCCCGCCCTGGTGCGCTATGGTCGGTCGTCCGACACGCCGGTCGCCGTCATCCAGGACGGCACCCTCCCGGGCCAGCGGACGCTGACCGCGACACTGGGCACCGTGGCCGACGAGATGGCCGCCGGCGGAGTCCGGCCCCCGGCGATCGTGGTCGTGGGCGACGTGGTCGACGTGGCGCGAGAGATCGACATGATTCGAGCCGACTTGGGACGGGATCCGTGACACCCCCCGCAGAGCGAAGCGCGGTCCACGACGAGGAGGCGGGCACCGGACGCGGAGGCGCGGACTCCGCGAAGCCCGCGTCCCGGAAAGCCATGCCCGAAGAGCACGCGCCGTCCGGCGCCGCGACGGTCCGGCAGGGCGAGCTGGTCAGAGCGCTGACCGCGCTGCGCGAGCAGCTCGGCGCCTTCGACTTCCTGCTCGACGTGCCCGGCGTCGAGGAGGCCCGCGAGGCCCGCGACGAGCTGCGCAACCAGCTCGACGACTACGTCCTGCCCCGCCTCCAGGCGGCCGGCGCGCCGATGCTGGTGGTGCTCGGCGGGTCGACGGGCGCGGGCAAGTCCACGCTGGTCAACACGCTCGTCGGGGCCCGCGTGAGCGCCACCGGCGTGCTCCGCCCCACCACCAGCAGCCCGATCCTGGTCTGCCATCCCGACCACGTGCAGTGGTTCATGGAGGGGCCGCTGCTGCCCGGGATGGGCCGCGTCCGCGGCCCGGCGCCCGACGCCATCGCAGGCGACCAGCTGGTCATCATCGCGAGCGAGGCCCTCCCGCCTGGCCTGGCGCTGCTCGACAGCCCCGACTTCGACTCGGTCTTCGAGGACCACTACGAGTTCGCCACCAAGCTGATGGCGGCCGCCGACCTGTGGCTGTGCGTCACCACCGCCGCCCGCTACGCCGACGCGCAGGTGTGGCAGATGCTCCAGCGCGCCAAGGAGAACGGCGCCACCATCGGCGTCGTGCTCTCCCGCGTCCCGCAGGGCGACGGCCCCGGCGGGCGCGCCGGATCGGTGGGGCAGGGCAGCTCCGACGTCGTCGAGCACTTCGGCGAGATGCTCGACGAGCACGAGGTCGGCGACGCCCGCCGCTTCACGATCCCCGAGACCCGGATCGAGGAGAGCCGGCTCCCCGAGGAGACCGTCGAGGACATCCGCGACTGGCTCATCGGCGTCGCCGAGGACGTCGAGGACCGCGAGGTCGTCATCAGCGACACCCTCGCCGCCGTCCTCGACAGCTTCCGCACCCGCGTCCCCGAACTGGCCCGCCAGGTCGAGGCGCAGGTCGAGCAGCGCGCCGAGCTCGCCCAGCAGGTCGAGGCCGCCTACGGCACCGCCCTCGCCGAACTCGACGAGGCCACCCGCAACGGCTCCCTGCTGCGCGGCGAGGTCCTCGCCCGCTGGCAGGACTTCGCCGGCACCGGCGACCTGCTGCGCGCCCTGCACGTCCAGCGCGCGCGCCGCGGCCGGGGCTCCAACCGGCGCCACCGCAGCCCCGCCCGTGTGCGCGCGCTCAAGGCCGCGCTGCGCAGCGGCCTCGAATCGCTGATCATGTCGACCGCCGAGCACGGCGCCGAGCAGGTCGTCGCCCGCTGGCGCGCCCACCCCGCCGGCGGCACGGTGCTCGCCGGGCGCGGCGACGAGATCGGGCACGTCTCCCCGGAGCTGTCGCGCCGCGTCACCCGGGCCGTCAGCGCCTGGCAGGACCACGTCCAGGAGCTGATCCGCACCGAGGGTGTGACCAAGCGCTCGGTCGCCAAGCTCGTCTCGTTCGACACCGAGGCGGTCTCCCTCGTCCTGATGATCGGACTGCTCGGCTACGGCACCTCCGACGTGGCCGTCGAGGGCGGCAACAGCGCCGTCCCGCAGCGGCTGCTGAAGGCGCTGTTCGGCGCCGAGTCGCTGCGCGGCATGGGTGCCAAGGCCCGCGCCGACCTGCGCAGCCGCATCGGGATGCTGTTCGACGAGGAGGCCATCCGGTTCGGGCAGGTGCTCGACGGCGCCGGCCTCCCCGACGAGACCGTCCCCGTCCAGCTGTACCAGGCCACCTACAACCTCGAGGTCGCCCGATGACCACCTCGGCCCTGCCCGCCGGCTCGCCGACGAGCCCCGGCGGCATCCCGGTCCCCGCCACGGACGTCCCCGGCGCGCCCCCGGCGGTGCCCGCCGAGCGCGCCGAGCCCGCCGCCCCCACCCTCACCGACCGGCTCAACGGCCTGGACCGCCTCGTCGAGGCCGGCACCGGACGGCTGGACCGGCCGCTCCTCGACGACGCCGGAGCGCTGCTCGACCGGGCCGGGCAGCGGCTGCGGCTGTCCGGCGAGCACACCGTCGTCACCCTCGCCGGCGGCACCGGCAGCGGCAAGTCCTCGCTGTTCAACGCCATCTGCGGGCTGGAGCTCTCGCCCACCGGCATGCGCCGCCCCATGACCTCCAAGGCGCACGCCTGCGTCTGGGGCCTCGACGGCGCCGGCCCCCTGCTGGACTGGCTCGACGTCGACAAGCGGCACCGCTACGCCCGCGCCAGCGCCCTCGACCTGGAGCGCGCCGACAGCTCCCTGCAGGGCCTCGTCCTGCTCGACCTGCCCGACCACGACTCCATCCAGGCCATGCACCGCGCCGAGGTCGACCGGTTCGTGGCGATCGCCGACCTGCTCGTCTGGGTCGTCGACCCGCAGAAGTACGCCGACGCCGCCCTGCACCGCAACTACATCGTCCCGTTCGCCCGGTACGCCGGCGTCACGCTGATCGTCCTCAACCAGGTCGACCGGCTCGCCCCCGACGAGATCGACGACTGCGTCGCCGACCTGCGCCGCCTCCTGGAGGCCGAGGGCCTCGCCCAGCCGCGCATCATCACCACCTCCGCCGTCGCCGAGGACGGCGTGCACGGCTTCCGCGACGTCCTCGTCGACACCGTCGCCGCCCGCCGGGCCCGCAGCGAGCGCCTCGCCGCCGACGTCGACCGGATCGCCGAGCGCTTCGCCGAGCACCGCTTCGACGCCGAGCCCCCCACCGGCGTCGACGAGGGCCGCCGCACCGAACTCGTCCAGGCCCTCACCGACGCCGCCGGCGCGCCCGCCGTCGCCGAGGCCATGGAGAGCGCCTACGAGCTGCGCGCCGCCGACTTCGTCGGCTGGCCCGTCAGCGCCCTGATCACCCGGCTCCGCTCGGACCCGCTGCGCCGGATGCGCCTCACCGAGCTGCGCGAGGAGCTCCGCAACGCCTTCACCGGCCCCATCGGCGCCCAGCAGGGCGACGTGGACAACGCCCTGGCCGGCGTCACCGACGGCATCACCGGCGAGCTGCCCGTGCACTGGGCCCGCTCCGTCCGCGCCGCCGCCCGCTCGCACGCCACCGAGATCCCCGAGGCGCTCGGCGAGTCCCTCAAGGAGGCGCTGCCCACCTTCAACCAGGTGCCGCGCTGGTGGTGGCTGGTCAAGACCTGGCAGTACTTCCTGATCCTGGTCGCCGTCCTCAGCGTCGTCTGGATCGGCGTCCTGGTCGCCTACGGCGTGCTCAAGGTCGGCGGGGACGACCCGAGCGGCCTCATCGGCCGGTCGGGGCTCATCCCGTACGTCGCCGTCCTGGTCGTCTGCACCCTCGGCATGGGCTGGCTCACCTCGTCCGCCTGCCGCAACCTCGTCGCGCTCTCCTCCGCCAAGCACGGCGACAAGATGGAAGAGCACATGCGCGAGGGCATCGAGCGCGTCGCCCGCGACAAGGTCCTCGAACCCGTCGCCGCCGACCTGCGCGTCTACGCGGGCTTCCGACACGACGTGGACGTCGCCTTGGGCCGCCCGCCCGCGTAGTTATCCACATTTCCCGCAGGGCTGTCGCGGACGGTGACGGCTCGGGCACCGTTGGTTCCGTAAGTCGCGAACCAACGGAGGACCCGTGAACGAAGCGCACGTCACCGTCATCGGCTGGACCGCCGCCGAGCCCTACTACACCGTCACCGGCAACGGCACGCCGTTCCTGTCCCTGCGGGTCGGGTGCACGCCCCGCCGCTACGACCGCGAGGCCGGCTCCTGGCAGGACCTCGACACCATGTTCCTGACCGTCAACTGCTGGCGCGGCCTCGCCGACAACGTCAACGCCTCCGACTTCCGGCGCGGCACGCCCGTCCTGGTCACCGGCCGGCTCCGCGTCCGCCAGTACGAGCGCGACGGCCAGTGGCGGTTCTCCGCCGAGGTCGAGGCCAACACCGTCGGCCACGACCTGGGCCGGGGGACCGCCGACTTCCGCCCCGTCCAGCGGGGCGGCGCCCTCACCGACGAGGACCGCCAGGCCGCCCGCGACGCCGCCGACCAGTGGGCCCTGACGGCCCCGCCCGACGCCGAAGGCGGGATCCCCGCCGAACCCGCCCCACAAGCCGCCTGACCAGACCGGCGATCAGTACCCAGGCGTCGGTCGGCCTCGGCGAAACGGAAAGCCACCGCAGCACCGCCCCAAAAGCTCATAAGAGCGAGGCATCGATTCGACGAGGGTGGCGATGCGTGAAGGCGCCCATGCGATGAGTGAGGTGAAGTATGCGCGATGCGGCGGCGGGCGCCTGGGCGTCCGGGATTCGGGGTACCGGACTTGAGCGGACGGGGGCGGGGCCGGCAGATCGATCGCTGCCGGTCTTCGCCCCCGCACCGTCGGGGTCCTGCGGCCCGCCTAGATCCAGGAAACGCCGCGCATGGTGTTGCCCCCCTCAGGATGTGCCGAAGTCCGCCGATCCGCGGCCTCCTCTGCATGGTGCCCAGAACGGTCACCAGCATGTGCCCTACCGAAGGTACCTGTTTCCCGCCCGTTCCGCACACGTTGCAACTATCGTGTTACACAACGTGATGCGTGTAAGGGGGAAGGATGACGGCAGTGCAGTCGTCCGCCGAGGACCGGGGCGGGGAACTCACCCGCGTGCCCCGCCGCCGATCGCTTCTGGGGCGTCCGTCCCTGCTCGTGGTCTATGTGCCGGCGGTCGTCGCCGTCCATCTGGGGTTGATCGTCGCCCTGCTGTTCCGCACGCCCTTCCGGCTCCACGACCTGGCGACCTTCGCGGCGCTGCTGGCGTGCGGCGCGGTCTGCATCGAGGCCACCCGCCGCCTCGGCATGCCGGCGGGGGTGGCGCGGGACCTGCTGTCGGCCTGGTGGCTGCCCGTGGCGCTGCTGCTGCCGCCGCTGTACGCGCTGCTGATCCCGATCCCCCTGCAGGCGCTCCTGCAGTTCCGGGTGCGCCGGACCCTGGTCTACCGGAGGGGCCTGGTCGCCTCGGCGCTCGGCATAGCCGGAGCATGCGCCTCGCTGGTGTTCCACGTGGTGGTGCCGCACCCGCTGGCAGGCGCACCGCAATGGGTGGTGGAGGCGTATCCGGGCATCCCGGCGGCGGTGGGGTGCGCGGCGCTGTTCACCATCGTGAACACGGCGCTGGTCGCGGTGGCCGCGCACGCCGCCAACCCGGAGAGCCGCTGGCGGGACGTCCTCTGGACGCGCGAGAGCCTGCTGCTGGACGTGGTCGAGCTGTGCGTCGGCATCCTCGTCGCGATCACGAGCGCGCTGACGCTCGGGCTGCTGGTGCTGGCGCTGCCGCCGGTGATGCTGCTGCAGCGCAGCCTGATGCACCAGCAGCTGCAGGCCGCCGCGCGCACCGACGCCAAGACCGGCCTGCTGAACGCGGCGGCCTGGCAGCGGGAGGCCGACACCGAGCTGTCCCGGGCCCAGCGCACCCACGACGCCCTCGCGCTGCTGCTGATCGACATCGACCACTTCAAACGGGTGAACGACACCCACGGCCACCTGATCGGCGACCAGGTGCTCGTCGGCGTGGCCAGCACCCTCTGCCACCAGCTGCGCGACTACGACGTGGTGGGCCGGTTCGGCGGCGAGGAGTTCGTGGTCCTGCTGCCGGGCGCCGACACCGTCGAGGCGTGCCGGGTGGCCGAGCGCCTGCGCGGCCGCGTCCGCCGCCTCGCCGTCCCCGCGGAGGAGGGCACCGTCACGGTCACGGTCTCGGTCGGCGTCGCGCTCTTCCGCACCCACGGCGAAGATCTCATCGAACTGCTCGCAGCCGCCGACCTCGCCCTCTACCGCGCCAAGGAATCCGGCCGCGACCGCGTCTGCCTCCCCGCCGTAGACACCCCCCGCCCCGACGACACCTGATCCCAACCCCCCGCCCCCCGGGCCCCAAGCCCCCGGCTCCTCACCGCCCAACCCTTACCGCCCAGCCCCCCACCGACCAGCCCCCCACCGACCAGCCCCCCACCGACCAGCCCCCCACCGACCAGCCCCCCACCTACTCGGTCCCACCTACCAGCGCCTGCGGGTCTGCGTCTGCGGGTCTGCGCTAGCCGGGCCTCTAATCCGGCCCCGCCTATTCGGCCGGTTGCAGCTCTGGATCGCGGACGGGAGTCTCGGGCCACCCCCCCGGCCGACGCCCCCTCCATGGCTCTCGTGTGTCTGGCGCTGCGTGCCTGGCTTGGCCGGGCCCTGCCGGTTGCGGCTCCTGGATCGCGGGTGCCGACCCCCGCTGCTGTCACGGCGATCGAGGACGACCGGCTGGCCGTGCGGCGACACCGGATTCTCTAGACCCGGCTATTCGGCGCCGCCTGCCGGTGCTCGCCTGCTTCGCCCGCTCGCGCCTGCCAACCTGTGCTTGTTGGCCTGCGCTTGTCTTGGCTCCTCGCGGCGGTTGGTGGCGTCCCGGCGGATTCTTCTTGGGCGGTGGTGGCGGGGTTTTGGGGCTTTCGGGGCGAGATCGTTTGGGGGTTTGCGGGGGCTGGTTCTGTTGGCCTGGGTTCCTGGCCTTGGTGGTGAGGCGGGGGTGGGCTTGGGGGCCGTGGTTCGCCGCGGCGGGCCGGGGCAAGGGGCGGGAGGGCGACGAAATGGTGGCGGCGACCCCCTAGTCTTGAAACATGGCCGAGTACATCTACACGATGCAGCGTGTGCGCAAAGCACATGGCGACAAGGTCGTCCTGGACGACGTCACCCTGCATTTCCTTCCAGGCGCCAAGATCGGCGTTCTGGGGCCGAACGGCACCGGTAAGTCGACGCTGCTGCGCATGATGGCCGGTCTGGAACAGCCGTCCAACGGCGACGCGCGCCTGATGCCGGGCTTCACCGTCGGCATGCTGCAGCAGGAGCCGCCGCTGAACGAGGAGAAGACCGTCCTCGGGAACGTCGAGGAGGGCGTCGCCGAGACCAAGGCGATGGTCGACCGGTTCAACGAGATCGCCGAGAAGATGGCGACGGACTACTCCGACGAGCTGATGGAGGAGATGGGCAAGCTGCAGGAGCAGCTCGACCATCGCAACGCCTGGGACCTCGACAGCCAGCTCGAGCAGGCGATGGACGCGCTGCGCTGCCCGCCCGGCGACGCCGAGGTCAGCAAGCTGTCCGGAGGCGAGCGGCGCCGGGTCGCGCTGTGCAAGCTGCTGCTGGAGGCGCCCGACCTACTGCTGCTGGACGAGCCCACCAACCACCTGGACGCCGAGAGCGTGCAGTGGCTGGAGCAGTTCCTCGCCAAGTACGAGGGCACCGTCCTGGCCGTCACCCACGACCGGTACTTCCTGGACAACGTCGCGACGTGGATCCTGGAGCTCGACCGCGGCCGCTGCTACCCCTACGAGGGCAACTACTCCACCTACCTGGAGAAGAAGGCCGACCGGCTGAAGGTCGAGGGCAACAAGGACGCCAAGCGCAAGAAGCGCCTGCAGGACGAGCTGGAGTGGGTCCGCTCGAACCCGAAGGCGCGGCAGACGAAGAGCAAGGCGCGTCTGGAGCGCTACGAGGAGATGGCGGCCGAGGCGGCCAAGACCCGGAAGCTGGACTTCGAGGAGATCCAGATCCCGCCGGGCCCGCGCCTGGGCAACACCGTGATCGTCGCGGACAAGCTGGGCAAGGGGTTCGGCGACCGGGCCCTGATGGACGACCTGTCGTTCAACCTGCCGCCGAACGGCATCGTCGGCGTCATCGGCCCGAACGGCGTCGGCAAGACCACCCTGTTCCGCATGATCGTGGGGGAGGAGCAGCCGGACAGCGGCGAGCTGCGGCTCGGCGAGACCGTCAAGATCTCCTACGTGGACCAGGGCCGCGGCGGCCTCGACCCGAAGAAGACCGTGTGGCAGGCCGTCTCCGACGGCCTCGACCACATCAACGTCGGGCAGGTCGAGATGCCGTCCCGCGCGTACGTGGCGGCGTTCGGCTTCAAGGGCCCCGACCAGCAGAAGCCGACGGGCGTCCTGTCCGGCGGTGAGCGCAACCGGCTGAACCTGGCGCTGACCCTGAAGCTGGGCGGCAACGTCCTGCTGCTGGACGAGCCGACCAACGACCTCGACACCGAGACGCTGTCCAGCCTGGAGAACGCGCTGCTGGAGTTCCCCGGCTGCGCCGTGATCACCTCGCACGACCGGTGGTTCCTGGACCGCATCGCCACGCACATCCTGGCGTGGGAGGAGGGCTCGAACTGGTTCTGGTTCGAGGGTAACTTCGCCGACTACGAGAAGAACAAGATCGAGCGGCTGGGCGCCGACGCCGCCCGCCCGCACCGGGTGACGCACCGCAAGCTCACCCGCGACTGATCGGCTGATCGGCGGCGAACGGCCGCGCGGGCACCCGGGTGCCGGCGCGGCCGTTCGGCTGTCCGCCGGGGGCGGCGGCGCCGATTGATTCAGCCCGAGCATCGGACGATGCGCAAACAGTGTTGGACGGGTATCACCGCAGGCTCCTATCGTCCCTGAGGTGGAGTCGACGGGGGCAGCCGGGAGGTCGGGACGACGATGAGCACGCCCAGGATCACGGAGATGCGGGTCGTGCCGGTCGCCGGGCGCGACGGCATGCTGCTCAACCTCAGCGGCGCGCACGCGCCGTTCTTCACCCGCAACCTGCTGCTGCTCACCGACGAGTCGGGCGCCACCGGCGTCGGCGAGGTCCCGGGCGGCGAGGCCATCCGGCGGACGCTGGAGGACGCGCGGGAACTGGTCGTGGGACGCCGGATCGGCCGGTCCGACGAGGTGCTCAACGGTGTGCGCGCCGCGTTCGGCCACCTGGACGCCGGCGGGCGCGGCCCGCAGACGCACGACACGAGGGTCGCCGTCCACGCGCTGACCGCGATCGAGTCGTGCCTGCTCGACCTGATGGGCCGGCACCTGGACGTGCCCGTGGCGGCGCTGCTGGGCGACGGCGTCCAGCGCGCGCGGGTCCCGGTCCTCGGCTACCTGTTCTATGTCGGCGACCGGCGCCGGACCGACCTGCCCTACCCGGAGCCGGAGGACGGTGCGGACCGGTGGCTGCGCGTCCGGTACGAGGAGGCGCTGACGCCGGAGGCGATCGTCCGGCAGGCGGAGGCGGCGCGGGACCGGTACGGGTTCGCCGACTTCAAGCTGAAGGGCGGGGTGCTGCCGCCCGACGAGGAGGCGGACGCGGTGCGGGCGCTGGCCGTCCGGTTCCCGTCCGCGCGGATCACCCTCGACCCGAACGGCGCGTGGCCGCTGGAGGAGGCCGTCCGGATCGGCCGGGACCTGTCCGATGTGCTGGCCTACGCCGAGGACCCGTGCGGCGCCGAGCGCGGCTACTCGGGACGCGAGACGATGGCGGAGTTCCGGCGGGCGACCGGGCTGCGGACCGCCACCAACATGATCGCGACGGACTGGCGGGAGCTGGGGCACGCGATCCGGCTGGACGCGGTCGACATCCCGCTCGCCGACCCGCACTTCTGGACGATGCGCGGCTCGGTGCGCGTCGCGCAGCTCTGCCAGGCGTGGGGTCTGACCTGGGGCTCGCACTCCAACAACCACTTCGACGTGTCGCTGGCGATGTTCACGCACGTGGCGGCCGCCGCGCCCGGCGACATCACGGCGATCGACACGCACTGGATCTGGCAGGACGGGCAGCGCCTCACCCGGGACCCGCTGCGGATCGAGGGCGGCGAGGTCGCGCTGCCGGACGCGCCGGGGCTCGGCGTGGAGATCGACGAGGAGCGCGTCGAGGCGGCGCACCGGCTGTACGTCGAGCACGGCCTCGGCGACCGCGACGACGCGGCGGCGATGCGGTACCTCGTACCGGGCTGGACGTTCGACCCGAAGCGCCCCTGCCTGGTGCGGGACGCCCCGGCCTGACAGGGCCGCCTGAGCCGCCCGCCCAGGACGGCCCTCCGAGGTGGTGGCCGGGGCGGGCACCGGGGGCTTGGCCGCCGGCCGGTACCATCGGGCCGACCGGTGGAGACCCCCGTCCCCGGACCCCAGGCACCCGACCCCCAGGCGAGGACATGCAGCAGACCGACCTGCCCGCGGCCGAGTACCGGCACGTCTACGAGTTCTACATCCGGTTCGGGGACATCGACTCCCAGGGCCATGTGAACAACGTCAAGTTCCTCGGCTACCTCGAGGACGCGCGCCTGGAGATGTTCCACGGCGACCCGGTGCGCAAGGGCGAGCAGCCGGTCCGGGGCATGGTGATCTCCCGGCACGAGATCGACTACCGGCTGCCGCTGCTGCCGACCGTCTACCCGATCCGCGTCGAGACGTGGGTGACGGAGGCGCGCGCCGCGTCGTTCAAGCTGGCCTACGAGGTGCGCGACGACGAGAACGTGTACGCGACCGCCACCTCGACGCTCGTCGCGTTCGACGTGGAGGCCAACCGGCTGCGCCGCTTCACGCCGGAGGAGCGCGAGTTCATCGGACGGTACGTCGTCCCCGCGGAGTGACTCCCGCCGCCCGTCCCCAGCCGCATGCGCGAGGCCCGCGGCCGTTCGCGTGATGACCATGGCGTCACGGATAAATAACAAGCGCAACAGCAATCCGCTTTCGCCGCACATATCCCTCTAGGGTCGCGTCGCGAAATGTGGCGAACCCACGTGGAAGGGACGAAATGCGGCGCATCTCACGAGGAGCGATCGCCCTGCTGCTCGCCGCGGGCATGGCCGGCACCGGCGCCACCGCGGCGCAGGCGGCGACCCCCGCGACGGCGGGCAGGGCGGCTCAGCCGGACGACATCCTCGCCCGGCTCAAGGCCATCCCCGGCATGCAGGTGACGGAGAAGACCTCGACGATCCCCGGCTACCGCTGGTTCTGGCTCGAGTACCGGCAGCCCGTCGACCACCGCAACCCGAACGGGCAGTGGTTCGAGCAGCGGATCATGCTCCAGCACAAGTCGGCGGACCGCCCGATGGTGCTCTACACCAGCGGCTACGACACCCCCGAGACCATGTTCACCGCCGAGCCGACCGCGCTCGTCGACGGCAACCAGATCTCCGTGGAGTACCGCTACTTCACCCCGTCCCGGCCCGAGCCCGCGGACTGGAAGAAGGACACGATCTGGCAGGCCGCCACCGACGAGCACCGGATCGTCGGCGCGCTCAAGACGATCTACAAGGGCAAGTGGATCTCGACGGGCGCCAGCAAGGGCGGCATGACCGTCGTCTACCACAAGCGCTTCTACCCCCGCGACGTCGACGGCAGCGTCGTGTACGTGGCGCCCAACGACGTCGACAACAACTCCGACGGCGCCTACGACAAGTTCTTCAAGACCGTCGGCACCGACCCCGGGTGCCGCACCCACGTGGAGGCGCTCGCCCGCGAGTTCCTCAAGCGCCGCCCCGCCATGCTCGAACGGTTCAAGGCCGCGGCCGCCCAGAACGGCTGGACGTTCGACATCCTGCGCACCCCGGACCGCGCGTTCGAGAACTCCGTCATGGACTACGTGTGGGGCTTCTGGCAGTACCACCTGCAGTCGGACTGCGCCTCACTGCCCGCCGTGAACGCCTCGGACGACGACCTCTACAAGACGCTCGACGACATCTCCGGGCTGTCGTTCTACACCGACCAGGGCCTCGCCCCCTACATCCCGTACTACTACCAGGCGGGCACCCAGCTCGGCTGGCCGTCGCCGAAGTTCAAGTACCTGCGCCCCCTGCTGCGGTACGAGAGCAGCTACCAGCCGCGCACCTACGTCCCGCGCGACATCCCGATGCGCTTCGACGGCGGTAAGGCGATGCGCGACATCGACGGCTGGGTGAAGCGGCACGCCGACCACATGCTGTTCCTCTACGGCCAGAACGACCCGTGGGGGGCCGAGCCGTTCCGCCTCGGAAACGGCAGCCGCGACTCCGCCGTGTACGTCGCCCCCGGCATGAACCACAGCGGTCGCCTCATCGCGCACCTGCCCGACGCGCAGCAGGCCGAGGCGAAGGCCGACGTGCTGCGCTGGGCCGGCGTCCAGGCCCAGGCCAAGACCCTCACCACCGGCCCGTCCGCCGACGACCCGCTCCAGCTCCAGCGCCCGCCGATGTAGCTGTGCCCTCCCAGGGGGGCGACCCCCTGGAACCCCCGTCAACGGTCGACCAGGCTGTTTCCCGCTCCGCTAGCGCTCCGCGCGAAACAGCCTGGTCGACCGGCGGGCACGCCCGCTCCACTCGCTAGCGCTCGCTCCGCGTGCCTGCCCGTTTTGCCCAGGAGGGCGACCCCCTGGAACCCCCCGTTGCGACGGAGGGGCTGTTTCCCCGCTCCGCTGGCGCTCCGCGGGGAAACAGCCCCTCCGTCGTCGGGCACGCCCGCTCCACTCGCTGGCGCTCGCTCCGCGTGCCTGCCCGTGAGGGTGCTGACGCGGCAAACCCTCTCTGGCATCACCGCTCCGCCCGCCGGCCCTCGCTCCGCATGCCTGGCCGTGAGGGCTGGCCCGGAAAGCGCCTCCCTGGAACCCCTGGCTCCGCACGCCTGTCCGTGCGGGCATTGCCCCGGGGGGTGTCCCTCTGAAATCGCCGTTCCACGCGCTAGCTGACGGTCTAGTCGCGTGCCTGCCTGAGTGGGTTGGTCAGAGGGCGAGCCCCTAGAAGGGGCGGAAGCCTGAGGTGTCGCGCGAGCGCGTTATCTGAGCGGTGGGGGCGAAGCCGAAGGCGAGCCCCCACCGCGAAGCTCGCGAAGCGAGGTCGCGCTCGCCCAAGACCGGTCAGCGGCCGAGCCGCTAGGCGAGGCTGCTGGGCCGGGATTGCAACCAGGCTGCGGCGTTGCCGGGGAGGAGGTCGCCGTACATCGGCATGGTCGTCAGCAGCGTCCGCCCGGGTGGGAGCCGGACGGGGTTCTCGCCGCAGTTGACCGCGCAGGTCAGCGGTCCGCGGGTGAAGAAGACGGCGGTCTCGGGGGATTCGAGCCACTCCAGTTCCTCGGGCAGCTCTTCCAGCAGTTCGCGGCGCTGCGCCAGTGCCTGCCGGTAGAACGCCAGCATCGAGGACGGCTCGGCCGCCTGCGCCTCCGCCGTCAGTGACGCCCATCCCGCCGGCATCGGCAGCCAGGGGCGGACGCCGTCGGGGGAGAAGCCGTACGGTTCCGCCGTCCCGGACCAGGGGATCGGCACGCGGCAGCCGTCCCGTCCGGGCTGGCTGCCGCCGCTGCGCTTCCAGATCGGGTCCTGGCGGGCGTCGTCGGGCAGGTCCCGGACCTCCGGGAGGCCCAGTTCCTCGCCCTGGTACAGGTACGCCGACCCCGGCAGCGCCAGCAGCATCAGCAGGGCCGCCTTCGCGCGCGCGTACTCCATCCCGGGCACGCCGCCCGGCCGCTCGTAGCGGGTGAGGTGGCGGACGGAGTCGTGGCTGGACAGTACCCAGGTGGGGGCCGCGCCGGTCGGCGCGACGGCCTTCAGCGCCGCCTCCACCACGTCGCGGAACGCCGGCGCCGACCACGGCGCCAGTTGCAGGTCGAACTGGAACACCTGGTGCAGCTCGTCCGGACGCAGGTAGAGCGCGAGGTCCTCCGGGCCGTCGGTCCACACCTCGCCGATCGCCATCCGGTCGTCGCCGTACCCCTCCAGGATGCGGCGCCAGCGCCGGTAGATCTCGTGGACCTCGGGACGGCTGTAGATCGGCCCGTTCGCGACCCGGCGGCCGCGGCCGTTCAGGTCGCCGAGGGAGGCGTCCTTGACGAGCCCGGCGGCGACGTCGATGCGGAAGCCGTCCACGCCCCGGTCCAGCCAGAACCGCAGGACGTCCTCGAACTCGGCCCGCACCTCCGGGTTGCGCCAGTTGAAGTCCGGCTGCTCGGCGGCGTAGAGGTGCAGGTACCACTCCCCGTCGGGGACGCGCGTCCACGCCGGCCCGCCGAACGCGGACGGCCAGTCGTTCGGCGGATCCACCTCGTCGGGATTCTCCCCTGGCCTTCCGGCGCGGAAAATGTAGCGGTCCCGTTCCGGGGATCCCGGCGGTGACGCCAGCGCCTCCTGGAACCACCGGTGCCGGTCGGACGAGTGGTTCGGCACGATGTCCACGATCAGCTTGAGGCCGTGCGCGTGGGCGTCCGCCACCAGCGCGTCGAAGTCCGCCAGCGTGCCGAACCGGGGGTCGACGTCCCGGTAGTCGGCCACGTCGTAGCCGCCGTCCGCGAGCGGCGAGGTGTAGAACGGCGTCAGCCACAGCGCGTCCACGCCCAGGTCGCGCAGGTACGGCAGCCGCGACCTGATCCCCTGGAGATCGCCCTCGCCGTTCCCGTCGGAGTCGGCGAAGCTGCGGACGTAGACCTCGTAAACGACGGCGTTGCGCCACCAGGGGGTTCGCGTCATGTACAGCGATCTACCCGCTCAGGAGGGCGCGTTCACCATGCTTCGCGCGGCCATCGTGAAGTAGTCCCAGAGCATCTTCTCCAGTTGCTCGGGAAGTTCCAGTTCGTCCACCGCGACCCGCATGTGCTTCAGCCACGCGTCCCGCTCGGCCTCGCCGATGACGAAGGGGACGTGCCGCATCCTCAACCGGGGGTGGCCCCGCCGCTGGCTGTAGGTGTTGGGGCCGCCCCAGTACTGGATGAGGAAGAGCCGGAGCCGCTCCTCGGCGGGGCCGAGGTCCTCCTCCGGGTAGAGGGCGCGAAGGTCGGGGTCTTCAGCGACACCCTGGTAGAAGCGGTGCACCAGCCGGTGGAAGGTCTCCTCGCCGCCGACCGCTTCGTAGAAGGTCACCTGTTCAGTCATGGCGCTGCCCACCCTATGCGATCGGCGGCCCGGTGATCAGCCGCACGGACGGGCCCGCGGCCGCGGGCGGTCAGGTCGTCGCCGGGGTGGCGACCGCCACGCCCGCGTCGTCGAACGCGTTCTTCACCCGTTCGCGCAGCTCCCGGGCGATCTCGCCCTGCTTGCCGGGCGCGGTCTTGAGCACCACCCGGATCACGAGCGCGTCGCCGGCGAGCGCCTGCACGCCCCACACCGACGGCTTCTCCAGGATCATGTCCTCCCAGCCGGGGGAGGCCGCCAGCTCGTCCGCCGTGGTCTGCAGGATCTCCTTGACCTTCTCGGTGTCCTCGCGGATGTCGACCGGGATGTCCAGGACGGCGCGGCCCCAGTTCTGCGACTCGTTCCCGACCTTCTTGATCTCGCCGTTCGGCACGTACCAGACGACGCCGTTGACGTCGCGCATCCGGGTGACCCGCAGGGTGACGGCCTCGACCGTCCCCTTGGCCGAGCCCACGTCGATGAAGTCGCCGACGCCGTACTGGTCCTCCAGGAGCATGAACAGCCCGGCGAGGAAGTCCTTGACGATGTTCTGCGCGCCGAAGCCGACCGCCACGCCGATCACGCTCGCGCTGGCCAGGATCGGGGCGAGGTTCAGGCCGAGCGAGCCGAGGATGCTGAACGCCGCCGTCCCCATGATCACGATGGACGAGACCGAGCGCAGCACCGAGCCGAGCGTCTTGGCGCGCTGCGCCCGCCGCTGGTTCAGCAGCGCGGGGCTGCCCTCGAAGACCGTCCGGGACCGCTCCTTGACCTTCTCGGACATGGTGCCCTCGGACATCCGCACCGTCACCTTGGTGATCATCCGGTGCGCGATGTTCCGCACGACGAGCGCGAACGCGAAGGTGAGGATGATCGACAGGACGGTGCCGAGGGGCTTGTCGAGCCACGTGGCGTAGAAGTGGGTGAAGTCGGTGCTGTGGGAGACGTTCCAGACCAGCCGGCAGCCCGTGCTCGGCGTCTGGTCGCGGCAGGCCGCCTCCGGCGTGCCGTCCTGTGCCCAGGGCAGCAGCGACTGCGCATCCACCAACATCTCGGGCAGACCCTCCCCGGCCTTTGTGGGTGTCTCGACACCACGCCGTGGACCTGCGGCGGGTACGAGCCCGATCGTAGGGGACGGTAACGACCGGTTCGTACTCCGCTGGCTATGTGTCTTGACAAGGCCGGGGAGGGACTGTTCCGGCGAGCGTGCCCCGCGTGGTCCGCGGCTGCCGCGCCGTTCCGGCCACGGCCGCGCGGGGCACGCCCGGCTCTAGGGGCGGCCCGCCGGCCGCATCGCGCGGGCGGGCCGCTGATCGAGGGGCTGCAGGACGTGCGCGAGCTTCCCGGCGGCGCCGTCCACGTCGTCGGCGCGGTGCATGCGCTCGCCCCAGGACCACCAGAAGTAGTGCTCGTGGGACCCGGGGGCGGGCGCGCAGGTGACGTCCTCGGCCAGGCTCGCCGCGGCCGGGTTCACCACCCGCAGGAACGCCGGGCCCGAGCGGGTCCGGACCACGCGGGCGACCAGTCCGCGGGCGCCGAGCTCGCGCTCCAGCGCCCGGAGATGGCCGACGCGTCCGTCGCTGACCACCTGCGTTCCCCCTCCCTCGGCCGTGCCCGGCGCCGCTGCGCCGGTGCGCTCCTGTACCGCCGGTTCCTGCGTTGACGTGTGCATCGCCGATCCCTCGTCGCCGGCCCCGGCGTGCGCGGCGCGTGACCGCGCGGCGCCGGGACGGCCGGCAAATGATCAACCCTCTGGATCCGTACTGTCGCTCCCGGTGAGAATTGCAACTCTCACAGTGCTGGGTCAAGGGAGTCACTGTCCGGCGAAGTACCGGATTACCCCACCTCAGAGGAAGCTTCACACCCCCCGGAGGAAGAATCTCTACCCTGGGGTGTCAGGACGCATCCGAAGCCCCCGTCTTTCTCCGGAACCGCTTGGCCCGTCCCGCCGTGAGGGTTACGCTGCGTGCGCGAGAGATTATCTGTCGTGGCCATCTATTGACCGGTCGCCGTGGCCTGGACGACCGCCCTTCCCCCGGAGGGGCGCCGTTCCGGCCCGACGGTGAGGAGGCCGGAATCGATGTCGGACCCCCCTCGGAAAGAAACGGACGTGGCTCGCCGGATCCGCGCGCACGCTCTGGCCCGAGGGCGCAGCCCGCAGGAGATCGCGCACGAGATCCACGAGCAGTGCGGCCCCCTGTTCGGCACCAGCCGGGTCAAGGCGCATCGCCTGGCCCACGGGGTCGCGCTGTCCGACATCGTGGCCCAGGTCAGGGCCCTGTACGAGGTCGACGGCAAGCCGCCGCCCCGGCTCGGGGAGACGCTGCTGTCGGCCTATGAGAGCGGGTACAAAAGACCCGGTCCCGAGTATCTGCACTACCTGTGCGCCGTGTACCGCGTCGAGCCCGATCAGCTCGACTACAAGAGCCCCTGCATCTGCGGCCGGGGACACGCCGTGCGGCCGGGGGCCGCCACGGTGCCGCAGCCGCGGGCGCCGGAACGGCACGCCGCACAGCAGCCCGACGTACCGCTCGTCGGGTCGATCATCCCCAGGGCGGAGGACCGCCACTGGGTGGACGTCAACGACCTACGGGGCCCCGACCGCGCCGACGGCCCCCTGTCCATTGATGTGGGAGAGGAGGACATCGTGCTTCGTAGGACCCTTCTGCAACTGCTGGCCGGAGCGGGCGTGGCGCTCGACGGTCAGTTCCTTGGGGCGGTCGACAACCTTCGGCGCAAGATGGACGACACGCTGGTCGGCGCGACGGTCTCGCCGACCATGCTCGACCAATGGGAGGAGACCACCTACGGCTACGGCCGGCAGTACCAGGCGACGCCGTCGCTGCGGATGCTGTGCGACGTGCTGCTGGACTTCAGCGAGGTGCGGCGCATGTGCGACAAGCGGCAGCCGGTCGAGCTGCAGGAGCGGCTGTGCCGGATCGCGGCGCAGCTCTCCGGGCTGTCCGGGCTGATCATGATCAATCTGGGCGACCACCGGCTGGCCCGCTCGTTCTTCCGGACCGCGCGCACCGCGGCCGACGAGACCGGCGACCGCCAGCTGCGCGCCTGGGTGACCGTCCGCGAGTCGCTCGTCCCGATGTACTACGGCGACCCCCGCGAGGCGCTGCACCTGGCGCGCAAGGCGCAGGACCTGGCCGGCCGCACCCCCGGTGTGGCGGCGGCCATGGCGCCCGCGGTGGAGGCCCGCGCGCTCGGCATGCTGGCGTTGCGCGGACGCGGCGACGCCGCGCCCAGCGCTCGCCGGGCGCTCGTGCGCGGGCGCTCGGTGTTCGACCAATTGTCCAAGACCGACACGAACGACCTGGTCTTCGGCTTCACCGACCGGCAGATGGCCTTCTATGAGGGCGACACGTTCACCAATCTCGGCGACCACAAGCACGGCGACGAGGTGCTGAGCCACGCGCTGACGCTGTACGCGCCGACCGACCGCGTCGACCTGACTCTCGTGCGCCTCGACCGGGCGATGTGCAGGTTCCACGCCGGGAACCCGGACGCGGCGCTGGCCGGCGGCCAGGAGGCGATCCTCGACCTGCCCCCCGACCACCGGTCCGACATCCTGGTGCACCGGGCCCGCCAGATCGGCGCCGCCGTGCAGGCCAAGCACGGCGAGATCCCCGGGCTGCGGGAGTTCCGCGAGGCGCTCGCGGGGCCCTGGGTCACCAGTCCCACCAAGGAACCGGCCCCCACCGGGGAGCGGCCCCCCGTCCCCCCGAGCGAGCAGGTCTGACCGGGGATGGGAACGCCTGACAGCGCCTCCTGGCAGGACGGTTCCGCGCCCGGAGCGGAACCCGCGGGCCCGGAGGACGGGCCCGCGCCGACCCCGGGCCCCGAGGCCGGGCCCTCCGCGCCGTCCACCGCGGATCCTCGTCCCCGCCGCCGCGCCCTGGTGCGGCTGCAGGACGATCCCCCCGTCTGGAGCTTCGGCGAACTGCGGCTGCGCCGCTACCGGGCCTCCGACCACGCCACCGTCCTCGCCCTGCACCGCGAGGGCCTGGCGCAGGTGGGCCTGCGGCCCGGCGACGGCGTCTACTACGACCACGACTTCTTCCGGATGGAGGACATCTACCTGCGCAATGACGGCGAGTTCCTCGTCGGCGAGGTGGACGGGCAGATCGTCGCCATGGGCGGTCTGCGGCGCGCCGACCTCGTTCCCGGGGGCCGGGCACGGGCGTTCGGCGGCTACGCGCCGGGCGCCTCCGTGCTCGACGCGGTGGAGATGGTGCGGTTGCGGGTGCGGCCGGCCGCGCAGCGGCGCGGCTACGGAGCCGCCGTCGTCTCCGCGCTGGAGGAACGCGCCGCGGAGTACGGGTACCGGATCCTGCGCGGCGACACGACCGAGCTGCAGGCCCCGGCGCTCGCCCTGTACCGCAAGTTCGGCTGGAGGGAGACGCGCCGCGAGGTGATCGGCGGCATCGTCAACATCTACATCGAGAAGGAACTCCGCTGAGGACACCCGAGCCGCGGGACGGCGCGCCGGCGGCGCGGCGCGGCGCGCGAGCGCCCGCGGCTCGGGGCGTGTTCACGCCCCACCGGTAGGAGGGGGCGCGGAGGCTCAGGCGGCCGGGAGGGTCCCGCCCACCAGCTGCATGAGGGGGTAGCGGTGCCGGCGGACGCCGGTGAACCCGCGGTCGGCGAGCGCCCCGGTGATCTCCCGGTCGCCGAACACCGTGTACCCGGTGGCGCGGCGGATCAGCTCGCCGCCGACCCTGGACGCGCGCAGTGGCGTCAGCCGCCGCGAGGTGAGGATGATCAACCGGCCGCCCGGGCGCAGTACCCGGGTCATCCCGTCGACGGCCGTCCACGGGTCGTCGAACAGGTACAGGGCCCCGAAGCAGCAGACGGCGTCGAACGTCGCGTCGCGGAACGGCAGGTCGACGGCGTTGCCGCGGACGTAGCAGACGCCGCCGCCGGGCGGGGTGTCGGCCTCGGCGCGGGCCAGCATGGTGGCGGAGGCGTCCAGCCCGACGACGAGACCGTCCTCGCCGACCCCTTCGGCGAGCGCGCGGGTCACGTTGCCCGGCCCGCACGCCACGTCCAGCACGGTCGCGGCCGGACGGCCGGCCTCGCCCGGCTGCCCGAGCCCCAGCCAGTCGCGGGCCGTGGCCTGCTCGGCGGCCGTGTCGGGGCCGAGCGGCCAGCCCTTGGCCAGGTTGAACCCGACGGGCCGCCAGACCTTCTCGTAGATCCGCGGCAGGAACGTCGACTCCATGACGGACTGGGCGAGCGACGGCGCCCGGTCCTCGGCGGGACCGAGCAGGTCGAGGTAGCCGGCCGACAGGTCCGGCTCGGCGGGCGGCTCGCGCAGGAGCCCCAGCACCCGGTCCACCGCGGACGGACTGCGCACCATCGACACGTTCACCCCCTTATTAGATCACCCGTCAATTTCTCCCCGCCAGGCGCGGCGGCTGTGACCCGGCCCACGCCCCCAAGCCCGCCGCCCGGTGTCTCAGCCCGCCGCCCGGTGCCTCGGCTCACGCCCGTCCGCCGGTGTCTCCGCCCGGTACCTCCGCCCCCGTGTCAGGCCAGGTCGAGGCCGGTCTGCGCGGCCATGAAGCCGAGGGTGTCGGCCATCAGGTCCACGGACCGGCTGACGGACCGCGCGGCGTGCCCGACCTCCGACTCGTTGCGCAGCAGGATCGGCGCGTCCGACGCCGTCGCGTGCTGGAGCGCCGCGCACAGCTTGCGGGCGTGCAGCGGGTCCACGCGGGTGTCGCTGCCGAACGTGGTGAACAGCGTCGCCGGGTACGCCGTCCCCGGGTGGACGTGGTGGTACGGCGAGTAGCCGATCAGCCAGCCGAACTCCACCGGGTCGTCCGCCGTCCCGTACTCGTCGTTCCATGTCTGGCCGAGCCCGAACCGCTCGTAGCGGACCATGTCCAGCAGCGGCGCCGAGCAGACCACCGCCCGGTACAGGTCGGGACGCTGGGTGAGCGCGGCCCCGACGAGCAGCCCGCCGTTGGACCCGCCGGAGATCGCGAGCTGCGCCGGGGTGGTCAGGCCGTCGGCGATCAGCTTCTCGGCGGCGGCGTGGAAGTCGTCGAACACGTTCTGCTTGCGCTCCCGCATGCCCGCGCGGTGCCACTCCTCGCCCTCCTCGGAGCCGCCGCGCAGGTTCGCGATCGCGTAGACGCCGCCGGCCTCCACCCAGGCCAGGATGCTCGCCGAGTACGAGGGCGTCAGCGAGATGTTGAAGCCGCCGTAGCCGTACAGGATCGCCGGGCGCGGGCCGGACGCGCCCGGACGGGACGCCACCAGCATCCGCACCTCGGTACCGTCCGCGGACGTGTACGTCACCTGCCGGGTCTCGATCTCGGGGACCTCCACGCTGCCCGGCGCGTTCGCCCACAGGCTCGTCTCCCCGGTCCGGGCGTCGTAGCGGAGCACCGACGACGGCGTGATGTTGTCGGTGTAGCCGAACCACGCCTCGTGGCCGCCCTCGGGCCGCTCGACGATCCCGCCGATCGAGCCGAGCCCCGGCGTCGGGACCGTGCCGAGCCGCTCGCCGGACGCCAGGTCGTGCACGGTGATCTCGCTGATCGCGTGCCGCGTCCAGCCGGCGAGCAGGACCGGCGACTCCAGATCGTCGAGGACGGCGTAGTCGGTGAGGACGGCCTCGGGGTCCTGCGGGACCAGGTCCCGCCACGACTCGTACGACGGGTCGGACGGGTCGGTCACGCACAGCCGGGACCGCGGCGCGTCCCGGTCGGTGAAGACGTAGGCGCGCCCGTCCCGTCCCACGTGCAGCCACGTCTCGGCGTCGACGCCGACCTGCACCGGCCGCAGCTCGGGGCGTTCGAGCGGTGAGGCCGACAGGTCCGCCAGCCACAGGTCGTTGCGCGGCGCGGTGCCCTGCGAGGCCGACACCGTCAGCCACCGCCCGTCGCGGCTGACGCCGACGCCGTAGTAGTTGGTCTTGTCCATCCCCTCGCCGAAGATCAGGACGTCGTCGGTCTCCGGTTCGGCGCCGACCCGGTGCAGGTAGACGCGCCGGTGGTACTGCTCCTCGCCCTCCGGGACGGACCGCGCGGGCAGCCGCCGGACGTAGTAGAACGCCTCGCCGCCGGGCAGCCAGGCGATGCCGGACGACCGGGTCCGGTCGATCGGCCCCTCGACCCGCTCGCCGGTGGCGACGTCGATCACGAACAGCAGCGACTCCTCGTCCCCGCCCGTCGAGATCTTGTACGCCAGCAGCCGGCCCTCCTTGTCGGGCTGCCAGCCGTCCAGCGTCGTCGTGCCGGCCGGGTCGAGCGCCATCGGGTCGACCAGGACCCGCTCGGAGCCGTCCGGGTCGACGGTGTAGAGCACGGGGTGCTCCTGCTCGGCGGTCCGCCGGGTGAAGAACCGCCGGTCGCCGCGCCAGACCGGGGAGCCGACGCTGCCCGCGCCGAGCAGTTCCCCGAGCCGGCGGCGCAGCCGCTCGCGGCCCGGGTACGCGTCGGTGACCTTGTGGAACAGCTCGTCCTGCGCGGCGAGCCATTCCCGGGTCTCGTCGCTCTCCGCGTCCTCCAGCCACCGGTACGGGTCGGCGACCCGGTGGCCGTGGATGTCCTCGACGATGTCCTGGCGCCGCGCGGGCGGATAAGGCGTTCCGGTCATCCAGCCTCCTCCGTGGACCCGCCTTCGGGCGGGGGGTGAAAACAATGCTCGTGCCGAGCACGGCGGGAAGGCGGATCGCCGCCCGGCGAGCCGTTGCGCGACAGGGCCGAATCGACGCGTGCTTACTAATGAACATGCTAGCTTGTGAATCATGGCCAAAGGTGTGAAGCGGGCTTTCAGGTACCGCTTCTATCCCACCGATGCACAGGCAGCCGAGTTGTCGCGAACGTTCGGATGCGTGCGCAAGGTCTACAACCTGGCGCTGGCCGCTCGCACGCACGCGTGGGTGCTGCGGCGGGAACGGGTCAACTACAACACCACCTCTGCGATGCTCACCGCCTGGAAGAAGACCGAGGAACTCGCCTACCTCAACGAGGTGTCCTCGGTCCCCCTTCAGCAGGCGCTGCGTCACCTGCAGGCCGCGTTCACCGGCTTCTTTGCCAAGCGGGCGAAATACCCGCGGTACAAGAGCAAGAAGAAGTCCCGCAAGTCCGCCGAGTACACCAGTTCGGCGTTCCGTTTCACAGACGGCCGGCTGATACTGGCGAAGATGGCCGAACCGCTGGCGATCGTCTGGTCGCGTCCCCTGCCCGAGGGCGCGCACCTGTCCACGGTCACCGTCTCCCAGGACGGCGCCGGACGCTGGTTCGTCTCGCTGCTGTGCGAGGACCCCGCCGTCCAGCCGCTGCCCGCCACTCGCACGGCGGTCGGCGTGGACGCCGGCCTGGAGCATCTGCTCACCCTGTCCACCGGCGAGAAGATCACCAACCCCCGGCACGAGCGCTGCGATCGAGAACGCCTGGCCAAGGCCCAGCGCCACTTGTCCCGTAAGGCGAAGGGATCAGCCAACCGGGAGAAGGCTCGGCGCCGGGTCGCCCGTATCCACGCCCGGATCACCGACCGGCGTCGGGACACCCTGCACAAGATCACCACTCGGCTCGTTCGTGACAACCAAACGATCGTGATCGAGGACCTCTCGGTGCGGAACATGGTGAGGACCCAGAGCCTCGCCCGCTCCATCTCCGATGCGGCTTGGAGCGAGTTCCGGAGGATGCTGGAGTACAAGGCCGGCTGGTACGGCCGTGAGGTGATCGCGGTAGACCGCTGGTTTCCTTCCTCCAAGCTGTGCTCGACCTGTGGCACCTTGAAGGACAAGATGCCCCTCAACGTCCGCGAATGGACATGCGATGGCTGCGCGGCGACCCATGACCGGGACGTGAACGCGGCACGCAACCTTCTGGCCGCCGGGTTGGCGGTGTCCGTCTGTGGAGCTGGTGTAAGACCCCAACGGGAGTCCTCCCGGACGGGGCCGTCGGCGACGAAGCAGAAACCCTCACGGCGTGAGCCGTGAGAACCCTTCGACTGAGAAGGGGGAGGCCAAGGATGCACTGTATTCACCGGTGCGGGCCATCCGCCCGATCAAGCCGCCCGGCAGGGCGGCCAGCAGGGCTTGGCAAGGCGGTCTGTAGGGCGTCCGGCAGGGCGCCCGGCGCGCAATGCCTGGGTTTTTGCGTTCGATCTGGCCCTTCGATGGGGATATTTGGGGTAGCGGTCGGGCTCCCTCAGCCGCCACACTGATTCCAGGTCGGTTCGCCTCTGGGGAGGTCCTCATGGCGAGTGCGCAGGTGCCGGAGACAATATTCGGGCCTCGGTGCGAGGCGCGGTCAGCCGCGTCCGCCGAGGCGAAACCCGACACGCCGGCGGAGGCCGTCTGATGAGACAGGTCCTTCTCCTGAATGCGACGTACGAACCACTCACCACGCTCCCGCTGCGGCGGGCGGTCTGCCTCGTGCTCCGGGAGAAGGCCGAGATCGTCCACCACGACGTCTCGGGGGCCACCCTGCATTCGGCGACCATGGAGGTCGAGGTCCCGTCGGTGATCCGGCTCCGCCGCTACGTCCGGATCCCGTTCCGGACCCGCGTCCCGCTCACCCGCGCCGCCCTCATGCGCCGCGACAACTTCCGCTGCGTCTACTGCGGCCGCCGCGCCGAGACCATCGACCACGTCCATCCGCGCAGCCGCGGCGGCAAGCACGTCTGGGAGAACTGCGTCGCGTCCTGCATGACCTGCAACCACCGCAAGGCCGACCGGCTGCTGTCCGAACTCGGCTGGACGCTCGGGATGACCCCCGGCGTCCCGCGCGGGGCGCACTGGCGGCTGATCGGCATCGTCCACGACGGCGACCCCCAGTGGGCGCCGTACGTGACCGAGCCGGCGGCGTGACCGGGGCGGCCGCGTGACCGTATCCTGTCCTCGTGCCACGCTATGACTACCGCTGCCGCGCGTGCGGGTCGACGTTCGAGGTCTCCCGCCCGATGATCAACGCGTCGGACCCGGCGACCTGCCCGGCCGGCCATGACGACACGGTGAAGCTGCTGTCCACGGTCGCCGTGACCGGCACGTCCCGCGGCGGCGCCCCCGCGCCTCCGCCGAGCGCGGGCGGCGGCTGCTGCGGCGGGGGCTGCTGCTCCTAGGCTGTGTTTCACAGGTCCGGCCCACTTTCGCTCGCCTGGCGGCTCGCTACGTGACCGGGCCTGGGCGAACGCGGCATCGCTTCGCGATCTGCCCGGCTCCGCTCGCCTCCGGCTTCGCTCCACCGGCCAGGTCACGCGTTCGCGCACGCGGCCGAGGCCACTTCGAGGCAGCCCCTGGCCCTCGCCCCACCTCGGCGCTGCGTCGCCCCGATCCCGGGGGCGCGGCGCGCTAGCCCTGCTGGGCGAGCGCGGCGCGGATCCCGGCGGCCATGGCGGCGCTGTCGTGGTCGGGGCCGCAGCCGTCGATCAGCATGATCGTGCCCGGGACGTGGTCGGCGCGCAGGTGCTTGATCTCCTGGTAGGCGGGCGAGTCGTACCAGGCCCGGGCGCTCTCGATGTCCGGGAACTCCAGCAGGATCAGGTCGCCCTCCCACGTGCCCTCCCGCACGTCGGGGGTCTCGCCGTGCACGATGAAGCGGCCGCCGAACGGGTCCATGGTGGCCTGGATGCGCTCCATGTAGGTGAGCACGTCGTCGTGGATCGGCGACTGGGTGCGCAGGTGGCCGAGGGCGTAGGCGGTCATCGTGACTCCTCCGGGTCGTGGATCCCGGGGCCGCCCGGAGGGGCGGCCCCGCTGACATGATCCACTATCGGCCAGGAAGGGAATGGCGGCGATTACTCGACGGGTAATGCCCCGGCGGCCGTGCTCGCCGAGCACGGCCGCCGGGGCCGAGCCCCCAGGCCAGGCCCCTGCGCCGGGATCGCCGTCAGTCCAGCTGCGAGACGTCGCGGGCCGCGCCGGTGGACGCCGACGTCGCCATCGCGGCGTAGGCCCGCAGTGCCGCGCTGACCTTGCGGTCCCGGTTGCGGGGCCGGTAGCCGCCGAGGTCGGCGAGCAGCTTCTCGCGGCGGGTCTCCAGCTCGTCGGCCGGGACGTCCAGCTCCAGCGTCCGGTTCGGGATGTCGATCACCACCCGGTCGCCGTCCTCGACGAGGGCGATGGTCCCGCCGCCGGCGGCCTCGGGGGAGGCGTGCCCGATGGACAGCCCGGACGTGCCGCCGGAGAACCGCCCGTCGGTGATCAGCGCGCACGCCTTGCCGAGCCCGCGGCCCTTCAGGAAGCTCGTCGGGTACAGCATCTCCTGCATGCCGGGGCCGCCCTTCGGGCCCTCGTACCGGATGACGACGACGTCGCCGGCCTTGACCTTGCCGCCGAGGATGCCCTCGACGGCCTGGTCCTGCGACTCGAAGACGACGGCGGGGCCGGTGAAGGTCCACAGCTCCTCGTCCACGCCGGCGGTCTTGACGATCGCGCCGTCGGGGGCGATGTTGCCGCGCAGCACGGCGAGGCCGCCGTCGGCGGTGTAGGCGTGCTCGACGGAGCGGATGCAGCCGTTCTCGCGGTCGAGGTCCAGCTCCTCCCAGCGGGCGCTCTGCGAGAACGCGGAGGTGCTGCGGACGCCGCCGGGCGCGGCGTGGAACAGCTCGACGGCCTCGGGCAGCACGTTCGGGGAGCGGACGTCCCACTTGTCGACGAACTCGGTCAGCGACGCCGAGTGGACCGAGCGCGCCGTGTCGTGCAGCAGCCCGGCGCGGTGCAGCTCGCCGAGCAGGGCGGGGATGCCGCCGGCGCGGTGGCAGTCCTCGACGTGGTACTTGCCGGTCGCCGGGGCGAGCTTGCAGATGCACGGCACGCGGCGGGACAGCTCGTCGATCTCGGTGAGGCCGAAGTCGACGCCGCCCTCGTAGGCGGCGGCCAGCAGGTGCAGGATCGTGTTGGTGGAGCCGCCCATGGCCACGTCGAGGGTCATGGCGTTCTCGAACGCGTCGCGGGTGGCGATGTTCAGCGGCAGGACGGACTCGTCGTCGCCGTCGTAGTAGCGGCGGGCGATCTCCACGACGGTGCGGCCGGCGTCCTCGTAGAGGCGGCGGCGGGCGGTGTGGGTGGCGAGGACGGTGCCGTTGCCGGGCAGGGCCAGCCCGATCGCCTCGGTGAGGCAGTTCATCGAGTTGGCGGTGAACATGCCGGAGCACGACCCGCAGGTCGGGCAGGCGCTCTCCTCCATCTCGAGCAGCTTGTCGTCGGCCAGCGACGCGTCGGCGGAGGCGATGATCGGGTCGATCAGGTCGAGCTTGTTGCCGTCCATCACGCCCTCGACGGGCTTGCCGGCCTCCATCGGGCCGCCGGAGACGAACACGGTGGGGATGTTCAGCCGCATCGCGGCCAGCAGCATGCCCGGGGTGATCTTGTCGCAGTTGGAGACGCAGACGAGGGCGTCGGCGCAGTGCGCGTTGACCATGTACTCGACGGCGTCGGCGATCACCTCGCGGGACGGCAGCGAGTACAGCATGCCGTCGTGGCCCATGGCGATGCCGTCGTCCACCGCGATCGTGTTGAACTCGCGGGGCACGCCGCCGGCCTCGCGGACGGCGCCGGCGACGACCTTGCCGACCTCGTCGAGGTGGACGTGGCCGGGCACGAACTGGGTGAAGCTGTTGGCCACCGCGACGATCGGCTTGCCGAAGTCCTCGCGTTCGACGCCGCTGGCCCGCATGAGCGCGCGGGCGCCCGCCATGTTCCTGCCATGGGTGACCGTACGTGACCTGAGCGGGGGCATCTTAAGACCTCTCCAACCTGTGCCGTGGTGCCGTGCCGCCGGACGCGTCGCCGCGCCGGGGTCGGCGGGCGGGAGCGAGCGGTGCGCGGTGGAAGCTCTCAGCGGCGGATCGCGACGCTGCCGCCGGCTCAGCGGAGGTCGCGCGCGGGCCGGCCTGTGTCATCCGATGCTACAAGGTCGGGGCCGGAGCTTGGAAAAGCCGGGCACGGCGACGATCGGGTCAGGGGCCGGAGGCCGGGGAGGGCGGCTCGGCGGGCCGGGTGCTCGGCGGGCCGGGGTGCTCGGTGGGCCGGCGGGAAGGAGCCGGGCCCGCGAGGGGCCCGGTGGGCTCGGCTTCGAGCGTTCGGGCGGCCCAGGGACAGGGCCGCCCCGGGTTGACGGAGTCCCGCGCCGTTGCGGGATCCGGTGTCGTGGCGGGTCCGCTGCCGCGGGATCAGCCGTACTTGGGCGGCAGCGCCTTCTCCGCCGCCTGGAAGATCCGCTGGACGTCGGTGTCGGTGAGGATCTTGGGGCGGCGGCGCAGGTACGAGCGGGCCCGGTTGCCCGCGTACACGTCGACGTCCCTGACCCGCATGACCTTCCACGGGATGGACGGCCCGTAGATGGCCACCGAGGGCTGCACGGGCACCTCGAACCCGACCTGCCCGCCGATGATCTTGCTGGCCTGGTCGGCCTCCCAGCGCGCCTCGTCCAGCCGGTCCTTCTTGTTGAAGGGGCCGTGGAAGAGCTTGCGGTGGGACAGGGTGCGCACGGGGAGGCGCTTGTCCCACTTCTCGGAGTCGATGGCGTAGACGCCGCTCGGCCCGATCACCAGGTGGTCGATCCGCCCGTCGCTGACACCCTCGTCGTCGCGCGGGACGGCCCGGGCGTGCAGCACGAGGTAGCCGTTGCGCTGCAGCGACCTGAGTTGCTTCTCGGTGCGCCGTTCGGCGGCCGAGGACTTCTGCCAGGCCGGGATGCTGGAGTTCCGGCGGGACCGGCGGACGACGTCCACGACGACCGCGAGGACCGCCGCGGTGATGCCGAGCCTGCCGCCGAACACCAGGGTGACGACGATGAGCACCGCCACGGCGACGCCGATCCGCCACGCCCAGGTCCGGACCCGGGGGTCGGCGAGCATCGCGGTGGGCGTCCGGTCGCCGGGGGGACGCTTCTCCGGCTCCTGCATGGGGGGCTGCTCCTGCGCCTCGTCCAGCTGCTCGGGGTCGTCCACGGGCTGTCCCCGCGCCTGCTGCGTGTCGCCCCGCTCCGTGATCGCCATAAGTGACGCTCCGTATCCCTTTCCTATCGGGGGCATGATCCTCCGAGCGCAGAGTAATCATCATGCGCGTCGGCGACTAGTCATGCAGGGTTAATCTTTTGTCGCCGGACGTGAGTGATTGACTTCCGCGCACGGCGGGTACGTGAGTCTTCTACCACCTCTTCCCTGGCAGAGAGTCTCTGCTTTTTGATGCCCGCGGTCGAGCGGTCTAGCGTTCCGGTTCGTGACACATCTCCATGACCTCGGCGCTAGGGAGGCGGCTGACGCCGTCCGCTCGGGGCGGCTGTCCCCGGTCGAGCTGACCGACCACTACCTGGACCGCATCGAACGGCTGAACCCGCAGGTGGGCGCCTATGTGACGGTCACCGCGGAGGCGGCGCGCGAGCAGGCCGCGCGGGCCGAGAAGGCGGTGCTGGACGCCGCTGACCCGGCGGACCTGCCGCCGCTGCTCGGGGTGCCGGTTCCGGTCAAGGACCTGAACATGGTGGACGGCGTGCGGATGACTTCTGGTTCATCCGTTTTTGCCGATTTGACCGGATTTGCGGATGACAGCGTCGTGCGGCTGCTGCGCGCGGCCGGAACGGTCATGCCGGGCAAGACCGCCGTGCCGGAATTCGGGCTGCCCTGCTACACCGAGGGCGACGTCGCGCCGCCCGCCCGCACCCCGTGGGACACGGCCAGGTCGGCGGGCGGCTCCAGCGGCGGCGCCGCCGCGGCCGTCGCGTCGGGGCTGGCCCCGGTCGCGCAGGGCAGCGACGGCGGCGGCTCCATCCGCATCCCGAGCAGCGTCTGCGGCCTGTTCGGGATCAAGCCGACCCGCGGCCGGATCTCCCAGGGGCCGATCGTCCCCGACCTGTTCGGGCTGTCCACCAACGGGCCGATCGCCCGGAGCGTCGAGGACGCCGCCCTGCTGCTGGACGTCATGGCCGGGCCGATGCCCGGCGACCTCTACGCGGCCCCGCCCGTCGAGGGCACGTTCCTGTCGTACGCCGGCCGCCCGCCGGGACGGCTCCGGATCGCCCGAAGCATGCGGCCCGCCGTGCCCGGCGCCGAGGTGCACCCGGACTGCGTCGCCGCCTACGAGGAGGCGTCCGCGCTGCTGGAGGACCTCGGGCACGAGGTCGTGGAGCTGCCGCCGGTGCTCGGGCCCGAGATGGTCCCGCACTTCGAGCTGCTCTGGGGCGTCATGGCCACGATGACGCCCGTCCCGGACGGGCGCGAGCACCTGCTCCAGCCGCTCACGCGGTGGCTCCGCGAGCGCGGGAACGCCACGACCGCGCCGCAGCTGTTCCGGGCGCACGCCGCGCTCCAGGGCGCGCTGCGCGCCGCGTTCCCGGTCATGGACGAGTTCGACGCGATCCTGCACCCGACGCTCGCGCAGCCGCCCGTCCCCGTCGGCCACTTCCACGACCAGGAGCCCGAGGAGAACTTCCGGCGCCAGACCCTGTTCACCCCGTTCTGCGCCGCCTACAACATCTCCGGGCAGCCCGCCGTCAACGTGCCGCTGCACTGGAACGCCGACGGGCTGCCCATCGGGATCATGCTCGCGGGGCGGCTCGGCGGCGAGGGGACGCTGATCTCGCTGTCCGCGCAGCTGGAGGAGGCGCGCCCCTGGGCGGGCCGCAAGCCGCCCATCTGGGACGCGTGAGCCCGTCCCGGCCCGCGCTTGGCCTGGCGCCGCCGGGGCATGGGTGCAGGCGTGGCTGACGACGAACTGAACAGGCTGGCCGGGCTCCACCGGGTCGCGACGCGGTACACCGACTGGCGGGGCCGGGCGGCGGACGTCCCGCCCGGCACCCTGGTCGCGGTCCTCGGCGCGCTCGGGGTGGACGCCTCGTCCCCGTCCGCCGTCCGCGCCGAGCTGGAGCGGCACCGGGAACGGTCGCGGACCCTGCCGCCGACCATCGTGGTCCGCCGCGACGCGGGCGGCGGGCGCACCGCCGACCGGATCCTCGCGCTGCTGCGCCGGACCCTGCGGCCCGCCGGCGACCTGGACGTGCGGATCGAGCCCGGCGGGCCCGACGTCCTGTCGGAGCCGTCCGCCGAGCACGCCCCCGGAAGCCCTGTGCCCCTGGACGGGAGCGAGGGCGACGTCCCGCTCGGATGGCACCGCATCCGCGTCCGGCAGGGGAACCGGGAGGACGGCGCGGCGCTCCTCGTGGCGCCCGCGTCCCTGCCGCGCCCGCCGCGGATGTGGGGGCTGACCGTCCAGCTGTACTCGCTGCGGTCGCGCGGGTCGTGGGGGCTCGGCGACCTGCACGACCTCGCCGACCTCGCGGCCTGGGTCGGCCGCGACCTCGGCGCAGGCTTCGTCGTCGCGAACCCGCTGCACGCCGCGGAGCCGATGCCGCCCGTCAGCCCGTCGCCGTACTCGCCGATGAGCCGCCGCTTCCCCGCCCCCCTCTACCTGCGCATCGAGGACATGCCGGAGTACGCGGCACTGCCTCCCGAAGGCAGGGAACGGTTCGCGGCCATGGCCGCGCGGCTGCGCTCGCTCGACGGCCCGCTCGACAGGGACGCCGTGTGGACGGCGAAGCTGGAGGCGCTGGAGGCGATGTACCGGTCGTCGCCGGGCGTCCGCGACGACCCCGCCTTCGCCGCCTTCCGCGAGCGCCACGGCGCCGCGCTGCGCGACTTCACCACCTGGTGCGCGATCAGCGAGGAGCAGGGGACGACCGACTGGCGGCGATGGCCGCCCGCCCTCCAGGACGCGCACGGGCGCGCGGTCCTGGACGAGCCGCGCCACTACGCGCGCGCCGACTTCCACGCGTGGCTGCAATGGCGCCTCGACCAGCAGCTCGCCGGTGCCCAGAAGGCCGCTCGCGACGCGGGGATGCCCGCCGGGATCGTCCACGACCTGGCCGTGGGGGTGGCGCAGGGCAGCGCCGACGCCTGGATCTACCGGGACGAGCTCGCGTCGGGGATGAGCGTCGGCGCGCCCCCGGACGAGTTCAACCAGCGCGGCCAGGACTGGGGGCAGCCGCCGTGGCGGCCGACCACGCTCGCCGAGAACGCCTACGTCCCCTACCGGGAGATGCTGGCGGCGGCCTTGCGGCACGGCGGCGGGCTCCGCCTCGACCACGCGATGCAGGTGTCCCGGCTGTGGTGGATCCCCGAGGGCGCCTCGCCCGCCGAGGGGACGTACGTCGGCTACGACCGGAACGCGATGCTCGGCTGCCTGGTGTGGGAGGCCCACCGGGCGGGCGCCCTCGTCGTCGGCGAGGACCTCGGCACCGTCGAGCCGGAGGTCCGCGACGACCTCGCCGACCGGGGCGTCCTCGGCACGTCGCTGCTCTGGTTCGAGCGCGATGCGAAGGGCGGCCCGAAGCCGGCGGAGCAGTGGCGGGAGCCGTCGCTGGCGACGGTCGGCACCCACGACATGCCGCCGATCACCGGGTTCCTGCACGGCGACCACATCGCGCTGCGCGACCGCCTCGGTCTGCTCACCCGCCCCCTCGCCGACGAGACCGCCGACCACCGCGAGCAGCTCGCCGCCTGGCTCGGCGTGCTCCACGCCGAGGGCCTGCTGCCCGACCCGCCCGACGAGGTGCTGCGGGCGCTCGCGGACGGCTCGGACGCCTACGACCGGCAGGTGGTCTCGGCCCTCCACGCCTTCCTCGGCCGCACCCCCGCCCGCCTCATCGGCGTCTCGCTCGCCGACGCGGTCGGCGAGCGCCGCACCCAGAACCAGCCCGGCACGATCGACGAGTACCCGAACTGGCGCGTCCCCCTCGCCGACGCGCAGGGCCGGCCCGTCCTTCTGGACGACCTCGTCGAGGACCCGGTGGTCCGCGACGTGCTGGAGCGGATCAGCCGAGACTCTTCATGATCCGCCTGGTGACGTCGTGCAGGAGCGTGTCCGGCACGATCGGCGCCGACGCGATCGCCGAGAACAGCGCGGGCAGCCCCGGCAGCGGGTAGCCGTCGTCGTCCGGGCCGTCCAGGGCCGCCTTGCCCAGCGGCTGGTGGGACAGGGACCTGCGGGCCCGCGCCCAGGCCGTCTCGACCTCCTCGGGGGAGGGGACGCCGAAGCCGTGCCCGACCGGCGCGGCGTGCCGCAGCTTCACCAGCGCGCCGTCGGTGAACTCCGCCGCCAGCCGGCAGCGCTCGGTGAGGTCCTCGCGGACCCGGTCGTCCAGCCGCGTCATGACGGTGCACGGCGTGCGGCAGCGGGCCGCGCAGTCGCCCAGGGCGGCCGCGACCTGGCTGTGCTGCCGGTCCAGGTAGGCGCGCCAGCCGGGCGGCGGCTCCTTGGCGACGCGGAGCGTCCGCTCGCACGCCGACCGCTCCGGGCGGGTGTGGTCGCACTCGCGCGGCGAGCCCGGCGCGATCGGGACGCCGAACCGGCTGCCGTCCCCGTTCACCGACGCGCCGATCAGCGCCGGGTCGCCCGCGTGCCCGAGGACCGGCTCCCACGCCAGCAGCGGCAGGTACTCGCTGGCGATGTGCACGGCGGCGACCAGCGCGGCCATGTCGCGCCGGTGCCAGCGGATCGCGATGACCTCCAGCAGCAGCGCGTAGGCGGGCCGCAGGCTCGCCAGCGCGCCGCGCGGCCGCTCCTTGGGCGCCTGCGGCATCCGGCTCGCGCGGGCCCGGTCGAGCAGGTCGCGCGGCACCTCCCCGGCGGCCTCGGGCATCCCGAAGTCCTCGGCGTCCAGGTCCAGGACGCGCTGCCCGAACGCGCACAGCGGCGCGACGGCCTTCGCCCGCCCGTCCGGGACGAGCGTCCCGTCGGCGATCAGCGCCTCCAGGTCCCCGAACGCGTACCGCCGTGCCAGCGCCGTCAGCACGTCCCGCGCCGTCTCCACGCCACCATCCCCTCTCCGCGGACCCCCGTGACCCTGCAACGATCGCATGGCCACGGGGGTTGCGACAGGGGCGGCGGCGTCAGCCCGCCGCGGCGTCCTTCGCCCGCGCGCGCAGCGCGCGCGCCACGCCGTCACGGCCCTCCGACAGCAGCCGGGCGAGCGCCGCGGGCGGCTTCTCCTCCGCGATGTAGGACTCGGTGCGGTCGATCGTGGACTGCTCGATCACCAGGAACGGGTAGGCGACCTCCGCGAACGTCTGGGACATGTCGCTGGTCCACTCCTTCCACACCCGGCCGACCTCGGCGAAGTACTTGTCCACGTACGGGACGAGCAGGTCCGCCTGGTCCGGCTCCACGAAGCCGCCGAGCGTCGCCCGGTAGACGGCGTTCGGCAGCGTCCCGCCGATGACCCGGTCCCACGCGGCGGCCTTGGCCTCGGCGGTCGGGATCGCGGCCTTGCAGCCGGCGGCGTGCCGCTCGCCCGCCGCCGTCCGGTCCCGCTCGTGCTCGGCGTCGATCTCCGCCTCGCCCGCCTTGCCGGTGACGACCAGGCGGCGCAGCAGCGCCCACCGCAGGTCGGTGTCGACCGTCAGCCCGTCGAGCGACCGCGAGCCGTCCAGCAGCGCCCGGACGTACGCCAGGTGCTCCTCGCTGACCGCGGACGCCGCGAACGCCTGCGTGTACGCCAGCTGAAGGTCCGAGCCGGGCGCGGCCTCGCGGGCCAGCTCGAAGAGCGTGTCGGCGAGCAGCGCCAGGCCCTCCTTGCGCCAGGACGGGTCGGCGTACTGCTGGACGGCCGTCCGCGCCTGCCGCAGCAGCGTCTGCGTGACCGAGATGTCGGTGACGCCGCGGATGCCCTTCGCGACGAGCCGGACGTAGTCGCGCGTCGCCATCTCCGCGTCGCGCGTCATGTCCCACGCCGCCGACCAGCACAGCGCCCGCGGCAGGCTCTCCTTGATGTCGCCGATGTGCTCCACCAGCGTCTTCAGCGAGTGCTCGTCCAGCCGGACCTTGGCGTAGGTGAGGTCGTCGTCGTTGACCAGCACCAGGTCGGGACGCTTCTGCCCGACGAGCTGCGGCACCTCCGTGCGGGCGCCGACCACGTCCAGCTCGACGCGCTCGCGCCGGACGAGCCCGTCACCGGTCCGGTCGTACAGGCCGATCGCCAGGCGGTGCGAGCGCAGCGTCGGGTAGTCGGCCTTGGCCTCCTGCAGCACGGCGAACGAGGAGAAGTTCCCGTCGGCGTCGACCTCGTACTCGGGCCGCATCGTGTTGACGCCGGCGGTCTCCAGCCACTCCTTCGACCAGGACGCCAGGTCGCGGCCGGACGTCTCCTCCAGCGCGTCCAGCAGGTCGGTGAGGACGGTGTTGCCCCACGCGTGCCGGTCGAAGTACCGGCGCACGCCCTCAAGGAAGTTCTCGCGGCCGACATAGGCCACCAGCTGCTTCAGGACGGACGCGCCCTTGGCGTAGGTGATCCCGTCGAAGTTCACCTCGACGGCCCGGATGTCGGGGATGTCGGCGGAGATCGGGTGCGTGGACGGCAGCTGGTCCTGCCGGTACGCCCACGCCTTCTCCAGGTTCGCGAACGTCGTCCACGAGCCCGTCCACTTGGTGGCCTCGGACTGGCACAGCACGCTCATGTAGGTGGCGAACGACTCGTTCAGCCACAGGTCGTCCCACCAGCGCATGGTGACCAGGTCACCGAACCACATGTGCGCCATCTCGTGCAGGATCGTCTCCGCGCGCCGCTCGTAGGAGGCGTCGGTGACCCGGGACCGGAAGACGTAGTCCTCCAGGAACGTGACGGCGCCGGCGTTCTCCATCGCGCCCGCGTTGAACTCCGGCACGAACAGCTGGTCGTACTTGCTGAACGGGTAGGGGCGGCCGAAGACCTTCTCGAAGTAGGCGAAGCCCTGCCGCGTCACGTCGACGATGGCCTCGGCGTCGAGGTGCTCGGCGAGCGACGCCCGGCAGTACACGCCGAGCGGGATGACGGTGCCGTCGTCGCGGCGGTACTCGTCGCGGACGGCGTGGTACGGCCCGGCGATGAGCGCGGTGATGTAGGTGGAGATCTGCGGGGTGGGCAGGAAGCGCCACGTCCCGCCCTCGACGGTCTCGGGGGTCTCGTTCGTGACGACCTGCCAGTCCTGCGGCGCCTTCACCGCCAGCTCGAAGGTCGCCTTGAGGTCGGGCTGGTCGAAGCACGTGTACATCCGGTGCGCGTCGGCCGTCTCGAACTGCGTGTAGAGGTAGACGCTCCCGTCCACCGGGTCGACGAACCGGTGCAGGCCCTCGCCGGAGCGGGAGTAGGCGCAGTCCGCCACGACGCGCAGCTCGTTCTGCGCGGCCAGGGAGGGCAGCGGGAGGCGGCCCTTCTCCCCGTCGTAGGACGCGGGGTCCAGCGCCTCGCCGTTCAGCGTCGCCTCGCGGACGACGGCGCCGTGCAGGTCGACGAAGGACGACGCGCCCGGCTCCGCGCAGCCGAACCGGATCGCGGTGGTCGAGCCGAACCGCTCGTCGCCGGTGGTGAGGTCCAGCTCGACCGCGTACGACTCGACGGTGAGCAGCCGGGCCCGTTCCCGCGCCTCGTCGCGCGTGAGGTTGCCTGCCACATGTACTCCTTGGTCGGCTTATTTCTTTGCTGACCTCATGTCTACCAACCGGCCGGGTACGAGGTCCGCACGCCACGGCCTTTCCGCGCCCGCGGACGGGAATCAGTGCGGCGGGGGCCGGGTTGTCGGTGGGGAGATCTCACCGATGACGCTCGAGCAGCCGTAGGAGGCGACGTTGCCGCAGGACGCTCCCACACCCGTGGACTTCTGGTTCGACCCGTTGTGCCCATGGGCGTGGATCACTTCGCGCTGGATCCTGGAAGTCGAGAAGCTGCGCCCGATCGAGGTGCGCTGGCACGTGATGAGCCTGGCCGTCCTCAACGAGGACAAGGACATCCCCGAGGAGTACCGCAAGGGCCTCGCCGACGCGTGGAAGCCGGTGCGCGTGTGCATCGCCGCCGAGCAGAAGTACGGCGCCGAGGTGCTGGGCAGTCTCTACACGGAGCTGGGCACGCGCCGCCACCACGAGAGGCAGAAGTTCGACCGCGAGTACTTCGAGGCCGCGCTCACCGCCGCGGGCCTCGACCCGGCGCTCGCCGACGCCGCCGAGTCCACGGCGTACGACGAGGCGGTGCGCGCGTCCCACAAGGACGGCATCGACCGGGTCGGCCAGGAGGTCGGCACCCCGGTGATCGAGGTCGAGGGCAGCGCGTTCTTCGGCCCGGTCGTGTCGCCGATCCCGCGCGGCGAGGCGGCCGTGAAGCTGTGGGACGGCGTCGTCGCGGTGGCCTCCACGCCGGGCTTCTTCGAACTGAAGCGCACGCGTACCAGCGAACCGATCTTCGACTGATTCGGTGCCCGCAGTCGCCCAGATGGCGTTGTCGCGGTCGCGTCCACCGACGGCGGACCACCCCCGCGTGCACGGGGAGCAGGACGACTGCGGGTGATCTGAAGATAACCGTGCGCACTATTGTGCGTGCGGCTTCGGCCGTTCCGGTTGCCTCGCCGGTGCCCCTCCGCCAGACTCGGTGCTCCGAGAAAATGGCAACGGTTTTCATATCCGAAACGGGGGCATTCGTGAAGGTTGCGTTCGTCGGCAAGGGCGGCAGCGGCAAGACCACCCTCTCGTCGCTGTTCGTCCGGCACCTCGCGCTGCGCGGGCTGCCGGTGGTCGCCATCGACGCCGACATCAACCAGCACCTCGGCGCGGCGCTCGGCATGGACGACGACCAGGCCGCCAAGATCCCGGCGCTGGGCGCCCACCTCGCCGAGATCAAGGAGTACCTGCGGGGCGACAACCCGCGCATCGGCTCCGCGTCCACCATGGTCAAGACCACCCCGGCGGGCACCGGGTCGCGGCTGCTGCGGCTGCGCGGCGACGACCCGGTGCACGCCCTGGGGCAGGAGGTGGGCGGGGCGACGCTGCTGGTCACCGGCCCGTTCGAGGACGAGGACCTCGGCGTCGCCTGCTACCACTCCAAGACCGGCGCGGTCGAGCTCTACCTCAACCACCTGCTGGACGGCCCCGGCGAGTACGTCGTCGTGGACATGACCGCGGGCGCCGACACGTTCGCGTCCGGGCTGTTCACCCGGTTCGACCTGATGTTCCTGGTCGCCGAGCCGACCCGGAAGGGCGTCGGCGTCTACCGCCAGTACGTCGAGTACGCCCGCGACTACGACGTCGCCATCCGCGTCGTCGGCAACAAGGTGCAGTCCGAGGACGACGTCGACTACCTGCGCGAGCACGTCGGCGACGACCTGCTCGTCTGGCTCGGCCAGTCCGCCGCCGTCCGGGCGATGGAGCAGGGGCGGTCCGGCGCGGTGCTGGAGGACGGCAACGAGGCCGCCCTCGGCCGGATGCTCGCCGAGGTCGACGCGCAGCCCAAGGACTGGGACCGGTTCCAGCGGCAGGCCGTCGAGTTCCACCTCAAGAACGCGCGCAGCTGGGCGAACCGCGCGACCGGCGAGGACCTCGCCGCGCAGGTCGATCCCGAGTTCCGGTTCCCGGTCGCCTACGCCGGGTGACGCCGGGCCTACCGGCGGCCCATGAACCGCACTACTCTGCCCGCCATGACGACGCGGCGGATGTTCATGATGTCGGGCGGCTCGCTGGTGCCCCTTCTGGTGCTGGCCCTGCTCCTCGGCAACCAGTGGGTCATCGACGCGATCAACAAGAGCGACTTCAAGTACGACGAGGGCCTCGGCCCGCTGGTGGCCCGGCTGCTCTTCGTCGCCTGGCGCTTCACTCCGCCGCGCGGCCTGGACTGGCGCTTCGTCGTGTCGGACGACTTCACCACGCTGCTGCTGTTCGCGGTGGTGGCGGTCCTCGTGCTGGCCGGCGCCCGGACGATCGATCCCGAGCGCGGCCTGCTCGGCGCGCTGATCACCGGCTGGTGGGCCGCGGTCGTCGCGGGCGGCGTCGCCGGGGGCGTGTCCGGACTGCTGCTGAACTGGTCGGTCAAGTACTCCAACGGGTCGGTGAGCCGCAACTTCTTCGAGTCGCTCCAGGCAGGGGCCGCCTCCGGCCTGCTGTACGGGTGGCTCGCGGGGATCGGAGCGCTCGCGGGCTTCCTGCTCAGCCGTTCTCGCGGCCAGGCCGTCCCGCAGCAGTTCGGACAGTACGCGCCGCAGCAGCCTTACGGCGCGCAGCAGCCGTACGCCCCGCAGCAGGCCGGCCCGATGCAGCAGCCCTACGCTCCGCAGCCGTACGGGCAGCAGCCCTACGGCCAGCAGCCGGGCGTCCCGCAGCAGGGGATGCAGCCGGGCCTTCCGCCGGGGCTGCCGCAGGGCGCGCCGCAGCCGATGCCGACGGGACCCGACCGGCCGGGCCTGCCGCCGCAGCACCCGGCCGCCGTCCCGTACGTCCCGCCGGCCCGCCCGTCGCAGTCGCCCGGATGGGACGGCGTGCCCGTCCCGCCGCAGCCCGGCGTTCCGGTGCCGCAGCCCGGCGTCCCGGCCCAGGCTCCGGCACCGGAGGCCGCCGCGGAGACGGCCGTGCCCGCACCCGAGCCGGAAGCGGCCGCGCCGCGGGACGGCGAGGAACCGGAGGCGCACGACTCCGAGGAGTCCGCGCCGCAGGACGCCGCCGCTGCGGGCGCCGCCCCGGAGAACGCCGCCCGCGAGGAGAACGCGGCCCGCGAGGAGGACGACGACGAGGACGACGACGAGGACGACGACCTCGCCGACCGGACGATGGTCGACCGCAAGCCCGACCTGCCCCGCGACCCGGGCCCGATGCCCCCGCCCCAGTGAGCGCGCACGTCAGCGGTGCCGCCCGCCGGGCCGGCAAGGTCGTCCGCGTGTGAAAAGGGCCTCATGACCCCGGCGCGCGCCGGGTCCGCGGGCCTGCGAGAATCGGGCGCATGCGCGTGTTTCTGGGAACCGACCATGCCGGCTTCGAGCTGAAGGAGCACCTGGTCTCCTGGCTGAAAGCCAACGGGCACGAGCCCGTCGACTGCGGCGCGTTCGCGTACGACGCCGTGGACGACTACCCGCCGTTCGTGCTGCGGGCGGCCCAGCGGACGGCGGAGGAGCCGGGCGCGCTCGGCATCGTGATCGGCGGCTCCGGCAACGGCGAGGCGATCGCGGCCAACAAGGTGAAGGGCGTGCGGGCCGCGCTGGTCTGGAACGAGGACACCGCGACGCTCGCCCGCGAGCACAACGACGCCAACGTGATCAGCCTGGGCGCGCGGCAGCACGACGCGGACACCGCGACGCGGTTCGTCGAGCTGTTCCTGACCACGCCGTACTCCGGCGAGGAGCGGCACACCCGCCGCATCACCATGCTCGGCGACTACGAGCGGACCGGCGAGCTGCCGCCGCTGCCGGACGAGGGCTGACCTCTCCGAACCCGCTGATCTGAGGGAACGCGTGGTTCCCGCCCGGGAGGGGCGGGAACTACAGCTCGTTCTCCGGGGCCTTCCGGGCGCCGCCGCGCTTGTCGAGGCGGCGCCGCTCGTTCTTCGCGGCCCGGGACCGCCTGGCCGGCTCGGCGCGCGGGGGCTCGCCGGGGTCGGCGCCCGGGGGTGACGCCTCGGCACCGTCGGGCCATGGACGCGAGACGTCCCGCGCCCGCATCGCCGCGGTCACGGTGATGCGCATTCCCGGCTGCCCCATATGCCGCCTCCCTCGCGTTTCCGAACTCCGGCTCGAACGTGGTCTTACCCACAGAGAACGCAGCTGGACCGTTGCAACACGTCACCGGTGGCCCGGATGCCCGCCCGCCGTCGCGAATGCTCGATACAGTGCCCGAGTCATGCTTCAACGACTGGTGCAGATGCTTCCGCCGCGGATCCGCGCCTTCCTGCGCAGGATTCCGCCGCTGGTCGCCCTGTACCGGGCGATGCGGCAGGGGAAGCTGACCAGGGAGCGGTACGTCTTCGCGGTGCTGGCCGTGGCGGCGATCGCGATCGGGATCGCGACGGGGCACGACGCCCGGGGGCTGGCGCCGTCCGGCGCGCTGGTGCTCATCGTCCTGGGCGGCGGCCTGCTGCTGAAGGTCCGCAGCCTCCTCGCGCTGCTGGCGGTCGTCATCGCGATGGTGTGCTACGACGCGTGGCGGGGCGTCGAGGCGATCGGCCCCGGCATCGTCGCAACGCTGTCGATCACCGCCGTGCTCGCGCTGACCCTCGCCCGCACCCGCCAGCAGCTCGGCGTGCAGGGGCTGCGCGGCGACTCGATGCTGCTGGAGCTGCGCGACCGGCTGCGCCGCCAGGGCGAGATGCCCGAGCTGCCGGACGGCTGGGCGGCGGAGGTCGTCATGCTCCAGGCGGGCGGCTCGTCCTTCGGCGGGGACTTCGTGGTCTCGTCGCTGGAGGGCGACACGCTGGAGGTCGCGCTGGTCGACGTGTCGGGGAAGGGCACGGACGCCGGCACCCGGGCGCTGATGCTGTCCGGCGCTTTCGGGGGATTGCTTGGATCGCTCCAACCCGACCGGTTCCTTCCCGCCTGCAACGTCTACCTCCAGAAGCAGCGCTGGGACGAGGGATTCGTCACGGCGGTGCACGTCGTCGTCGACCTGAAGACCGGGGAGTACACGGTCGGCTCGGCCGGGCACCCGCCCGCCGTCCAGTTCGACGCGGGCAGCGGCGCGTGGCAGGTCAGCCCGGCCAAGGGCGTCGTCCTCGGCATCGTGCCCGAGCTGCACTGCGTCCCCGACCGCGGGACGCTCCGTCCCGGCGACGCGCTGATGCTCTACACCGACGGCCTGGTCGAGTCGCCCGGCAGCGACCTGGACGCCGGGATCGACCGGCTGCTGGGCGAGGCCGAACGGCTCGTCCCGCAGGGCTTCGGCACCGGCGCCCGCGAGCTGGTGGAGAGGATGGCGGCCGCCCGCGACGACGACTGCGCCCTCGTCCTCATCTGGCGCACCTAAGCGGGGCGAGTACGGGGCGGCCGGGCCGGCGCCGGGCGGGTCCGGTGCAGGCGGGTCAGTGCCGCTTGCCCTTCCCCTTGCCCTTCCCATGCTTGGCCTTTTGCTTCGGGACCTGTTTCGGCGCCGTCTTCGGCGAGTGCACTCGGACCGTCGCCCGCTTGGTCGGCCGGGGCGCGGTCGTCCGCGCCTTCTTCGTGGCGTGCGCGGACGCCGTCGGCCTCACCGGCGTCGAGGCGTGACCGTGCGGATCGCCTTTCGCCTGCGTCAGCCCGAGGATGACCGCGCCGACCAGCACGGTCCCCGCGGCGGCCCCGGCCGCCGCGAGGACCCGAGCGCGGTTGATGGACAGCGTGCCCGCGATGCCCATCGGGTTGAACGCCCGCGTGTCGGTGGACGCGGCGTCCGCCGCCACGGACGGGTGCGACGCCTTCCCCGGCGACCCGTCGGGCGGCGTCGTCTTGGACCGCGGCCCCCGCACCCCGTTGGGCGGCGACGACGGCACCGCGGCGGGCGCCCCGTTCGGCGGTGCCGCCGGCCAGTCGCCCGCCTGCGGCTGCTCCACCAGGCTCAGCAGCAGGTCCGAGGCGGTCGGACGGTCCGCCGGGTCGTGCGACAGCGCCGACCGGACGGCCGGCAGCAGCGGCTCCGGCAGCCCGGACAGGTCGGGTGCGGCGTCGGTGACCCGCAGCGCCGCCGGGTCGCCGCCGAACGGCATCCGGCCGGTGCCGGCGTGCGCGATCAGGCAGCCCCACGCGAAGATGTCGGCGGCCGGGGTCGCCGGGCCGCCGCGCAGCACCTCCGGCGCCATCCAGCCGGGCGTGCCGAGCACCTTGCCGGTCGCCGCGGTGACGCCGCCGGAGTCCTGGCTGCGCGCGATCCCGAAGTCGATGACGCGGCAGCCGGACAGCGTCAGCATCACGTTGGCGGGCTTGAGGTCGCGGTGCACCAGCCCCGCCGCGTGGATCGCGGCCAGCGCCGAGGCGACGCCGACCGCCACGCCGTGCAGGTCCGCGGGCGGCAGCGGCCCGCCCGAGCTGAGCCGCTGGTGCAGCGAGATGCCCCCGACGTAGTCGGTGACGAGGTAGGGACGGCCGTCGTCCTCGCCGTGCGCGAGGACCCGCGCCGTGCAGAAGGAGGCGACCCGGCTCGCCAGGTCCGCCTCGTCCTTGAACCGCCGCCGGTACGACTCGTCCCCGGCGAGGTGCGGATGGATGGTCTTCACCGCGACGCGCCCGCCGGACACCGGGTCGGTGCCGAGATACACGGTGCCCATGCCGCCCGAGCCGAGCCGGCCCAGCAGCGTGAGCCCGCCGACCGTGCGCGGGTCGGCAGGCTCGAGCGGCCGAATGTCTCCGTCCATGGCGGTGTTCCCGACTCCCTTGCGTCTCTTGCGTCCACCCATCCCCGTTCATCGGCAGAATATGGCCCGTTCCCCCAGGAAGAACTGGAAACGTGATCGTCACGTCGATGTAGCGTCCAGTCCACAGGGGACGGGCAGAGTAGGACTCGTTCGACAGCAAGCCCGATCCCGTCGGAAATCCTCCTCGGCGCGCGGGCGGAGGGCGAGCTGGCGGCACCGAAGGCGATGCCCGCGCGGGCGGCACCCCAGGGGTGGGAGGCGCCGTCCGTGCGGGCATCGGTCACCCGCGCGGCGCGAGGTTTCACCGGGCAATGGTCCGGTAACAACCAGTTCTGCGCACTCCTCCCGGGCGCTGGGACGCGGCGCGGCGCCGGCGTCCGCGTGACGGGAGGGGGAGAGCGCCGGGGTGCGGGTTCTCGGGAAGAGGCTGTCGCCCTCCAGCTGGTCGGTGCGGGCCCGGATCACCGCCGCCGCGACCCTGATGGTCGCGATCGTGCTCGTCGCCGGTGTCGTGGTCTTCTACACGGCCGTCCAGCGGACCGTGTACCGCGGCCTGCACGGGCGCGGTGCCCTCGTGGTCGGCGACCTGGTCACGCTGGTCCGCGAGACCGACCCGCACGGACTGCTGCCGGTGCGGGATGCCGGCTTCACGCTGCTGCAGGTGGTGGACGACCAGGGGCGGGTGCTCGCCTCCAGCGAGGCGCTGCGCGGCCGTCCCCCGCCGAAGGTCCCACCCCCGAGGATCCCGGGCCGTCTCGAGGACCACGTCATCCGCTCGCCGCGCTTCCAGACGGACGTCTACGTGGTCGGGGAACGGGTGGCGACGTCGTTCGGCTGGCGGACCGTGTACGCGGGAGCCCCGCTGACGCCGTTCACCAGCAACAGGGGCGCGTTCATCGGGCTCCTCGCGGGGGCGGTGCTGGTCGGGACCGCGCTGGTGGCGTGGATCGTGGCGGCGGCGGTGCGGCGGGCGCTGCGGCCGGTGCGGGAGATGAGCGACCAGCTGGCGGACATCACCGGCGGCGAGCCTGGCCGGGTCACCGTCCCGGAGGCGTCCGACGAGGTGTCGGAGCTGGCGCAGTCGGTGAACCTGACGCTGCACCGGCTGGAGGGCGTCATGGAGCGGCAGCGCGGGTTCGTCGGGGACGTCTCGCACGAGCTGCGCAGCCCGCTGACCGGGCTGCGGACGCAGCTGGAGCTGGCGCTGCAGCACCCGGAGGACGAGGACTGGCCGGCGGTCGCGCGGGCGGCGCTGGCGGACGCCGACCGGTTGCAGGGCATCGTCACCGACCTGCTGATCCTGGCGAAGCTGGGCGCGGGCGTGCACGTCGAGCGGGAGCGGGTCGACTTCGGCGCGCTGGTGCGGACCGAGGTGGCGCGGCGGGACAGGCGCGTCCCGGTGGAGGTCGACGCGGCGGAGGGGATCGCGGTCCGCGCGACGCCGGAGCAGCTGGTCAGGCTGCTGACGAACCTGCTGGACAACGCCGAGCGGCACGCCCGGTCGCGGATCTGGGTGACCGCGGCGCGGGACGGCCCGGACGCGGTGCTGGAGGTGCGCGACGACGGGTCGGGCATCCCGCCCGAGGACCGGGAGCGGATCTTCTGGCGGTTCCAACGGCTGGCCGAGGGACGGCGCCGCGACAAGGGCGGCACCGGCCTCGGCCTGACCATCTCCCGCGACATCGCGCGCGCACACGGCGGGACGCTGGTGGCCGCCGACGGCGACGGCGGCGCCCGGTTCATCCTGCGCATCCCCGCTGAGGACGACTAGCGGCCCGGCGCGCTCAGGCGAGGGCGGGACGCGCTCAGGCGAGGGCGGGGCGGCGGCGGGCGTGGCCGGTGGCCTGCTCGAACGCGTGCCCGATCCGCAGGACGGCGAGGTCGGCGCGGTGCGGCCCGACGATCTGGAGCCCGACGGGCAGGCCGCCGGAGGTGAACCCCGCGGGCACCGACAGCGCGGGCGAGCCGGTCGCCGACACCAGGAAGCATGACCGCATCCACTCCAGGTAGTCGGGCATGGCGTGCCCTGCGACCTCGTCCGGATACTCCAGGTCCGCGTCGAACGGCGGCACCTGGCTGACCGGCGCCAGCAGCGCGTCGTAGCGGCCGAAGAACTCCCGGACGCGGTGGAACAGCGCGGTGTGCAGCACCTCGGCGCGCCCGACGTCGGCGGCGGTGAGGGCGCGGCCCTCCTCGATGTTGCGGGCGAGGGACGCCTTGAAGTCGGCGCGGCGCTCGTCCAGCAGCGGGCCGAGGACGATGTCCCAGTGCCAGGCGCGCAGCGTGCGGAACACCTCGTCGGCGCCGGTCAGATCGGGGCACGCCTCCTCGACGACGCAGCCGAGATCGGTGAAGACCTTCACGGCCGGTTCGAGGACGGCGGTGACGGCGGGGTCGACCGGGACCGCGCCGCCGAGGTCGGGCGCCCACGCCAGCCGCACGCCGGACATGTCCCGGTCGAGGGGGAGGCCGAACGCGGAGCCGGGCGTCTCCAGGGCGATGGGGCTGCGCGGGTCCGGGCCGGCGAGCACCGACAACAGGAACGCCGCGTCCGCGACCGACCGCGCCATAGGCCCCTGCACGCCCATGGTCGACCAGCCCGCCGGGACCGGCCACGACGGCACCCGGCCGGGCGACGGCCGGAACCCGACCACGTTGCAGAACGACGCCGGATTGCGCAGCGAGCCGCCCATGTCGCTGCCGTCGGCGAGCGGGTGCATCCCGCACGCCAGCGCGGCCGCCGCGCCGCCGCTGCTGCCGCCCGCCGACCGCGACGGGTCGTAGGGGTTGCGGGTCAGCCCGAACAGCGGGTTGAAGGTGTGCGACCCGGCGGCGAACTCCGGCACGTTCGTCTTGCCGAGCGTGATGACGCCCGCCGCCCGCATCCGCTCGACGACCAACTCGTCCGCGTCCGGGACGTGGTCGGCGAAGATCGGCGACCCGGACGTGGTGCGGATCCCGGCGGTGGCGTGGGTGTCCTTGTGCGCGACGGGCAGCCCGTGCAGCGGCCCCGGCTCCGCGCCGGACGCGAGCCGCTCGTCGGCGGCGCGGGCCTCCTCCAACGCCCGTTCGGGAACGAGCGTGACGACCGCGTTGACGTGCGGGTTCGTCCGTTCGATCCGGTCGAGGTGCGCCTGCGCGACCTCCCGCGCGGACAGGTCGCGGTCGCGGACGCGGCGGGCGAGGTCGCGGGCGGAGGAGAAGCAGATCTCGTCGCGTTCCGAAGGCAACGGCGTTTCCCTTCGCTGAACTGTGGGCGATCCCAGTGTCCACCCCGGGTGACCGTCCGGCCGCGCACGCGGTCATCATTCTGGAAAGGCGGTCATCGGCCGGGAAGGCCGGAGGAGGTGCGGTGACGGAACGGGTCGGCGCTCGGGAACTGCTGCGGCGCGTGCTGGACGAGGACGGCTGGACGTCCTGGGACGGCCCGCCCGCCGGGCAGCCCGCCCCCGGCACGCCCTACGGGGACGACCTCGCCGCCGCCCGCGAGCGCGCCGGCACCGACGAGGCGGTCCTGACCGGCGAGGGGCTGCTGCGCGGCCGGCGGGTCGCGTTCGTCGTGTCGGAGTTCCGCTTCCTGGCCGGGTCGATCGGGGCCGCCACCGCGGACCGGATCGTCGCGGCCGTCGAGCGCGCCACCGCCGAGCGCCTGCCGCTGCTCGCCGCGCCGTCCTCGGGCGGGACGCGGATGCAGGAGGGCACCGCCGCGTTCGTCCAGATGGCCCGCATCACCGCCGCCGTCATGGCGCACCGCGCCGCCGGGCTGCCCTACCTCGTCCACCTGCGGCATCCCACGACGGGCGGGGTGTTCGCGTCGTGGGGGTCGCTCGGGCACGTGACGGCCGCCGAGCCCGGCGCGCTGATCGGGTTCCTGGGGCCGCGCGTCTACGAGGGCCTGTACGGGGAGCCGTTCCCGCCCGGCGTCCAGGTCGCCGAGAACCTGGCGGCCAAGGGGCTCGTGGACGCCGTCGTGGGCTTGGACGACCTGGCGGAGGTGGCGTCGCGCGCGCTGTCCGTGCTGTGCGCGCCGTCCGCCCGGCCCGGACGCCCGCCTCGGGACGCCGCGGCGGCACCGGGTGGCGCGCCCGCCGGCGACGATGCCTGGGAGTCGATCGAACGGTCCCGCCGCCCGGACCGTCCCGGCGTGCGGGAACTGCTCCGGTACGGCGCCGCGGACGTCACGCCGCTGTCGGGCACCGGGCAGGGCGAGGCCGGGCGGGGACTGACGCTCGCGCTGGCCCGGTTCGGCGACGCGCCGTGCGTGCTCGTCGGGCAGGACCGGCACGGCCAGCGCGCCGGGCACCCGCTCGGCCCGGACGGCCTGCGCGCGGCGCGGCGCGGCATGGGGCTGGCCGCCGAACTCGGGCTCCCGCTGGTCACCGTGGTGGACACGCCGGGCGCGGCGCTGTCCGCGGAGGCGGAGGAAGGCGGGCTCGCGGGGGAGATCGCCCGCTGCCTCGCCGACCTGGTCACGCTCGCGGCGCCGACGCTGTGCCTGCTGATGGGCGAGGGGACGGGCGGCGCCGCGCTGGCGCTGCTGCCCGCCGACCGGGTGCTCGCGGCCCGGCACGGCTGGCTCGCGCCGCTGCCGCCCGAGGGCGCCTCGGTGATCGTGCACCGGACGCCGTCGCGGGCCGCGGAGATGGCCGCGTCGCAGGGCGTCCGGTCCGCCGACCTGCTGCGGGACGGCCTGGTGGACGCCGTGGTCGACGAGCGCCCCGACGCCGCCGACGAGCCGGAGGAGTTCTGCCGGCGCGCCGCCGCCGCGATCGAACGGGAGCTGACCGGCCTGGCCCCGGGCACCGCCGCGGCGCGGCAGGCCCGCTACCGGCCGTCCCGTTGACCCCATTTCATTCGGGTTCCTACGATGCGCGGGGAAGGAGGTGCCGGTGCGCGCCCTGCTCATCCAGCACGACCACGCCTCGCCCGCCGGCCCGGTCACCGACCGGCTCGCCGCGCGCGGCTACGACGTCGAGGAACTGGCGGTCGTGCCCGCCGAGCGGTACCTGACGCCGGACGTGCGCCTGGAGTACCCCGACCCCCTCGACTGGGACCTCATCGTCCCCATGGGCGCGCCGTGGTCGGTGAACGATCCCGGCGTCGCGTCCTGGGTCGTCCCGGAACTCGCCATGCTCGCCAAGGCGCACGCGGCGGGCGTCCCGCTGCTGGGCGTCTGCTTCGGCGGCCAGGCCCTCGCCGCCGCCCTCGGCGGCCGCGTCGAGCGCGCGCCGCGTCCCGAGATGGGCTGGGTGGACGTGGACACCGACGACCCGTCGCTCGTCGGCCCCGGCCCCTGGTTCCAGTTCCACTACGACCGCTGGATCCTGCCGCCCGGCGCCGTGGAGATCGCCCGCAGCGAGGTCTGCTCGCAGGCGTTCGTGCTGGGCCGCGCGATGGGCCTGCAGTTCCATCCCGAGATCACCGTCGCCGAGTTCGGCCTCTGGCTGGCCCACGGTGGCGACGCCGAGATGCGCGCCGCGGGCGCCGATCCCACCGCGATCATGGCCGATCTGCGCCGCACCGAGGCCGCCTCCGTCGCCCGCACCACCGCCCTCCTCGACGCCTACCTCGCCCGCGTGGCCGCCGCCTGAGCCGGGCGCTCGCGATCAGCTCCCGCGCGGACCCGGGCGCGGGAACCTCCGCTCGGAAGGGCGGTGCCGGGTGCCTCGCCGGCGGCGCGGGACGGTCGAGGCGAGGACCGCGGCGAGCGCGGCCAGGGCGGCGAGCGCCGCGAGGCTCCACGCGGCGAGCCGGTGGGCCTTGCAGTTCCGTGCGGAGACCAGGTCCCGGGCGGCCGGGCGGCCGGGCTCGGTGTTGTCCGGCATGTGATCGCTTTCCTGTCCTGAGGGATCCCCCTGACGCCCTCTTGGCGACAGCATGTCACGGTCTGGCTACGCGACGCATCGGGGTGAACTCTTACAGCGCTCCGGAGTGCGGCAGGTCACACGGCCGGTCGATCGCCCAGCGCGTCGTCCCCGGCAATACTCCACACCTACGTCAACGGCGAGCTGGCAGGCGGCACCCCGGCGAACTCGCGCCGACCGCCGGTCGTCGAGGTCGAAATCGAAGGGCGCGGACGGCTCCACTGCCGATCCGCGACGCCCGCGACGCGCAGCCGACCGCTCCGGAAGGGGTCGTCTTCATGGCGCTCGCCGGCGACTGAGAGTCCCACAGGATCCGCAAACCGCACCGCTGAACCTCCGAGGCTCTCGGTCACCGCCGTTCCGGCTCCAGCTCGTCTGAGATGCTGCCCACCGAACCACATCCGCGTGCCGTGCGGGCGGTGGGTGGGTGCGGTTTCCCGGCTTGGAGACAGGCGAGCCGCGGCAGAGCAGGTCTCAAAATCTTGAGTTGCTCGTCCAGGATCGCGCCGCGTACTTGCAGCGACTCCGGCTGGACGACCAGGCATCCCTCCGACAGCGGGTCGAGCATGCCGATGTCGCGAGCGGGCCGCGGCGCGAGGACGGGGGTGGCGGCGAGGCGGATCCGAGTCGTGACCAAGGCGATCGCGCTCAGCGGCAAAACCGGCCGGGCGGGGTGAGCGGGTCCTCGTTGCCGGGAAGCGCGTGCTCGCGGGAATCGCGCAGCGTGATGTCGCACGCCGGGCGGGTGTGCGGGTCAGGCGCGGGGACGGCGACCCGAGCGACGCGGCGGGAACGGCGACTCGGCCCGCAGCACCTCCCGCCGCGCGTCGCCCTCATCCTCCAGGTGCTCGACCACCGAGCGCAGCGTCTGCGCCAGCGCCCGGTTCTCGTCCCTGCTCAGCCTTTCCACCACGAACGCCTCCTCGGCGTTGAACGCCGGGAACAGCCCGCGCATCAACTCCTGACCCTTGTCGGTCAGTCGCAGCAGGACGAGGCGCCCGTCCGTCGCGTGCGAGCCGCGCTCGATCAGCCCGCGCCCCTCCAGGGTCTTGACCACGCCGGTCAGCGTGCCCTTGGAGATCCGGGCCTCCTCGGCGACGTGCCGGGTCTCCATCTCGTCCCAGATCCACACGACCCACAGCACGACGAACGCCGTCCAGGTGAGGTCCGCGCCGCGCAGCACCGAACTCTCGAAGTGCTGCCGGATCGCGGCGGCGGCGCGGTAGATGTTCGAGACCGCCATCATCGCGTCATGGCGCAGCGGCACGTCGCCGAGCCGCCGCTGGACGGCCTGCTCGGTCTCTTGCAATGTGTGATGGCCGGTCACGCGCGTTCCTCCCCGGATGCGGCCCGGCGCCTCCGTGCGGGCCGGACTGCGAATCTACCCTCGGTCGGTGCTCGTTTGGGCCCATATGAAGATGGGTGAGCGAACTTATGCCTGCCGGAACAATCCGTGGCACCGCGGACCCGCACCGGCCGTGGAGCGGCGGCGATCCCTGAAGTCGTGTCCCCTCCTCCTCCGGCACCGGACGCCGCCTCGGCGCCCACGAGACAGTGTTCTTCGTCGTCGCGGCGTCCGCTCCCGTGACCGTCGCCGCCGACAGGCTGCCGACCTCCTTCGCCGTCACCGGCGTAGTTGGCATCCCGCTGCTGTACGTCCTCCTCGCCGTCTTCACCGGCGGTACGCCGCGATGGGCCGTTCCATCACCAACGCCGGCGCCTTCCACGCTTACATCACCCACGGGCTCGGAAGCGTCGCCGTCGTCGGCGCCGCCTTCATCGAACTCATCTCCTACAACGCCATGCAGATCGACCGGCACGGGCGGTTCGGCTTCACGCCTCCGACCTCCTGAACTCCGAGACCGGCCTTGACCTGCCCTGGTAGACGGTCGCGCTGCTCGGCGTCGCCGTCCTCGGCGTGCTGCTCGCCGTCGAGTTCCTCACCGTCCTGGTCTTCGACCTCGCCCAGCTCTCAGACGCGTCCGAGCCGCCTCCGCCTCGCCATGGCTGGCTTCATGGGATTCGAGGCCGCCGCCCTCTACGGCGAATGCCGCGACCGCGACGGGCCGTCAACCGTGCCACCTGCATTTCCGTGGCCGTCATCGGCGTGTTCTACGCCTTCACTGCCCGGGCGACGAACGTCGGCACCAGCACGTCCGGCATCATCGGACGCGCCAGAAGGACGGGTCCGGCCTCGTCTTCGCCCTTTCCGAAGAGCACGTCGGGGGGCTTTTCGCCGACCACGCCAGATCTTCCTGGGCACCAGCTTCTTCGCTGCGCTTCGGTCTTCGTAACGCCGTGGCCGCTGCTCTTCTCACTTGGCCGCGAAAATGTCCTGCCCGGTCCGCTGAGCCGGACCCACGTCGCCGGACGGCTCTCCACACAACGGATCGCTGGCCCGGACTGTGCTCGCTGCGGTCGTTGTGATGGTCTTCGCCTTCTCCGGCAAGGACCGCGTCCTTCACCCTCTCCAAGTGGTTCACCAAGCTTTGCGCGCTCGGCGTCATCCTCCTGCTGGCCCTGACCTCGGCGGCCATCGTGGCCTGACTCGCGCGACCACCGCAGCGGAAACGCCTGGAACCGCCTCATCGCCCGGCCGCCTGTGCGGGACTGGGCGCCGTATTCGTCGCCAGCCTGCTCAAATTTAACGCACTGCTCGACGCCGAAAAGGTCTCCACGCTCACGCGGGTGCTGCCCGGACTCATTCTCGTCGCCGCCGTCCTGCGAATGAGCTTTGCTGCCTATCTCGGGCCGGCCCGTCCCAGATCCCATGCTCGACTCGGAAAGTCGCCTAAGAGCGTGTCTCATGTGGACTGTTTGGCGAGCTTCTTGTAGCAGGTGATAGCGGCAGCCAGGACGAGGAAGGCGTTGAACAGGTGGCCATGGCGTTCGTAGCGGACGGTCAGGCGCCGGTAACCGAACAGCCAGGCCAGTGTTCGTTCGATCACCCAGCGATTTCGGCCCAGGCGCTCGCCGGACTCGATGCCGGGCCGGGCGATGTGCGGCACGATTCCACGTCGCCGCAGCCAGGTTCGGTGTTCGACGGAGTGGTACGCCTTGTCGGCGCGCATCTTCGCCGGCCGTCGCCGACGTGGCCCACGGCGCGATCGGATCGCCGGCAACGCCATCAGCAGCGGCTTGAGGGCCTGGCTGTCGTGGACGTTGGCCGCCGACACCGCGACCACCAGCGGCAGCCCGGCGGCATCGGACAGCACGTGGAGTTTGCTGCCCTTCTTGCCCCGATCGACCGGATTGGGGCCGGTCAGCGTGCCCCCCTTTTCGCGCGGACGGCCGCGGCGTCCACGATCGCCGACGCCCAGTCCACCTGCCCTCGCGCACCCAGTTCGTCCAGCACCGCGCGATGCAGCCGCGGCCACAATCCCGCCCGCGTCCAAGTGGTGAACCGGCGATGCGCGGTCGGCACACTGACACCGAACTCCGCAGGCAGATGCCGCCACGCACACCCACTGGTCAGCACGTACACGATCGCGGTGAACACCACCCGATCGCTCACCGCCGCCGTCCCACCACCCTGCCGCCGTGGCCTGAACGCCGGGATCAGCGGCTCGGCAAGCTCCCACAACTCATCCGGCACCAGACGCAACGCAAGATCCGACGACACGATCCCGCATTATCCCGCAGAACACCCGCACCCACGTGAGACACGCTCTAAGAGATCGGCTCGTAGTCCAGCCAGACGTCCTGAAGGAACTCTTCTCGACGGTCCGCGTGCCCGACACTGCTGAGTCGGAAATAGAGCGCTCGTCGCGTCCGGTCGGATTCGTAGTTGCCGCCGATATTATGGCCAAGGAGATAGTGTGCAAGCAGCAGATCTCCGGCGCGTCCTGTGATCTGGACGGGCTCCGGGAGGTCGATCTTCGGGTACGCGCAGAACATTTGCGGGCCGTGCTGACGGAAGTACTCGGCATGCTTCAGATGCGTGCCCGGCCAGACCCACAGATTGCCGGAGTTCTCGCCGAGCTGGTCGGTCATCAGGATCCCGGCAAGCATGGTGAAGGTGCCGCGGACGGGCCCGCCGGTCGGCTCGGCATTGGCGGCGTCGATGTGAGGCGCGCCGGGGCGGTGCGAGAACGGCGGGATATTCAACGAGATCTGAACCTGCCCGGGAAGCTCTAGGGTGCCGTGGCCTACCAGCCCCTCGGCGAGGCCGAAGGCGGGGCTGCCGGTGAGAGGCGCGATCAGGGCCGGCTCGTCCTCGGTGTCGAGAAAATAGAAGTGGGCCCCGCGCTTGTCGGCGGCGGGTGGTGCCGCAGCGGTGATCTCGTCGATCCGCTGCACTGCCGAGTCCAGGACGTCACCCGTCACCACCTGCGGGACCACGATGTAGCCCCGCTTCACGAACTCGTCAATCTGCGCGTCGCTCAACATCCGATCGACCATAGACAGCCCGTCCGGCCGAGAGCGACTGAATAAACGCGCGCCGGGGTCGGGAATCGTTGGGGGCTGCATGGCTCTGGGGACTGGTCGGGAGCGACGGTCCTCGGGATTGGTGAGTGCGCCGGTAGTTGGGCCGTGGCTGGGGTTCCGGTCGGCGGCGGGGTGAACCGGCATCGGCGTCGGGGTGGGGCGAAAGGGCAGCATGAAACTGTTCGGGAGTTGGGCGGTAGCCGGAGGAGTCTTCGAGCAGTCCTCGGGATGGTGTTCAGGTGTTCTTCGAGGGGTGCTATTCCGATGGGGCGAGAGGGGTGTTCGGGTGGTGGGGTGGCGCTTGCGTACGGGGCCGCCCCTCCAAAGTCAAGGGCGCCTTCGGCGTCGCTTCGCGATGGACTTCGTCCACCCTTGACTTTGGAGCCTCTGCGGCCCCTAGGCAGGTGATGGGGGCAGGCTCCGCCTGCCCCGCCCCCGGGTCGCGCCACCCCACCACCCCCCTCCGTCAGGAACCAAGAGACGAACTCCCCCTTCCGCGAGGTACGAAGATCGATAAAGGCCATGCGCTCCGGCCGCCTTTCCCGCCGAAAAGATACCGAGAAGAATGTGGCCCGAACGGCCTTGAACGGCCTCGAACGTCGGTCACACAGGGTACTATTTACGTATGCAATCAGTGACGGTCGAGCTTGAGGCCGCGTCCACCATGGAACTGGTGAACGCGCTCTCAACCATCGCCACTGAACTCGCATCGCGAGAAGCCCCCGAATCAGCGGCCGCGTGCCTGGAACTCACCGAAACACTTGTGGCCGCGTCCGATATGCAGGAAAGCGCGCTCGCCGGATTCATCGGCCGAGTCGACGCCGCCGGAGAGCACGCCCGGTGGGGATACCCCTCCACCCAAGCATGGCTGCGCTCGAGTTTGGGCATGCGCGACAGCCGCGCCAAGGAACGCCTCACCCTCGCCCGACAGCGCCACCGCCTACCGGAAGTCTGCGCACAGCTCGCGGCCGGAGAACTGTCCTACGGATACGCCGCCACCATCACCGACTCGGTCGCCCGCCTCGACGACACCGACTGCGCCGAAGCCGAGACAATCCTCCTCGGCTTTGTCGAGCAGGGCTTCTCAGCCGGGAAGGTCGCCGCGTTCGGCCGCCGGATCCGCGACCTCATCGCCGAGCGCGACGACACCGAAGAAGCACCGGACGAGGACACCAGGCGCGGCTACGACAAGTCCTGGCTGACGACCACGCGTTCGCTGGACGGCGGCCGGTACGTCAAGGGCTGGCTGAACCCCGAAGACGCCGCGATCTGGGACGGCACCCTCGCCCCGCTGGCCAAGCCGGCCGGACCGGACGACCGTCGTGACCTCGCAGAGCGGACGGCGGCGGCGCTGTCGAGCGTGCTGTCGGGCGGGCACAAGGCGTCCAAGGTCACCGTGATCTGCGACCTGGAGACGCTGACCGGCGGCAACGCCTCGGCCCGCCTCACCGACGGGACGCCGATCCCCGCCGCCCAGGCCCGCCGCATCGCCCTCTCGGCCGGAGTGTCGCCCCTCCTGCTCGGGCGCGGGAACACTCCGCTCTACCTCGGCCACCGGGAACGCTTCGCCAGTGCGGCCCAACGGCAGGTGCTGGAGACGCTGTACTCCTCCTGTGCGGTGCGGGGCTGCGAAGTGCCCGGGACGCTGTGCGAAGTCGACCACGTGCACGGATGGGCGCTCGGGCGATCGCCCACCGACATCGACCAACTCGCACTCACCTGCGGATGGCACAACCGCTTCAAACACAGTCACCCCGACCAGATCCAGATCACCAAGGATCAGGACGGGCGATACGTCTACCGGCTGCTCCCGCCACCCGACGCCCGAGGATCAGCAACCGGGGCCGGACCACCAGGCAGCATCGGCCCACCTGACAACCCCGCGCTCGACTGGGCCGCATAACCGCACCACCCCGGTAACACCGGGCTCGGTCATGCCCACGCCGGTCCGCCCGCATCCCCACTGATGACGGGCGGCCGCGGCATGCCCACACGCCACGCGACCGCCTCCCACCGGCTGCGTATGCCCCACCACCAGACAACCCTTCAGAGACCGCCCCAACCGGCCACTACACCGCTCACCGGACCGGCCCGCCCACACCGCCCCTGGACTGGACCGCGTCACCACCCACCCTCGGCAACACCACACTCGGCTACGCCCTGCGCCGGTCCGCCCGCATCCACGCCGATGACGGCGGCCCTGGCATGCCGACACCACAGGCGACCTTTCCGCACCGGCTGCGCCTGTCCTCTCCAGACGGCGCTTAGCGGAGGCCGCGGCCCGCCCGTTCACTACGCCGCCCTGCGGCATCGGCCAACCCGGCGCCCCTGGGGCTGAGCCGCATCACCGCCCCGTCGCTAGCAACATCAGCGCGCGCCACGCCCTGCGCCGGTGTCCGCCACATCCATTCCGATGACGGGCGAGCCAGTCGGGCCTGCATGCCGCATGCACCCTGACAGCGCGATATCGGGACGACTTGAGTGATACCGCCGCAGTGGTTAACGCCGCATGGCAGCCGCATCGCGCGTTCCCACAGCCCCACGGCCAGAGTGATCGGCAATGCTGTAACAGCCATGGCGTGTTGTGAGTGGCCGATGCCTCCCACGAAGGAAGTTCTGGGCCTTTCCAGCGAGGGATCTGGTGATGGTGTTGGGGAACTGCTGGTGCCTCGCCCCTACCTCCTTGCTGCCCCTTGGTACCTGACGGAAGGGGGTGGTGGGGTGGCGCGACCCGGGGGCGGGGCAGGCGGAGCCTGCCCCTAACGCTGCCTCAGGGGCCGCAGAGGCTCCAAAGTCAAGGGTGGACGAAGTCCATCGCGAAGCGACGCCGAAGGCGCCCTTGACTTTGGAGGGGCGGCCCCGTACGCAAGCGCCACCCCACCACCCGAACACCCCTCTTGCCAGTCTCCCGAACACCCAACTCGAAGACCGTGGCACTCCTTCCACCCATCACTCCGAAATCCTCACGCCCCGAAGAGCACTCTCCTAGAGGCGTCCACTTTCTCTCTTCGTCCCCCGCAGACAACCCGCCTCGCCGTTCGCCGCACGCCACGCGCTCGCCACGCACCGGGTCCTTCCCTATGCGCGCGGCCCCTCTGCCAAGCGCCGGGTCTTGGGTCGTGTGGCCAGCCCTATAGGTCTCCGCCTGGTGTTTTCGCGGTTCGTCGAAGCTTCCCCGTCACCCCGAGTACCGCATCTCTGATGCATCACCGCCCATCCGACCGCCTCAATCGCGCACCTGCGGCGACGACGGCGACGGCAGCGCAGCGGCAGCGGTGAAGAACTGCCTGGGGTCCTCGGCTCACCCGAACGCCATGGTGAGTGTGGTTGCGCGCCGGAGCGGCGAGGCAACAACCCCAACTCGTCACCGCCGCCGCCACTTCATGCGGTGTTACGCCGGGGACGGTGCGCGGTGCGCCCAGTGCGGGGTCCAGGTGCCGGGGGCGGCGGGCGGAGAGCCGAGGTGGGCGCGGAGTGCGGTGAGGGTGCTGGTTGTCGCGGTGCCAGATGACGGAGTGCGGGTAGACGGGTGTCGGGTCGTGGACGGGGACGCGGCGCAGGTCGTGGTCGGCGGGCCGCACCAGGCGGGTCCGGTCGCCGACGAAGGTGGTCAGCGCGGCGGAGTCGGCGATGGCGTCGAGGAGCGGTTCAAGGCCGAAGTGGGGGCCGACGGGGTCGATGGCGAGGTCGTCGTAGAAGGAGGCCCACTCGGTGCCGGGACGATGCCGGGCATCCAGATCCGGTGTCCGGCGAGGTCGGCGGGGCGGACGGCGCGGGCGGCGGCGAACGGGTGGGCGGGCCGGTGACGAGCTGGACGGGTTCGTCGAGGACGCGGGTGGAGTCGAGGGCGGCGGGGAGCCGGTCGGGGGCCGTGAGGGCGCGGACGGACGCGTCGATGGTGCCGGAGGCGATCGGGGCGAGGGCGGCGTCGGCGTCGAAGAGGGGCACGACGTCGAGGGGGATGGCGGGGTAAGCGCGGTGGAAGTCGCGGAGCAGGCCGGCGGGGGCGAGCCGCCGGCCGATCACGTCGACGCGGAGCGCTCGGCGGCCGGGGGCGACGGAGGCGATGGCGCGCTCCTCGGGCTTGGAGGAGGGCGCGGGCGTCGGGGAGGAGCGCCTGCCCGTCGATGGTGACGCGGGCGGTGCGGGTGAACAGGCGGACGTCGAGGTCCTTCTCGGGGGCAGCGATGTGCTTGGAGAGCTGGTGATCGACAGTTTCGCAGCGGCGTCCTGGAAGCGGCCCGCGTCCGCGGCGGCGGTGAACGTGCGCACGGCGGCGCGGAGCTGAGCCGGATGGGGTGGACGGGCGGATCGGGCACGCCGAGGCCCGGAACGGCGACTCGGTCGTGCTCATGTTCGACTCGCCGTTCCCCCTGGAGACGCCGGGACTGCTGCGGCTGTTCGGACGCCGACGCGGTGGTGGAGCGTGCGGTCGGGGCGGGGCCGCCGTGGTCACGTGTCCGACCGAGCTGTTCTGGGGCGACAAGGGCGGGCGCGTTCGGGATCCGCTGGCGACTCAGGAGCGGCTTGGCGAGCCGACGCCTGAGCGTGCGATGGATCCGAAGTATGTCGAGGGCCTTGCGTACGTGCAGCCGAGTCTGGGGCCCGATCCTTCCCGCGCCGGAGTAAGAGGCGGGACGCGGCCGCTGTGGGCCGGGGCGGTCGCCCTCGCTTGATCGTTTCCCGTGTGTTATGTCCGGGGACGCTGCCATACTGCCCGCCATGTCCCCGCTGCTTCCGGCAGATCCCGCACAGTCGACCCTCTACCTGGACTGGGTCGAGGAGGCCGATCCCGGCGCCGCGCCGGGCGCGGAGAAGTTGCTCGCGACGCTCCGCGCCGGGCTCGGGCGCGCCCACGAGCGGCCCGGCCGGTTCCTGGACGACATGAAGCGCGAGGCGCGCGGCCTCCCCGCCGCGCACCTGCCGTGGTTCTGGGACACCGTCGGCCACCGGCTCGCCGGGGTCGCGCCCAAGCACGCCGCCACCGCGTACGCGGACGCCCGCGACGCCGAGGCCCGGCACGCGCTGCCGGTCGACGACCGGTACCGGGTGGACAACGCCCTGCTGTTCGCGCGGGCCGGGGCGATCGGCGCGGCTCGCGTCCGCGAGCATCAGGAATGGCTCGCCGCGACCTACCCCGCCGACCGCGCGCACCGCGAGTTCGCCCGGTTCGTGGCCGCGTGGGGGAGGGGCGGCGCGGCGCCGCCCGCCGACCTGCACACCCGTGTCCGCAGGTCCGCGAAGGCCGCGGGCCTCGGTCTCGACGAGGACGCGGCGATCCTCGCGCAGGCGCTCGCCGACGCGCGCGGCACCGCCGTTCCCGACGGCCTGCTCGACGGCGCCGCCAAGGTCTTCGCCAAGGCGGCGCCGCCGCCGGAGCTGCGCGCCGGGCTCGCCGGGGTCTTCCCAATCGGGGCGGTCGACGGCGCCGCCTGGCTGCGGATGCTGGACGCCGCCGGGGTGATCGACGCGATGGCGTCCGGTGACGTCCGGCCGTCGGGCGGCCTCGCGGGGTGGCTCGGCGCGTTCTCCGCGCACTACTCCTACGTCCGCGTCCCGTACGGGGGCATCACCCGCCAGCGGATGCCGGACGAGCTGTTCGCGGCGCTGCCGAGGCTCGCGCCACGGCTGCGCGCCGAGTCCGTCCCGGTGCGGCTGCACGAGTCCCGTTACCGCGGCGCCGCCCACTTCGACGCCGACCTCGTCGACGCGTGCCTCGCCGAGGGCGTCCGGGTGGAGGACCCGGGCCCGGGCACGCCCCTGCACTTCTGGGGCGCGGAGTCCCGCCGCGACCTGACGGCGCTCGCCGCCGACCCGGTGCTCGGCCCGCGCCTGGAGGGCACGGTGCACGCCCGGCTGCGCGAGGGCACCGCGATCTCGCGGCTGCCCGAGACGCCCGGCGTGGAGAAGGCGGTCCACGACCGGCTCTCCGCACTGATCGGCGAGGTCGCGGGCGGGGGCCTCGGCGGCGCCGGACGCGCCCTGGACGCCCTCGACGGCCTCCTCGACCCGCCGACCGCCGCGGCGCTGGACGGCATCGGCGACGCCCTCGCCGCGCTCGACCTCGCCGTCCCGCTCGCCCGCACGCTGCGCGCCGGCGTCCTCGCCGAGCTCGGCTGGCCCGCGCTGGACGCGGCGCTCGTCGACCTCGGCGAGGACGTTCTCGGCGCCACGTCCACCTGGCCCGTCCTCACCGTCTACGGCGGCGGCCGCGCCATCGCGGTCGACCATGCGGGACGTCGCGGCGAGTGCGCGTTCGTGCTGCCCGCCGGGACGAGCGTCCGCACCGTCCACTATGCGGGCGGGGACTTCCTGGTCGGCTGGTCGGAGCGGGAGGGCGCGCGCGGCGTCGACCGCGCGTTCTGGGCGAGCGCCCCGGACGAGGTCTTCGAGCCGGAGAACAAGCTGGGCATGGTCGCCTGCCGGGGGCTGCGCAGCGGCGGGCAGGGCTACCAGTTCGAGGTCGGCGGCGGCCGCTACGACGGCGAGCGGGTCCTGCGGCCCGGCGGGCGGGAGGGAATCGGCGACCACGAGCGGCAGTACGGCGACGGCACGCGGATCTGGAGCGCGCCCCGGTACGCGTACTCGCAGGCGGACTGGGCCGTCCTCGATCCGGCGACGGGCGAGCGCGGCACGGCCGCCGCGCCGCCGGACTTCCTCGCGGCCGACCCGCCGGACGGCACCGCCTGGGACGACGACTGGTTCAGCCTCGTGCGCCTGCCCGACGGCGTGACCGCGTCGCCGCTCGGCCAGTCCGGCGGGCTCGCCGGGTTCCGCGTCGCCAGAATGGAGAGCGGCAAGGGCGGTCCGCCGGCCGGCTGGACGATCGAGGGCACCGACGGCCGCCGCGCCACGCTCCGCCGTACTGACGACCTCGGCGACCCGTGGGGCGTCCTGCGCATGCCCGGCGGCCCCGATCTCGTCGTGGCGCTGGAGGACTCCAACGCCTACGTGCCGATTCGCTGCTACGACGCGTCCGACGGCACGCTGCTGTGGGAGGCGCGCGCCTACCCCGCCGGGAAGGCGCAGTGGAGCGTCGACCCGCAGGGCCGGCCGATGTTGCCGCCGCCCGCGTTCTGGCACTTCCTCGCACCGCGTGACACCGGCTCGTCCGAGGCGCTGCGCGGCACGACCGAGCAGGCCGCCCGCGCCCTGCTGGACGCCGCGCCCTCACCGGAGGCGGTGCGGGACGCGCTGGCCCGCGAGATGCCCGAGGTCGCCGACCCGGCGATCGTCTCCGGCGTCGTCGACACGGTGCTGCGGGCCGCGGACGTGCTGCGCCGCCGCCGCGCGCTGTCGCGCCGCGTCGAGGTGATCCGGTCCGGCGCGACGGTGCGGCCGCCCGCCGAGACCCCCGACACCGACCTCGACGACGCGCTGCTCGGGCTGCTGCCCCCGCCGCCCCGCCTCAACGGGCAGGAGCGGTCGCCGCGGCCCGCCACCGTCACCGCGATCGCCGCCGACGGCAGCTTCCTCGACGGGACGATCGACGACGCGACGCGGCTGGTCAGCCCGCCCGCGCGGCCCCTCGACTGGGCGCCGCTGCTCGGCGCGATCGACGCCGCCGCGTGGCGGCTCGTCGCGCCGTCGACGAGCGACGCGGACCGCGCGTCCCTCGCCGCGCTGCTGCGCACCTGGGCGGAGCAGCCGTTCGCCCGGCCCGGCGCCTGGCGGCGCGGCTACGCGACCGGGGCCGCCCTCGCCGGGCTGGACGCGACCGTCGCCGTCGGCGCCGTCCCGTCCGCGGGCGGGCCGATCGCCCCGGAGAGGGCGCACCGGTTCGTCCAGCGCGCCGAGGCCCCGGAGCCGGCGGGCGCGACGAAGACCGAGACCGTCACCGTCGCCCGCGACGACGCCGCCCGCCTCCGCCGCCTCCTCGACCTGTACGAGCGGAACGGGCCGCTCGCGCCGGACGAGGACGCCGTCGCCGCGTTCGTCCGGCGCACCGGCGTCCGCCGCGCCATCGCGGCGCTCGTCCTGGACGGCCTGCCCCGGCGCGCCTACGAGGGCGGTGACCTCGTCACCCGGTTCGACGCCCACCGGAAGATGCTGCGCGGCAGGCCGTACTCGGCGACCAAGGAGGTCGCCCATGAGGCCGAGGACCTCTCCCAGCGCCTCGGCGTCGCCGGCCGGCAGCGCGTGGTCGCCGCCGGCATCCCCGACGACCCCGCCGAGCTGTGGGGGGACGGCGGCTTCGCGGCCGCCGCCGCGCGCATGGCGGAGGCGTGGTCGGGGCTGCTCGGCCGCCGCGCCGTCGTGGACGAGGACCTGGTCGCCGACCTGGAACGCGACCTCGGCCTCCCGGACACCTGGGCCGCCGCCCTCGCCGACCCGGCCGCGTCCCCCATCGCCGCCGCCGACCTGACCTGCGTCGTCGCCGACTACGAGCCGTACGGCATCGGCGTCCACACCCTTGCGTCCGACGGCACGGCGAACCGGCGGCGGATGGACCACGACCCGTACGTCCCGCTCGCGTCCGTGCTGGTGTGGGCGCTGACGGAACGTCCCGTCGGCGACCCGGCGGTCTCCGGCGCGCCCGACCTCGCGGCACGGCTGAGGGCGCGGCTGGCCGCCCCCGGCCTGCTGCTCCCGCTCGGGCTCTGCTCCCTCGGCGACGCGGAGCGGCGCAGGGACCTGTTCGGGCCGGACGTCCACCCCGTCCGCAGAGCGACCCGCGACGGCGTGTCCGACGGGCCGGACGGCGACGCGCTCGCCTTCGACGACGGCCTGCTGATCGTCGACGGCCGGCCGTCGCTCGCGCACGTGATCCTGCGCCCGTCGGCGCTCGCCGACCGGGCCGCCCGCGCGCGCCTTGAACGCCTCTGCGCCGACCACGGACTGGACCGCCTGCTCCGGAGCGTCGAGGGCACCGTGGTGCGCACCGAAGCGGTCGGCCGCATGGTGGCCCGCGCCGCCGCCACCCCCGTCCCGCCCGGAGGGTACGAGGCGAACCCGCTGCTCAGCGTCCCGGACCTGGTCGCCGAGGCCGCCGCGGAGACCGGCACGAGTGAGGACGCGGCCGTCCTCTACCTGCAGCTGCTCACCCTCGTCCGCCCGACCGACCGCAACGTCCGCCGGTGGAACGGCTGGACGGCCGCCCGGCACAAGGCGGCGCAGGCGGAGCTGGTGGACCGCGCCCTCGTCCAGCAGGACAAGCGCCCCCGCGCGGGTCGCACCGCGTTCGTCCCCGGCGAATGGACCGTGCTCAAGGCCCCCGAACTCCCCGTGGAGGCCGCGAAGCTCGTCGCCCACGGCGCCAGGGAGGTCCGCGGCAGGAGCGTCGGCGGCCCGTTCACGCGCCTGCTGCCCCCGCGCCCCCTCCACGAGATGTTCGAGGAAGCCTGGGCGTCCCGCCGCCGGCCCTGACCGCCCGCCGGCCCTGACCGCCCACCGACCTTGACCGCGCGCCCGGCCCTGACCGCCTCCGGTCCTTGCGCGCGCGGTCGGTCGCCGCCGCTACGCGTAGGGGTCGCCGGCCTCCAGGGCCAGCCGCCGGATCTCCTCCAGGTCGGTCTCGGTGTAGTCGGCGGGCAGCTCGATGCCGAGGCCGAGGAACACCCGCCGCATCTCCTCCGGCGTGGGCCGCTCGCCGAGCCGCAGGTGTTTGACGGTGTCCAGCGGAAGCCGCTTGGCCTGCTGGAAGCTGACGTGCAGCTCCGACTCCCAGCACTGGTACGTCGGCGTGCCGCTGTTGATGACCAGCGCGGGGAACTCGGGGCCGCGCTGGGTGAAGACCAGGCAGCCGGTCGCCATCTCGTAGCGCAGCAGCGAGTACGCCGACGACAGCCGGATGTCGATGTCGAGCATCTCGTAGCGCTGCTGGTGCCAGCACCCGGCCAGGATCGTCGCGAACAGCTCGCGCCGCGTCTCCTCGACGGACCAGCTCTGCTCGGGCGCGTCCCGCGCGGTCGCCAGCCGCTGGTGCAGGCCGACGAACCGGCCGCACAGCTCCGGGTCCATCGGGTCGAGGATCTCCAGCCGGAACTCCAGCTTGCGCCGGAACGGCCGCGCGGCGGCCACGCACTCCGGGAGCGTCACCGCCCGCACGTAGGCGCCGGTCGCGCCGCGGAACCACCACACCCGGGTGTCGCGGCGCGCCTCGGCGAGCACCCGGTTGCACTCGGTGCCGCTGACGACCTGGACGTCCGGCTGCCGGCGCAGGCCGTCCGCCAGCGCGTCGACGGACCGCTGCACGGTCTCGCCACGGGTGTCGCTGCGCGCCCGGTCGCGCAGCAGCACGATCGACACGACCGCGAGCGTCGCCATCGTCGCGCTCTGCACCACGCTGGTGGACGCGATGCCGGTGACGTCCAGGCCGAGGATGACCACGGCCAGCACGAACGCGACGGCGACGTCGACGTAGCCCGTGAGCACCTTCCAGAAACGCCGCATCCGCCCGCCCCAGTCACGCTCCGCCACCCGGCCGCGACGATCCTAGCCATCCCGTCCGTCCGCCAGAACCCCTTGCCCGCACGGGGTTTCCGCCGTCACGGGCCGCGCGGCGGGGGAGCCCGGCCACCGCCCGCCGGAAGATCCGCCCGGCCCGACTTGCGGGGGTCCGTCATGGACCGAACCATATTCGGCCGGATGGGGGGTCGGGGAGTACGGTGTCCGGAACGTCCGAGTGGTTGGAGGGTCGATGCCGCAGCTCGCCGAGAAGATCCCGCCGTCGGTCGCGGGCGCCGTGCTCCGCGCCGTGTTCGCGCTCCCCGGTCCGGTGCGGCGGCTGATCGCCGGGCGGCCGGTGGTGCGCGACGGGCAGCGGCTCGCGCTGGACGCGCAACTGCTCCTGCTGATGACGCGCCTGGAGGGCGCGAGCCTCACCGGGGCGACGGTGCCGGAGGCGCGGCAGGGCCTCGCCCGCGGGCAGCAGTACATCAACCGGCTGCCGGAGCGGCCCGTCCGGACGCGGGACCTGACCGCCGCGGACCGGATCCCGGCGCGGCTGTACGAGCCGAAGGGGCTGGCGGAGGGGTCGCCGCTGCTGGTGTTCTTCCACGGCGGCGGCTGGGTGATCGGCGACATCGACACCCACGACTCGGTCTGCCGGTACCTCGCGGTGAACGCGGAGCTGCGGGTGCTGTCGGTGGACTACCGGCTCGCCCCCGAGCACCGGTTCCCGGCGGCGGCGGACGACGCGCTCGCGGCGTACGCGTGGGCGGTGCGGAACGCGGCGGCGCTCGGCGCGTCGCCGGAGGCGGTCGCGGTCGGCGGCGACAGCGCGGGCGGGAACCTCGCGGCGGTCGTCGGGGCGTTCGCGGACCGCAGGCCGGACTTCGCGCTGCTGTTCTACCCGGCCACCGACATGTCGGTGCGGCGGCGGTCCCGGGAGCTGTTCGCCGACGGCTTCTACCTGACCGACGCCGACATGGTCTGGTTCAGCGACCACTACTGCCCGGACGTGGAGCGGCGCACCGACCCGAAGGCGTCGCCGCTGCTCGCGGACGACCTGAGCGGGTTCCCGGCCACCTACCTCGTCACCGCCGGGTTCGACCCGCTGCGCGACGAGGGCGAGGCGTTCGGCGCGCGGCTGCGGGAGGCCGGGGTGCCGGTCGCGGTGCGGCGGCAGGAGGACCTGATCCACGGGTTCGCGAACATGTGGGGGCTCGGCGGGCGGTTCCAGGAGGCCCTCGCCGAGGCGGCCGGAGCGCTGCGCACCGGCCTCCTCTAGCCCGGTGGCCGCCCGCCCGCGAGCGAACGGGCCCGCCCCGGCGGGACGGGCCCGAGCGGGCCGTGATCAGAGGGGCAGGCCGGTGAGGATCATGACCTTCTCCTCGGTGTAGTCGGCCATCGCCGACCGCAGGCCCTCGCGCCCGACGCCGGAGTCCTTCACGCCGCCGTAGGGCATCTGGTCGGCGCGGTAGGACGGGACGTCGCCGATGACGACGCCGCCCACGTCCAGCTCGCGGTGGGCGCGGAACGCGATGTCGAGGTTACGCGTGAACACGCCCGCCTGCAGGCCGAACTTCGAGTCGTTGACCAGCGCGAACGCCTCGTCCACGCCGTCGACGGGCTGGACCAGCATGACCGGGCCGAAGACCTCCTCGCGCGCCACCTTCGCGTCCGCCGGGACGTCGGCGAGGACGGTCGGGGCGTAGGTCGCGCCCTCGCGGGTGCCGCCCGCCAGGACCTTCGCGCCCGCCGCGACGGCCTCGTCCACCCAGGACTCGACGCGCTCGGCGGCGTCCTGGCTGACCAGCGGGCCGACCTGCGTCTTGTCGTCCCACGGGTCGCCGGTGACGAGGGAACCGACCCGCTCGACCAGCTTCGGCACGAACTCCTCGTACACCGACCGGTCGACGTAGACGCGCTGGACGGCGATGCAGCTCTGCCCGGCCTGGTAGTTGGAGAACAGTCCGATCCGCTCGGCGGCCCAGTCGAGGTCGGCGTCCGGCAGCACGACCGCGGCGCCGTTGCCGCCGAGCTCCAGGGTGACGTGCTTGCGCGGCACCTGGTCGTTGATCGCCCAGCCGACGGGGACGGACCCGGTGAACGACACGATCGGCAGCCGCGGGTCGTCGACCAGCGCGGAGGCGCGGTCGTTCGGGACCGGCAGGACGGAGAACATCCCGGCGGGCAGGTCGGTCTCGGCGAGCAGCTCGCCGAGCAGCAGCGCCGACAGCGGCGTGGCGGGCGCCGGCTTCAGCACGATGGGGGTGCCCGCCGCGATCGCCGGGGCGATCTTGTGCGCGGCGAGGTTCAGCGGGAAGTTGAACGGCGAGATGCCGAGCACCGGGCCCTTCGGCACGCGGGTGATGTAGGCCATCCGCCCCTCGGCGGCGGGGTCGGTGTCCAGGCGCTGCGTCGTGGCGCTGAACCGGCGGGCCTCCTCGGCGGCGAACCGGAACGTGGAGATCGCGCGGGTCACCTCGCCGCGCGCCCACAGCAGCGGCTTGCCGTTCTCGGCGGTGATCAGCCGGGCGACCTCCTCGGCGCGCTCGGCCAGCCGCGCGGACACGTGCGCGAGGGCCTCGGCGCGCACGTGCAGCGGCAGCGCCGCCGCCCGCTTGCGGACCGCGTCGGCCGCCGCGACCGCCTCCTCCACCTGTGCGGGCGTCGGCACGGCGGCCGTCCCGACCACCCGGCCGTCGTAGGGGTGCGTAACGGTCAGCTCACCGTCACCGGTCTCGGGGCGACCGGCCAGCCAGAATGGGGTCACGTTCATGACCTCACGCTATCTCCGGCGCGCCGGATGGGGAGTCTCCAGGACGGCCAATCGGACCGCCGTCGTTGTCCGTGACGGCCAGTGCGATCCACAGCTCGGCGCGGGCGGCGGGATCGTCGGGGTCGCGGCCCAGCAGCTCGGCGGCCTTGCGCATCCGGGACCGCAGGGTGTGCCGGTGCACGCCGAGCGCCCGCGCGGCGGCCTCGCCCTGGCCGTTGGCGGCGACGTAGGCGCGGACCGTGCCGATCAGGTCCTCGGCCTGGAGCGGGGCGAGCAGCGCGGCGGCGAACGCCCGCGCGGCCGCCGGCTCCAGCAGCCCGAGGACGCCATGCAGGAAGCCGCGGACCTGGTCCTCGTCGTAGCCGCGGCGGCCGAGGGCGGCCCGCGCGAA
>NZ_JABMCA010000051.1:0-72533 GCF_014706005.1 Actinomadura sp. RB99 | reverse complement strand
CGCGGTCCGGCGGCGGCCGCGGCGGCACGGGCGCACTCGCTGGCGGAGGCGTGCCAGGGCGCGCGGACGCCCGCGCTCGCCGCGACCGCGCTGCCGCCGCCGCTCACCCCGCGCGAACGGGAGATCGTCGCGCTGGCCGGCGCCGGGCTGACCAACCGGCAGATCGCCGAGCCGCTCGTCCTGTCGGTCCGCACCGTGGAGGGCCACCTGTACCGGGCCTCGGCCAAGCTCGGCGTCACGGGCCGCGCCGACCTGCCCGCGCTGCTGCGCCGCGAGCCGTGACGCCGCCGGAGCAAGGGGGCTACGACGGGCCGCTCCCGCGGATGACCGCGGGCCCGTGGCCGTACCAGCGGTGGATGGCGCGCCGGAGGGCCCGGGAGTCGGTGAAACCGACCCGTGTCGCGATCGAGTCCACGCTCAGCGACGTCTCCCGCAGCAGCCGGTCCACCCGGCGCCGCCGGAGCCGCTCCAGCTCTTCCCGCCAGCTCGTGCCTTCCTTGTTCAGGCGGCGCTGGAGGGTCCGTGGACTCATGCCCAGCCGGCGGGCCACCTGGTCCAGCCCGGGAGGGCCGTCGGCGACCGCGGATTCCAGGACGGTGTGGAACCGGTCGAGCCAGCCCAGGACGGGCCGGGCGGCCTCGATGGACAGCCGCGCGTGCCGGTCCAGGATCGCGGCGAGCGCGGGGTCCGCCCGCGGCAGCGGGACGGCGATGTCGGCTTCGGCGAAGGTGACCGACGGGTGGTCGGCGTCGATGACGCGTTCGGTGTTGTACAGCTCGGCCGAACGCCCGGACGCGATGGACGCGAGGTCCGGGAGTCCGACGCACAGCGGTGCGAGCCGCCGCCCGGCCGCCGAGCTCGCCACCATGAGCAGCATGTGCGGGACAAACTCCGCGATCAGCGGGTATTCGGGAAGGTCGCGGTAGGGGCCGCGCCAGCTGACCGTCAGCGCGCCGCCGTCGCGGGTGACGCACAGTTCGTCGGAGGGGTCGGCGATGGCCGTGAAGTGGCGGGCGGCGGCGCGGAACCCCTCCTCCAGGGTGCCGGAAACGGGGAAGAGGTAGTCCCATACGCCCAGCGCGCCCGGCTGCCACAGCTCCATGACCCGGTCGCCGCCGCGCGCGCCCCATGGGAGGCGGGACAACATTTCCCAGACCCGCAGGATGGTCCCGGTGGGAATGCGGATCCCCTCGTCGTTCAGTACGGCGAGCCCGGGAAGTCCGGCGAGTCGCGATCGGTCCAGACCGGCCGCCATGCCCGCCCGCACCAGCAGGCGGGTCAGATGCGGCGAGACCGTGCCCTTCGCGGCACCGATCACCGGCCGGTCCGGTACTGCGCTGTTCGCCATGGGCGGCCTATCTCCCAGATAGGGACGATGTGGTCGGGACAAGACATACCGAGTGGGCAGGCGGGCCGCAACGGGCGTGGCGCCTTCGACCCTCCAGATGGCGCCTTCGGCCCTCCTGGCGGCGTTCCCGGGCTCCCTACCTTCATTGTCCGAACGAGCCCGACGGGGCTGCACGGCAATCAGGAAGGGAACCGATGGAGAACACCCTGTTCGATTACAGCCCGATCGTCGAGCGCGAGCCGATCAGCTGGCCGGACGGCGCCCGGGTCGCCTTCTACGTGGGGCTGAACGTGGAGCACTTCACGATCGACCGGCCCTCCACCAGCATCAATGAGGCGACCGCCGCGCTGGTGCCCGACCCTTTGAACTACGGCTGGCGCGACTACGGGCCGCGCGTGGCGATCTGGCGCGTGATGGACGTCCTCGACCGGCACAGGATCCGGGCGAGCGTGCTGCTCAACGCCGACGTCTGCGAGCGGTACCCGCAGATCGTCCAGGCGGGCAACGCCCGTGGCTGGGCCTGGCTCGCCCACGGCAAGAACAACTCGACGCTCCAGGCCGACGTCGACGACGAGCGCGGCTACCTGACGGCGGTGGTGGAGACCATCGAGAGGGCCACCGGGCGGCGTCCGCGCGGCTGGCTGGGGCCCGCGCTGACGGAGACGTTCCAGACGCCGTCCCTGCTGGCCGAGCTCGGCCTGGACTACGTGCTGGACTGGACCAACGACGACCAGCCGTACCGGCTGAACGTCCCGGGCATGCTGAGCGTGCCGTACTCGCTCGAACTCAACGATCTGGGCATCTTCACGATGCACGGCATGAGCGGCGATGCGTTCGTCCGGATGGTCACCGACCAGTTCGACCAGTTGTACGCCGAGTCCGCCGACAGCGGGCGCGTCATGGCGCTGGCGCTGCACCCGTTCGTCATCGGCCAGGCGTTCCGCGCCAAGTACCTCGACCAGGCGCTGAAGTACATCGCCGGCCACCCGGGCGTGTGGTTGACGACGAGCGATGAGATCGCCGAGCACTACGCCACCACGACCGCCTGACCGGGCGATGACCGGTGAAGCCCGTTCCGGAGAGGCCGTAGGCGGAGTTGTTGGCGATGCGGACGGCGTCGTCATCGTCGTCGTAGGGGATGACGGCGAGGACCAGCCCGAACACCTCTTCCTGCGCGATCTCGCTGTCGGGGTCCACACCGCTCAGCAAGGTCGGGGTGTAGAAGAACGCCGTGCCGGGCGCGCGGCACCAGCAGGCGGGAGTTCAGCGCGCCGGCCTGGCCAGCGTGCAGGCAGATGCCGAACGCGGCGTTCATGGAGACGGCGCGGAGGTCGGCGTCGTCCGCCCTTCAGCACCACCGTGCGGCCCGCCGCCAGCGCGGGGGCGAGCTTCACCAGCGCGAGCTGGACGGGGAAGTTGTAGGGGGTGATCGCGGCGACGACCCCGGCGGCCTCCTTCTCCACCCAGCGGTGGTGCCGCTGCCCCTGGTACTCGGCGTGCCCGAGGTCCTCGGTCAGCGGATGGTCGCGCAGCAGGGCCGCGTAGGAGTGGACGAGGTCCACGGGTTCGAGCTGGGCGCCGTGGGTCAGCATGCGCGGCGCGCCCGCCTCGGCGATGATCTCGTGCACCGCGGGCCTCAAGGTCGCGGCCCACTGCATGGGCGACGGCGCCATCCGCAACGCGATCGAGGCTGGCATCGACTGCATCGAGCACTGCTCCCTCGCGAGCGACGCCACCCTCGACCTGATGGTCGAGCGCGGCATGGCGCCGCTCCAGGCGCTCCGCTCCGCGACCACGGTCGCCGCCGACCTCATCGACGCCGCCGACCGCGGCCGCCTGGAGGACGGCCTCGTCGCCGATGTCATCGCCGTCCCCGGCGACCCGCTGATCGAGGACGTCCGGTTCGTCATGAAGGGCGGCAGGGTCTTCCGCCAAGACGCCGAGGCGGGCTGAGCAGCCGCCCGGCCGGTCACGCGCGAGGTGGTTGCGAGCCGCCCGCGGTGATGACGGCGAAGCGCACGCCCGTCGGGTCGGTGAGAACCGAGAACCGGCCGAGGTCGGTGTCGGCCGGCGCCGACCTCATCCGGGCGCCGAGCTCCACGGCCCGGGCGGTGGCGGCGTCGCAGTCGGCGACCTCGAAGTACGGGGACCACTGCGGGAGAGGGGCGGCGGGCCGGTCGCCGTCCGCGGCGACCGCGGTCGCGACGAGCCGGCCCCCGACCGTCCAGCGGGTGGCGAAACGACCGTCCGCCTCCGTCATCGACCAGCCGAAGACCCGCCGGTAGAAGTGCTTCTCCGCGCCGTCGCGGCAGGCCAGCTCGACGAAGCGGGCGGCCGAACGCTCGCCGATCGGGGCCTGCCCGCCGGAGCGCACCGGCTGCCAAACGCCGAACTCCGCACCCTGCGGATCCGCGAACTGCGCTATCCGCGCCAGGCCGTCGACCTGGGTGGGGTCCACGCGCAGCCGGCCGCCCGCCGCCTCGACGGTCCGCACGCACGCGTCGACGTCGTCGACCCTGAAAGTGCAGGTCCACGACGGCGACTGGGTGTCGTCGGCCAAGGCCGTGACCCCGGCGATCCCCTCGTCGGAGGAGGGCTCGGTGAAGATCTCGTAGTCGCCGAACTCGTCGAACGTCAGCGTGTAGGAACCCCAGCCGAACAGGCCGCGGTAGAACGCCTTCGAAGCCTGAAGGTCAGGGCTGCCCAGATCGATCCACGACTGCGTGCCGTGGACGTCCTGGCTCATGAGCGTTCGCACCGGGTCAGAGCGCACATGCCAGTCACGCTAGGCGCATCAGCGTCATGTGATCGGACAGCCTTGCCTTCGGATCCACAAAGGATGCCCCGATTCGACCTCACCGGGCTCGGGTCACCGGCCGGGCGTCCGGTGCCTCACTGGTCGGGCCGTCCCTCCACGCAGATCAGGGTCTGCTGGCCGGCCGCGACGAGCTTGCGCCGCTCGTCGCGGACCGCGAACACCTCCAGCCGGCACACCGTCAGCGTCCGTCCGGGCCTGAGGACCGTCCCCTCGGCCTCGATGCGCTCCCCTTCGGCGGGCGCCAGAAGGTTGATCTTGTACTCGACGGTCAGCACGGACGTGCCCTCGGGGAACAGCGTGAACGCCGCGTAGCCGCCGGCGGTGTCGGCGATGGCGCTGGTGGCTCCGGCGTGGAAGTACCCGTTCTGCTGGGTCACCTCGGGACGGGCGGGCAGGCTGATGCTCACGCGCCCCGGCCCGATATGGGTCAGGCGGGCGCCGAGATGTCCCATCAGTCCCTGGCGGTCGAAACTGGCCTGGATGCGCGCCCGGACCTCGGCGTCGGCCTGGTCCTGCTCCATCTGATCTTTCAACGTTCTCCTCGGCGGACGTCACGAGCCGGCATTGGTGCCCCCGTATCGATCTTGGACGCTACAGCCCGTTCGACCCGGTTGGCCCCGCAAGCTCCCGGAGAGTCGTCGTATCGGTTCCGGCGGCGGACTGTCGGTGGCGGACTGTCGGACTGTCGGTGGCGGCTGCGTGGGTGGCCGGATGGCGACAGGGGGCGGTTCTCGGAGGAGGCGCCCGAACTGGCCGCCTCGGTGCGGGCGCGGTTCGAGGCGGCGAAGCCCCATGTCCTCGCGACGGTGCGCAAGGACGGGAGGCAGCGAAGCCCCGTGCCCTCACGACGGTGCGCAAAGACGGTTCGCCGCGGGCGAGGGGTTCGAAGGTCGACTTCATGGGCGGGGACCTCTCATTCGGCTCGATGCCGCGCGCGGCGACCTCGCGCCGGGGCTGGTCTTGCCAGGGAGTCACACCGGCGTCTGGGCGGCATGACCGTCGCCGTGGAGGGGCGGTCAGGGCTGCATGTGCCAGTCGCCGGGGAGGGTGTCGCGCACGGCTCGGAGCGCTTCGGGGGTTCGTGTCCGGACCCAGATCCAGGCTCCGGCGTGGTCGCAGATCAGCGCGTCGCGGCCGTGGAACCAGCGGACCGGCGGGCCTTTGGGGTCGGCCCACATCGGGTAGTCGGGGACGGCGAGGCGGGTGTAGCAGCGCTCGATGATGCCGGGATCGGCGTCGCCCGCCTCCCGGTTGTCGTGGTCGTCGCCGTCGGAGCCGAACAAGGCCTCGTACAGCACCATCTCGACGCAGGCGACGGAGAAGCGGTCGAGGAACGGCCGCCATGGTTCGGGCGCGGAGTAGGTGCCGTCGAGCTGGAAGATCACCGGCGGGTCCGACAGGCGGAGGTCTTCGACGGGGACGCCCCACCGGGCCACGCCCTGGTTCTCCAGCCGCCAGACGAGGGCCCGGCCGGTCTCGTCGTAGTGCAGTTGGTCAGGGCGGAGGAGGCAGTCCTGGTTGCTGGTGAGGTCCTCGCGTCCGCCGAGCAGTGCGAGCGCTTCTTTCAGCGCCTCCGGCAACGGCGTCTCGAGCCGTTGCTCGGCGGCGGCCAGTTCGTCTCGGTACCGGCCGTCGTCGCCGGTGAGGGGGGTCGACCATGCGGCGGCGAACCCGCGCAGGAAGCGCCATGCCTGGGCGCGATCGCGGCAGGCGGCCGCCACCTCGCCGACGACGTCGAATCGCTCGGACACCCCGCCGACCCTAGAGCCTGCGCGGATACCCGGCGCCGGGAAGACGGACACTCGACTTGACACCACCCTTACCAGTGGCGACGCTCTGCTTTTGGTGTCTCTACGTACCGTGACGATATGGCCAGTGCCGTCACACACCAGCAGGTCATCGACATCGCGACCCGGCTGTTCGGCGAGCTGGGGTACGACGGGGTCTCCCTGAACCTGATCGCGGACGCCCTGGGCACCAGCTCCACGACGATCAACGAGGTCGCGGGCGACAAGCGCGCCGTCTACCTGGAGGTGACACGCCAGGCGTTCGAGAGCGAGCACCGCATGATGGAGGCCGTCGTGTCCCGCGCGGAGCCCGGGCAGCGGGCCCTGCACCAGATCGTCGACGCCTATCTGGACTTCCACCTGACGCATCCGCAGGTCCGCGCGCTGTGGGCGCACCGCTGGGTCGCGGACGCCGCGGACATCTCCGAACTCGAGGATCGGTACGCGCGCCCCTTGCTGACCATGGCCGCGCGCAAGATCCGCGATGTGGTGCCGCCGGACGTCAACGCCTATTACCTGCTCGGCACCATGGTCTGGTGCGTGCACGGTTATCTGGGATCGGGCGTGCTCGAGCGCTCCAAGGGGATGCGGAGCCCGGACGATCCCGAGGTCGTCGCCTCCTTCCGCGAGCACCTGCATGTGCTGATGGAGCGGCTGCTGATCCCGCAGGAGCTCGTCCCGCCGCGCGATTGGGGCTGAGCCGCGTCCTCTCGGCGTTCGCGGCCGGGGCGGCCGGTCTCGCCGCAGGGCTCCCCAAGGGCGATCCGGCGATATGGCGCTCACAGGGCCGCCAGGTCGATCGCGTTCGCTATGGCCTGGTAGCCGGCGTCGTTGGGGTGGAGACCGTCCATGAAGACGTAGCCGGGGCGGGGCATTTCCGCGTCGGCCGGGTCGGACATCGCACGGTCGGCGTCGATGACGGCGTCGTACTCATGGCTGGTGCGGATCCAATGGTTCAGCTCTTGGCGGAGCTGCTCCGCCTTCGGTGTCCACAAGGGGAACAGGGCGCCCTTCATCGGGAGAACCGTCATGCCGACGGCCTTGACGCCGTGGGCGTGGGCGGCGCGGATCAGGGCCCGGTGGCCGTCGATCAGCTGCCGCGCGGTCACCTGCGGGTTGGGGCGCACGCAGGGATCGTCCACCTGCGGTGCGCCGATGTCGTTCGCTCCCAGGTGGACGATCACGGTGCGGACGCCGGGGCGGCCGAGGACGTCCCGGGCGAACCGGGAGGTCCCCTTCTCGCCGCCGCAGGGCGAGCTGTTCAGGAGCTTGTTCGATCCGATGCCCGCGTTGACGACTCCGAGCGGGCGGCGGGAGGCGATGAGCCGTTCCTGGAGGTCGTCGGGGAACCGGGCGTCCGCTTCCTTGGTGGCTCCGACCCCGTCGACCAGGGAGTCCCCGAAGACGACCACCGAGCCGCGCGCCGGTGCGCCCGCCACCTCGACGCCGGTGAGGTAGTACCAGGAGGACGTCGCCTCCTTGAAGGCGTCCGCGCCGACGTCGTTCAGGTGGCCGCCGGCAGCAAGGAACGAATCGGTCTGGGCGAAGCGGTGGAAGGTGGCGGGGCCGGTCGGGGCGGTGAGGCGCAGGGAGATCGCGAGGCGTTCCAGCGGTGACGTGGACAGCGCGATCGGGTCGCTGACGAACTCCTTTCCGGGAGGGATCACCGCCGTCGCGGCATGGGAGAAGGTGACCGGGGTGATGGTCTTAGGCCACGCCACGGCGCCCCCGGCGGATCTGCCGGCGGTCGCGCCCGCGATCCGCAGCGGCTTCGTCCCGAAGGCGTTCGACAGCCGGACGCGGATCCGGGTGCCGCCGATCCCGACCCGCACGACCTGCCGCACGGTCTGGTCGGCGAACCCCCGCGTCGACCAGTTCGGCCCGGAGTCCTCGTTGCCCGCGATGGGTGCCTGCGCGGCCGCGCCCCAGCCGCTCGTCCACCGTGCGTTCGCCGCGGCGGCCTGGTTCGACCGTGCGGAGACCACGTGATGGGACGTCGGGGCGGCCGCGATCCCGGCGGCCGCCAACGCGGCGACGACCGGTACGGCCACAACGATCTTGACGAGCCGGGTTCCGGAGAGAGGAAGGTCCATGCCGTCGATCCCACCGGTCAGGGGCCTGCTCCCGCATCACGGCGAGCAACACTCTTTCGGGTATGGCTGCCCCTACCCGTGCGGACTCCGCGCTCGGCCGCCCGCTCGCGCCGCGAACCCGGGAAGGCACCGGCCCGGTGGGGTTCGTCCACGCGACGCGTCGCCGGTGCGGCCGGCTCAGGTTCGGGCGTCGCTGTTGCTGAGGGAGAGCAGGATCATGGCGTCGTGGTCGGAGGTGCCCGGTTCGGCCTGGTAGACCGACATGCGCTGGCGGTCGGCGTCCAGGTGGAGGACCTCGAAGTCGAGGGTGAAGGTGCCGACGCGCGGGTGGTGGAAGGTCTTGCGGTCGCCGCGCCGGGCGTGGACGTCGTGCCGCTTCCACAGCGCGGCGAACTCGGGGTCCGCGCCGTTGAGCTCGTCTATGAGCGCGGTCAGAGCCGGGTCATCGGGGTCGGTGGCGGTCAGGCTGCGCAGTTGTGCGGCGCTCGTGCTGGCCGCCTTGTCCCAGTCGGCGAGCAGGCTGCGTGCGGCGGGATGCAGGAAGACGTAGCGGATGGTGTTGCGGCGTTCCGGCGGCCACTCGTCCATTCCCGCGAACAGCGCGAGCCCTTCGGGATTGGCCGCGAGGATGTCGCTCGTCCGGCTGAGGACGTAGGCGGGGCACGGACGGAGCTGCTCCAGCATCCGCAGCACCCCGGTGCGGACGACGGGACGTTCGGGAACCGGGGACCGGGCGGGCGGGACGCGTCCTGCGGCATGGTCGGCGAGCGCGAGCAGGTGCGCCTGCTCCTCGGTGTCCAGCCGCAGCGCGCGCGCCAGCGCGTCCAGGACGGCCGGGCTGGGGTTGGTCTCTTTCCCCTGTTCCAGGCGGATGTAGTAGTCGATGCTCACTCCGGCCAGCGCGGCGAGTTCCTCCCGCCGTAGGCCGGGGGTGCGGCGCAGGCCCGGGCCGGCGGGCAGGCCCACGTCCGTGGGGCGCAACCGGGCGCGGCGGGCGCGCAGGTAGTCGCCGAGCGCGCTGCTGGAGGGCACGCGCCCAGTGTGCCAGCCGCCCGTTCCGCGTGGGTGGCCGTGTCACTGCCAGGAACACCACCGCCTTCAACCGGGAGTCGCCCGGGAGCACCGTGGATCCGTCTTCGATGCTTCGAACTTCTCCCGAGGAGTCGCTCTGATGATCAGTACAGAGGTCGTCCCGCCCTCTGGCGGGGCGGAGCAGCGGCGGGTCTTCGGCGGGCGGTTCGTCACCGCGGTGTCGCTCGGCTCGGTGCTGAACCCGATCAACTCGTCCGTCATCGCCGTCGCGCTGGTGGCGATCGGGGAGGCGTTCGGTGCCGGTGCCGATCGAACCACCTGGCTCGTCTCGGCGCTGTACCTTGCGACCGCCGTAGGGCAGCCCACCATGGGCCGCCTGGCCGACCGGCTCGGTCCCCGCCGCGTCTACCTCGCCGGCACGGCCCTGGTCGGCGCGGGCGGGCTGCTCGGCTGCCTGGGCTGGTCGCTGCCCGCCCTGGTCGTCGCCCGCGTGGTCATCGGTCTGGGGACCTCGGCGGCCTACCCGGCCGCGATGGCGATGGTGCGCCGCCGGGCGGAGCGGCTGGACGGCGGCACCCCGGGCGGCGTGCTCAGCGCCCTGGCCATCGCCGGGCAGGTGAGCATGGCGGTGGGCCCGCCGCTGGGCGGGCTGCTGATCGCCGCCGGCGGCTGGCGGATGACGTTCCTGGTGAACGTCCCGCTCGCGGCCGCCGGCATGGCCGCCGCGCTGGCCTGGCTCCCCAAGGACGGCCCACGCGACACCGGCGCCTCACTGTGGCGCGCACTCGATCCGGGCGGCGTGCTGCTGTTCGCCGCCGCTCTCACCGCGCTGCTGGTGTTCCTGATGGACCTGGGCGCTCCCCGATGGTGGCTGCTCGGCGCGTCCCTCGCCTTACTGGCCGCGCTCACCGCCTGGGAACTGCGCGCCCGCGCGCCGTTCATCGATCTGCGGATGCTGGCGCACAATCGCGCGCTCACCACCACCTACGTCCGCTATGGCGTGACGATGCTGGTGACCTACTGCTTCGTCTACGGGTGGACGCTGTGGCTGGAGCAGGCCACCGGCCGCTTGGCGTCGGCCGCGGGGCTGCTGATGCTGCCGTCGTTCGTCGTGGCCACCGCCGTCTCCGCGTTCGCCGCCCGGCGCCGCGTCTGGCCGTCCCTGGTCGCCGGAGCGGCGGCGCTGAGCCTCGGCTGCGGCGGTCTGCTCCTCCTCGACCGCCGGACCCCGCTGTGGGCGTTGCTGCTCGTCAGCGTCGTGTTCGGCGTGCAGAACGGCCTCAACATCGTCACCAACCAGGCCGCCATGTACGCCCAGGCGCCCGCCGAGCAGACCGGTGCGGCCGCCGGACTCCTTCGCACGTTCATGTACCTGGGGGCGATCACGTCCGCCGGCATGATCGGCCTCGCCTACGGCCGCCGCGCCACCGACGCCGGGCTCCACCACCTCGCCGCCGTCCTGACGGTCGTCGCGCTGGCGCTCCTGGCCGTCACCGCCGTCGATCGCACCCTCGCCAAGAACGTCAAATGACCTCGCCAAACGGAAGGCGATCGATTCTCCCTGAAAGGAATCGCCCGCGAGTTCGGTGGTGTTTGCACGCGAATCCCGGCGGGCACGTCGAATTGGTCAGCGGCCTCCGGACGGGAAAGCGCCCGTCCCGGCGACACCGAGCGATGAGGAGGCGCCGATGACCGGCCTTGACCGGCAACTCGTCTTCGCGCTCAAAGACGTGCACGCGCTGGAGCAGCACGTGCAGGCGGTGCTGAGCGAGGCCCTGACGACGGTGGCGGACGAGCCGGAGCTGTGCCGTCCGCTCGGCCACTTCGCCGAGCGCGCCCACTTCTACAACAGGGCGATCGAGGAGAGATTGCACGCCCATGGCGCTTCCCCGTCCATCGTGAAGGACGCCGGAATGCTGTTCGCGTCGGTCGCGGAAGCGGCGTTCGGCCCGGGGCACCGCGCGGGTGCCGCGAAGTACCAGCGCGACGCCTACTCCGCCGTGCATCTGCAGATCGCGGCGGGCGAGCTGCTGCGGCGCCTGGCCGAACGCGCCGGGGACTTGGAGACCGCACGGGTCGCCGGTGGGATGTGCGACGACGGCCATGAGATAGCCGACCAGCTGTCGGGAAATTGGGATCTCGCCTTGGAGGTCGCCCTTCGCGGTCACGGTTTCGGCCGCCCTCGGCACCACGGAAGCGACCCGTGACGGCAAGGCCGAGGCCATATCGGCACGCATGCATCCGAGATGTCGTGGTCTGAAGGACGAACCAACCATTTCTTGCGCGTTCTTGACCACGATGTGGTCTTCATCGAGTCGCCGCCGCCATGCGCCGCCCGGAGGGGGCCTAAAGCCCACGTCGAGAGGCGCTCACCCGGGGTGAGCGCCTCTCGACGGTCTTCGCTTGTCGGGTCACTTGAGGATCGGGAGGCGCTCGACCAGGGGGATCTTGGCCCACCAGCGGCCCAGGCCGAGGGTGTCGCCGGCGCTGACCAAGGCCAGGCCGATGATCACGACCGCGTAGATCAGGTGGTCGTCCATGAACAGGTTGTTGGCCGGGGGCAGGACCGCCGACCACATCATGACCAGCAGCGCCGCGCCGCCCGCCGCCGCGATCCGCATGCCGATCCCCAGGACCAGGGCGGCACCGACTCCGGCGAGCCCGATCATGAACAGCCAGTCGGCCCAGGCCGCGCCGGCGATGTCGTGGTAGAACCCGGCGAACGGGCCCTTCGGAGAGAACTTCAGGAACCCCTCGGTCGGGCTGCCGCCCTCGGTCCACGCCTTGGCGGCCGGGGTCTCATGCCCCAGCCCGAACAGCTTGTCCAGGAACGCCCACAGGAACACCCAGCCCAGGGCCAGCCGCGCGACCGCCCACACGTACCGGGCCGCGGACGACTCGGTCAGCGGCTCGGGGGCCACCACCCGCACCAGCGCGTGGTGCCCGTGCCGGGTGCTCATCTTGTGCTCGGAGACCGCCATCGCGTCTCACCTTCCATCGCATCGCCTTTTCTCTATCCACCCCGAACTCAACACCTCGGCAAACACGCACTGTAGGACCGTTCGGCGCATGATCGACGGGACCTAGGTCCCGCTTCCCGGCCGTTTCCACGGCCGCTGGATTTCTGTTCTCCGGCCATGGACCTTCGTGGCCGGCGGGACGTTCGTCCCGGTGATCGCGGGACTTCCGGTGCCTGTGAGGCGGCCCTCTGGCCGGGTAGCGTGCGTGTCATCACCACTGACTCGAGGGAACGATCACTATGACGGGGTCGGACGACCAGAACGCGCGGGGCACGAGGACGATCCGGGTGTTCCTGCTGGACGACCACGAGGTCGTCCGCCGCGGGGTCGCCGCCCTGCTGTCCGCCGAGGACGACATCGAGATCGTCGGCGAGGCCGGAACCGCCGAACACGCCCTGGCGCGCATTCCCGCCGCCCGGCCCGACGTCGCCGTCCTGGACGTCCGCCTCCCCGACGGCGACGGCGCCGAGGTGTGCCGCGAGATCCGCTCGCAGATGCCGGAGCTGGCCTGCCTCATGCTCACCTCCTTCGACGACGAGGACGCCCTGTTCGAAGCCGTCATGGCCGGCGCCGCCGGCTACGTCCTCAAACAGATCCACGGCTCGGACCTGGTCGGCGCCGTCCGCACCGTCGCCTCCGGCCAATCCCTCCTGGACCCCCGCAGCACCGCCCGCATGCTCCAACGCATCCGCGCCCGCCAAGAAAAGCAAGACCCCCTCAAAGACCTCACCGACCAAGAACGCCACATCCTCGAACTCATCGGCGAAGGACTCACCAACCGCCAGATCGGCGAACGCCTCTTCCTCGCCGAAAAAACCGTCAAGAACTACATCTCCAGCATCTTCACCAAACTCGGTATGAGCCGCCGCACCCAAGCCGCTGCCCTCGCCGCCCAACTCAAAGCCGACACCGACAAAAACCACCGCCACCACAGGTGAACAGCCACGCCGCACCCCCGGCCGGCGAGACGAAGGATGTCGGGCTCCGGTCCCTGACATCCCGTGACGAGCCTCAGGTCCTGCCGGCGATTGAGCGCGGGTTCCGAATCCGCAAGCCCAGCTGGACCTTCCACATCGCCTCGGCCAGAGCGTGGAACTGGTAGAGCAAGCGGCGCAGTACGGGGAGATCACCGGCGTCCGCGGTCGCGACGGCGTGCTCGGCGACGATCGTCAGGCGGTTGACACGGCAGGCGAGGAAGTGCGCGAGGGCTTCGCGCCGGACGCTGCCCGAGAACGCGTCGAGCAGGACCGCCTCGGCGGCGTCCAGTTCGCTGAGCACTTCGGTGGTGGCGGCGCGGACGTCGGTTCCGGTGCCCTTGCCGTTCCGGGCGAGGAGCTTCAACCGGGCGAGGGCGGGCAGGCAGCGGCGATGACGTTCTCGTAGGACGTCCTCAAGGGTGGTCGCATCCACGGCGGTGGCGCTCATGCCTCCACGATCCCGGCGACGGGCCGAGCCCCCGTAGGGCGGGAGGTCCCGGTCCGCACGACGAAGGTCCCGAAGTTCGCGACCGGTCGGGCGCGGGCGCCCATCGGGACATTCGGACCGTAGGCCCCTCGGCCGAAGGACCAAGGTCCCTGGGCGGTGATGATCGCCGGGGCCATGGTGGAGGGGCAATCCGAGACGGGGCGGTCTCACCGGGCGTCCGGGACGGGCCGTCCACCCGAGTCCTCATCAGGAGAAGCCATGCCACGCCCAACCCGGGCCACTGCCGGAGCGGCGCACGCCCACGAACCGGTCCGGGCGGTGCTGACCCTCGCGCCCCCGCGCGGTGACGGCGGGGCAGCGGCCCCCTTCCGGTCATGACCGGGGCGCGAACGTCCGGGGAACCCTCGATGCAGGATCCGCTGGCGACCCCCGAGGGCGTCCGGCGGCTGGTCACGAGCGCGACCGCGGCCCCGTCGATGCGCAACACCCAGCCGTGGCGGTTCGTCCTCTCCCGCGGCACGCTCGAACTGCACGCCGACGCGTCGCGGCGGCTGCCGGCCATCGACCCGCGCGGCCGCTCCATGACGATCAGCTGCGGCGCCGCGCTGCTGAATGTGCGCCTAGCCATGCTCACCACAGGCCACCGTCCCGACGTGCGGATTCTCGCCGGAGCCACGCACGACTCCACCCTTCTGGCCGAGATCCGGACCGGCCCCCGGGTCACCGTCCCGACCGCCGAGCGGCGCCTCTACGCGGCGATCCGCGCCCGCTATGGCAACCGCATGCCTTTCGCCGCCTGGCGCGTCCCGGACGACGTGTGGGCCGCCCTGGCCGCCGCCGCCCGGACTGAAGGCGCCGAGCTGTGGCCGGTCGAACGCCACGCCGTCCCGGAGCTGCTCGACCTGGTCGGACGGGCGGAGCGGCGCCTGGAGTCCGACCCGGCCTACGAGGCGGAACTCGACCGGTGGACGTGCGACCGGCACCCGCAGCTCGCGGTGCTGATGACCCGCGGCGACGGCCCCGCAACGTGGCTGAGCGCGGGGCAGTCGCTGCACCGGGTGCTGCTGACCGCGACCGATCTCGGTGTCGCGACGAACCTGCTCACCCAGCCGCTGAACGTGAGGGACATGGACCGCCGCGCCGCCGCCCCCCGCTACGACACGGGGCGCCGCATCCAGGCGATCGTCCGTGTCGGGTACGGGCCGAGGGCGCCGTCCACTCCGCGTCGTCCCGTCTCCGACGTGCTGGAGACCGCCCCGCCCGACATTCGCGGCTGACCCCGCCCGCGCTCCCCCGACTCGCACCAGCGAACGCCGGACCCGCACCAGCGAACGAAGGAAGACAGCACCGTGCTCTCCCCCCGCAACGCCGAGATCGTCCAGGCGACCCTGCCCGCCGTCGCGGCGCACGGCGCCGAGATCACCGGCCGGTTCTATGCGGCGATGTTCGCCGCGCATCCCGAGCTGCGGAACCTGTTCAACCAGGGCAACCAGGCCAACGGCGAGCAGCGCCAGGCCCTGGCGGGCTCGGTCGTCGCGTTCGCCCGGCGGCTGTGCGGGCCGGACACCGCGGCGGCGCCGCAGCGGCTGCTGTCGCGGATCGCGCACAAGCACGCGTCCCTCGGCGTCCGGCCCGAGCAGTACACGATCGTCGGCCGCCACCTCATGGACGCCGTGACCGACGTGCTCGGCGACGCGGTGACGCCGGAGGTGCATGCCGCCTGGTCGGAGGTCTACTGGCTGTTCGCGACGCTCCTGGTCGCCGAGGAGGCCCGGCTCTACCAGGAGGCCGGCTGCGATCCCGCGGCGGAGTACCGGCCCTGGCGGGTGACCGAGCGCCGCGACGAGGCCGAGGACGTCGTGTCGTTCGTCCTGCGGCCCGCGGACGGCGGGGAGGTCGTCTGCCACCGTCCGGGCCAGTACGTGTCGGTGGCGGTCGACCTGCCCGGCGGGCTGCGGCAGCCGCGCCAGTACACGCTGTCCCGGGCGGCGGACGGTGTCTCAATGCAGATCACCGTCCGGCGGGTGCGCGGCGTCGCCGGAGCCCCCGACGGAGCGGTCTCAACTCACCTGCACCGCACCCTGAAGACCGGCGACGAGCTTCTGGTCGGGGCACCGTTCGGCGACGTCGTCCTGGACGACGGCTCCGATCCCCTGGTCCTGGTCAGCGGCGGAATCGGGATCACGCCGATCGCCGCGATGCTGGACCATCTCGCTGCGACGCACCCGGAACGCCGCGTCATCGCCCTCCACGCCGACCGCTCCCCCGCCGCGCACGCGCTGCGCGTCCAGACCGCCCAGTCGGCCCGCTGGATGACGGAGCTGGACGCCATCGCCTGGTACGAGCAGCCCGACCGCCCGAGCGGCGACCAGGTCATAGCCGGACGCATCGACTTCGACGCCCTGCCGGTGCGCGTCCCCGCCAAGGCGCGCGCCTACCTGTGCGGCCCCATCGCGTTCATGCGGGACGTCCGGCACGGCCTGCTGAAGGCCGGTGTGAGCGACGAGCGCATCCACTACGAGGTCTTCGGGCCCGACCTGTGGCAGCAGAACGACTGACGAGACGAGCACGACGGCGGCCACCGTTCCTCCTTGAGATCGCCGGCCCCGGCGCACCATGATCTACTTGGCCGGGCACGTCGAGACGGGAGGCCGCCATGGGCAAGGCGTCGGGCAAGGTCAAGCGGCTGCCCCGCGACGTCTACGAGCGGGAGCTGGCCCGGCTCCAGACGGAGCTGGTGACGCTGCAGGAGTGGGTGCGCGCCGAGGGCGCCCGCGTCGTCGTGGTGTTCGAAGGGCGGGACGCGGCCGGCAAGGGCAGCACGATCAAGCGGGTCACCGAGTACCTCAACCCGCGCGTGGCCCGGATCGTGGCGCTGCCCGCGCCGACCGACCGTGAACGCACCCAGTGGTACTTCCAGCGCTACGTCGAGCACCTGCCGGCCGCCGGCGAGATCGTGCTGTTCGACCGGTCCTGGTACAACCGGGCGGGCGTCGAGCGGGTCATGGGCTTCTGCACCCAGCAGGAGTACACGCGCTTCCTCCACCAGTGCCCGATCTTCGAGCGGCTGCTCGTCGAGGACGGCGTTCTGCTGCGCAAGTACTGGTTCTCGGTCAGCGACGCCGAGCAGGAGCGGCGCTTCCGCAGCCGGCTGGAGGACCCGATGCGCCGGTGGAAGCTGTCCGCCATGGACCTGGAGTCGATCACCAGGTGGGAGGACTACTCGCGCGCCAAGGACGAGATGTTCGTCCACACCGACATCCCCGAGGCGCCGTGGTACGTCGTGGAGAGCGAGGACAAGCGGCGGGCGCGGATCAACATGATCGCCCACCTGCTGTCGACGATCCCCTACCACGAGGTGGAACGCCCGCCTCTGGAACTGCCCCCGCGTCCCGCCCCGAAGGGCTACGAGCGGTCGCCGCGGGAGATGCAGACGCAGGTCCCCGACCACTCCGCGACCTTGGGCACCGGCCGCTGACCGCTGGCCGCTGGCCGCACCGCGGAGCAGGCGCCTCCCGGAGTCAGATGAGCGCCGAGCCGTTGTCGCCGGGGTGCAGCCCGAGGGCCATGGCCGCGTCGTGCGAGGCGACACCGTTCTCGCCCGGTATGCGACGTCCGGAGAGCATCTCCGGACGCAGCCGGACGAACTGGTCGCGCTGCCCCGGCGCCCAGGCGCGCAGGTCGAGCCTCTCCAGCGCGGCGATCTCGCCGGGCGCGGAGACGCGGCGCGCCGGGCCGATCGCGACCACCGACCAGCCGGTCCGCGCGCCGGCGTCGAACGCGTCGATCTCGAAGGCGACGATGGCGCCGCTCGCAGCGGTGGCCAGCCGGGAGGTCCGCGACGTCCGGAACACGACGTCGTCGCCGTGGAGGACGTAGTTGACCGGTTGGATCGCCGGCAGGGCGTTGTGGGTGAAGACGATCCGGCCGACCTCGGCGTGCCGCAGCAGATCCCGGCACTCGTCGGGACCGAGGATCTCCAGACCACTGCGATCGAGTTGCATTCCTCCACCATGCTCGGCCCGCGCGGGCCCGGTCAGGGCCTAAGGTCCCGACTCATGGACGCTCGTGGCGCGCCGGGCGGCGATCGCCGCCGGGCAGGCCCGACCAGGGGTCCTCGCGCCGCCAGACGGTGGGAAAGTGCAGCGGGACGCCCTGCTCGGCGGCCAGCGGGCCGATGATCCGCATCGTGGCGTCGAGGTCGTCTCCGAGACGGGGCAGGGCGCGCAGCGGCTTGTCGAGCGGCCGGAAGAAGTCGTCCCAGTGGACGAGGACGACCCTGCGCGCCCCCACAGCCTCGACCGTCTCCTTCCAGTAGGCCCGGACGTACTCCTCGTCCTGGAGGCCGAGCTGGCCGACGCCGAGGTAGGCGACATCGGCGGATCGTCCTTCCAGGGCGCCCGGGACGAAGCCCGCGCTCCCCTGGACGAGAGCGGTACGGCCGCCGGCGTGCCGCAGGAGCAGGGACCACGCGTCGCCGCACCGGTAGGCCGACGCCCTGACCGGTGGGGCGACGGGGCCCGTGATCGAGCCGGGGTACCGGTCGGGCGGGCAGTGCCTGGATTCGACCAGGGTGAGGGTGAAGGCCCCGCACGTGATCGGTTCGCCGGGCGCGGCCCGGACGATCTCGTCGTCGGGGAGGCCGCCGCCGCGTCCGATGTGGGCGGCGGACGGGCCGCCGACCAGCCGCGCCCCGGTGCGGGCGGCGACCACCGCCGAGTCCATGGCGTGGTCGAAGTGGGTGTGCACGGGCACGACCGCGTCGAGCGCGGCCACGCCGGCCCGCGTGAGGGCGGCGTCGATGCGGCGGCGGTCCGGGGCGATGCGCCGCAGCCCCACCGCCGCCGGCGACGGGCGGGAGAAGAACCCGTCGGTCATGACGGCGGAGGCCCCGTCCGCGAAGAGGAGGGTGGAGACCCCCAGGAAGGTGACCGACAGGCCCTCGCCGGCCCCCGGCACGTCGAACCGGTCGGCGTAGCGGGAGATGTCGGGGCGACCGAACCGCGGCTTCATGGGGTGACCCTAACGGCTGGCCGGGGTCGAGCCGGGACAGTGATCTGACGGGCTTTCAGTTCGGGTTCCCTGGCACTAATCTGACGGATAGTCAGAAATGGGTGGCCGGCGGCCGCCCGTCCGGTCGGCTCGCGGAGGCAAGATCCCGATGGAAGCTCACACCCCGCCCGGCGCGCCGCTCGCCGGGATCCGGATCGTCGAGGCGTCGATGCTCGGCCCCGGCGCCGCCACCACCCACCTGGCCGACCTCGGCGCCGACGTGATCAAGGTCGAACCGCCGCGCGGCGACTACCTCCGCGAGACGACCTGGCCGCTCGTCTCAGGGGTGTCGCTGATGCACCTGCACATCAGCCGCGGCAAGCGCAGCATCGTGCTCGACCTGCGCACCGCCGAGGGCCGGGAGGTGTTCCTCGACCTCGCCAGGGGCGCGGACGTCGTCGTGGAGGCGATGCGGCCGGGCGGCCTGGAACGCCGGGGCGTCGGGCCCAAAGAGCTCGCGCAGGTCAACCCGCGGCTGGTGTTCTGCGGCATCTCCGGGTACGGCGAGACCGGCCCGTACCGCGACCTGCCGAGCCACGGCGTCGCCTTCGACACCTGGGCCGGGCTCGTCCGCCCGGAACCGACCGCGGACGGCCACTGGGCGATCCCCGAGCACCCCTCGACGGGCATCAACGCCGGGCCGCTGTTCGCCGCCCTCGGCATCCTCGCCGCGGTCATCCGGGCACGGGCCACCGGCACCGGGGGCCGCCTGGAGGTCGCCCAGTCGGACGCGGCCGCGTCGATGGACTGGCTGCGCAGCGAGACCTGGCGGGCCTACGAGCGGCCCGAGAGCGAGGTCACCGGCAACAGCGCCGACGGGTTCCGGCGCCGCGAGCCGGGGACGGCCGGCATGCGCGACGGGGTGCGGTACCAGTTCTACGGCACGGCGGACGGCCACATCCTGCTCATGGCCTCCGAACGGGAGCTCTGGCGCAACTTCTGCACCGCCGTCGGCCGCCCCGACCTGTTCGAGCGGCACCCGGGCTCGCGCTACGCCGACCACGCCGTCGGCGACACCGTGCTGCGCGACGAGCTGACGAAGATCTTCGCCGGTCGCGGCAGCGCCGAGTGGATCGCGTTCGGCGGCGAGCACAACGTGCCGATCGCGCCGGTGAACACGCCCCGGACGCTGGCCGACGACCCGCAGTTCCAGGAGCGCCTGCCCTGGTTGCCGGCCGAGCGGCTCGGCACCGACCAGCTGCCGAGCCCGATCAGGTTCGTCGGCGAGGAGCGCCGGATCCCGGCCCGCGCGCCCGCCCTGGGCGAGCACACGGAGGAGATCCTGCGCGAGGTGCTCGGCTACGGTCCGCCGGCGATCGCGCGGCTGCGCGAGTCGGGCGCGCTGGGCTCGCCGGACGGGGCGGAGAAGGCGGAGGGGGCGGGCGCCGCAGGGCCGGGTCCCGCAAGGCCGGGTTCCGCCGCGGAGGGCGGCTGACCGCTCCGGGAGACGGCCGATGTTGCCTATTGCACAAATCTGACGCCCCATCATATTGTCGCTTCCACTGCGTCCTTGGAGGTGAGACCATGGAACTCGCCCGAAACAGAACGAGTTCTACGATCCCCCGGCACGATTCGGAGCCACCGCCCGCCGCCATCCACGCGACCGGGGTCGAGCGCCGGTTCCGCCGCGGCCGCGCGGACGTGCACGCTCTGGGGCCGGTCGACCTCGACATCGCGGCGGGCGAGTTCTGCTGCGTGGTGGGGCCGTCCGGTTGCGGCAAGTCGACGTTCCTGCGGCTGGTCGCCGGGCTGCTGCGGCCGAGCGCCGGACGCCTGGAGATCCGCGCCACCGCCCGGCACCCGGCCGCGATGATCTTCCAGGACTACGGCATCTACCCCTGGAAGACCGTCCTCGGCAACGTCCGCTTCGGGCTGGACGTCCAGGGCGTCCCGCGCAAGGAGGCGACCCGGCGGGCCCGCGACTGGCTCTCCCGGATGGGGCTGACGGACTTCGCCGACGCCTACCCCGCCTCGCTGTCGGGCGGCATGCGGCAGCGGGTGTCGATCGCCCGCGCGCTCGCCGTCGAGCCGGAGATCCTGCTGATGGACGAGCCGTTCGCGGCTCTCGACGCCCAGCTGCGCACCATCCTGCAGGAGGAGCTGCTGGCGATCTGCGAGGCGGACCGGCGCACCGTGCTGTTCATCACGCACAGCCTGGAGGAGGCCATCGTCCTCGGTGACCGGGTGCTGGTGATGAGCGCCCGTCCCGGCCGCGTCCTTGCCGAGCGCACGCCCCCGTTCGGCCGCCCGCGCAGCGGGGACGTCCGGCACTCCCCCGAGTGCGCCGAACTGAAGGCCGAGCTGTGGGACCTACTGCGGGGCGAGATCGAACCGGCCGGAGGTGGCGGAGAATGACCGAACAGCGAACCCTGCGGCCGGCCGCGGCCGAGGAGCGGATCATCGTGCGCGAGCCGGGACCCGCCGAGCGGTCCCCGGCGGCCGCCGCGACCCGCCGGCGCACGCTGGAGCTCGGGCTGGCGATCGCCGTCCCGGTCGTCCTCGTCGGGCTGTGGCAGCTCGCCGCGGACCGCGGCTGGATCGACGCGCGGCTGTACCCCTCGCCGTCCACCATCGTCGCCAACGGGTGGGACCTCGCCATGGACGGCAGGCTCTGGCCGGACGTCTGGGCGACGAGCCGCCGGGTCGTCCTCGGCTTCCTGCTCGGCACCGGCGTCGGCGTGCTGCTCGGCCTGGTGATGGGCACCTCGCGGACGGTGCGCGCCGCGCTGGAGCCCCTGCTCGACGCGCTGTACGTGGTGCCGAAGCTGGCGCTGCTGCCGATCTTCCTCAACATGTTCGGCCTCGGCGAGGGGCCGCAGCTCGCGCTGGTCGCCGCCACCGTCTTCTTCTTCGTGTGGATCTCCACGATGTCGGCGTTCCTGGCCGTCCCGGAGGGCTACCGCGAGGCGGGCGAGGTCTTCGGGGCGGGCCGGTGGCAGATGTTCCGGCACGTGCTGCTGCCCGGCGCGCTGCCCCAGATCATGGTCGGCGCCCGGATCGCGGCGGGCGTGTCCGTCCTGGTCATCGTGGCCTCGGAGTTCGTCGCCGCGACCGACGGGCTGGGCTACCTCATCTTCAATTCGCGGGCGCTGTTCCAGAACGACGTGATGTACGTCGGCATCGTCTGCGTCGCGGTGCTCGGCGTGATCTTCTCCGAGATCATCCGCTTCCTCGGCCGGCGGCTGACCCCCTGGGCGCCCGGTGACCGTGACCGCGTCCGTACCTGACCAGGCGCTTCGGCACCGGAGGACACCATGAGACTTCCCCTGTTCGTTCCCATCGTCGCCGCGGTGGCGCTCGCCGCCGGCGCGTGCGGCGCGAAGGGCGCCGCCGACTCCGGCGCCCCGCGCAAGGCGCGCCCGATCACTCCGGTGGCGGGCTGCGACGCGGCGGCTTGGAGCGATCCAGCCGACCTGGCGCCCGACCGCGCCCCGGCCCGCTGCAAGCCCGGCGCGCCCGCGCCCCGGCCGCTGGCGAAGAAGACCAGGATCACGATCTCGGCCAGCACCGGATCGGCCGAGTTCGTGGCCCCGCTGCGGCTCGGCATCGCCAAGGGCGAGTTCGCCAAGGAGAACCTGGAGGTGGAGTTCAAGCAGCTCGGGGTCGCCGACTCGATCCCGCTGCTGGCCAAGGGCGACCTCGACGCGATGTGGTCCGCGCCCGAGGCGGCGTTCTTCAACGGCCTCCAGCAGAGGTTCGAACTGCGCTGGGTGCTCGGCAACTACTCCTCCAGCCCGCAGTCCAAGTCCGGGCTCTGGGCCCGCGCACCGAAGGGCGCCGCGCCCGCCGCCGTCAGGCTCGGCGACGCGCGGGTCGGCACGCTCATCGGCAAGGGCAGCGTGATCACCTATCCGATGAGCCAGGTCCTCGGCCGGCACGGCACCAGCCTCAAGAAGGTCCGCTTCACCAGCCTCACCGGGCCCGCCGACACGGTGACCGCGCTGAAGAACGGCGGCGTCGACGCGGCGTGGATGGTCGACCCGGTCTGGAAGGAGGTGGACGGCAGGCCCGGGTTCCAGTTCCTCGGCGGCCAGCCCCTCGGCGAGCCGCTCGGCGGCCTGATCTACGGGCCGGGGATGCTGCGCAAGAACGCGGACGCGGGCGTCGCGTTCGTCCGCGCCCTGATCCGGATCGTGAACACCTACTTCACCGGGGACTACAAGAAGAACGCCGCGTTCGTCGGGGAGCTGGCGTCGAACCTCGGCCTCAAGCCCGAGGCGCTCACCGCCGTCCCAGCCCCGGTCTGGGACTGGGAGATCCGCAAGGGCACGACCGACCGGTTGCAGAAGGCGTACGTCGAGGGCGGCGCACTCGGGAAAACGGTGCCCGAGTCCGAGGCCGTCGACCGCACCTTCTATGAGGAGGCCGTGGGCCACAAACCCTGACCCGGGCACGGACGGAGCGGCCCCGGAACCGGCAGGACGGTTCCGGGGCCGCGCTGGTTCCGCGGGCCTCCCCCGCCGCCGCGCCGGGCGCGGCGGCGGGGGACGCTCAGACGAGGTCGAGCTTCAACATCCGGATCGCGTTGCCACGGGTGATCTTGTAGACGGTCTCGGCGTCGAGGCCCTGGAACATCTCCTCGGCCACCTTCCTCGTGTGCGGCCAGGTCGAATCGGTGTGCGGATAGTCGGTCTCGAAGGTGACGCGGTCGACGCCGATCCTGTGCAGCGACTCCAGCCCGTGCACGTCGCGGAAGAAGCAGCCGTACACCTGGCGGTGGAAGTAGGTCGACGGCGGCTCGGGGATGGTGTCCCGAACGCCGCCCCAGGCCCGGTGCTCCTCCCACACGTCGTCGACCCGCTCCAGGACGTAGGGCAGCCAGCCGATCTGCCCCTCGGAGTAGGCGACCTCCAGCTGCGGGAAGCGGACCAGGACGCCCGAGAACAGGAAGTCGCACAGCGAGGCCATCGCGTTGTTGAACGACAGCGCGGCGGAGACCGCGGGCGGCGCGTCCGCCGAGGTCGCCGGCATCTTGGACGACGACCCGATGTGCATGCTCACGACCGTGCCGGTCTCCTGGCAGGCGGCGAAGAACGGGTCCCACGCGCCGGAGTGGACGCTCGGCAGCCCCAGGTGCGGCGGGATCTCGCTGAAGCAGACCGCCCGGACGCCCCGCGCGGCGTTGCGGCGCACCTCCTGGGCCGCCAGTTCGGCGTCCCAGAGCGGGATCAGGCAGAGCGGGATCAGCCGCCCGCCCGAGTCACCGCACCACTCCTCGACCATCCAGTCGTTGTAGGCCCGCACGCAGGCCAGGCCGAGTTCGCGGTCCTTGGCCTCGGTGAAGGTCTGCCCGCAGAACCGGGGGAAGGTCGGGAAGCACAGGGACGCCTCGACATGGTTGAGCTCCATGTCGGCGACCCGGGCCTTCGGGTCCCAGCAGCCCGGCCGCATCTCGTCGTAGGTGATGGGGGACATCGTCATGTCGTCGCGGTCGAACCCGACGGCGGCGACATGGCGCTTGTGGATGTAGACGAGGTCCTCGTAGACCCAGCAGTCGGCCTGCGGGCCGTCGTCGTCGAAGGTCTGGCGGTAGGTGCCGCCGCCGATGTGCTCGACCGAGCCGATGCCGCGGCGCTCGATTCGCGGGCCCCGGTCGCGGAGCCGGGCGGGCAGCCAGGTCCGCCAGACGTGCGGCGGCTCGACGACGTGGTCGTCGACGCTGATGATCTTCGGTAGCTCGCCGAAGGACGGGCTCATGATGTGCACCCCACTTATCTGATGGGTCGTCAGAAACAAGGTAGTGGCGTGCCGCCGATTCCGGAAGGTCGCCCGGCGGCAGATCTGATGGGCTGTCAGCCAAAGTGGCCGACGGCCAGCGCGTCCAGCGCGACCGCACCGTCCGGCAGGACCGCGAGCGGGTTGATGTCCAGCTCGGCGAGCACGCCGTCCAGCTCCAGCCCCATCCGCTGCACCTTCATGATCACGTCGACCAGCGCGCCGACGTCGGCCCGCGGCCGGCCGCGGGCCCCGCCCAGCAGCGGGAACCCACGCAGCCCGGCCAGCATCCGGTGCGCCTCGGCCTCGTCGAACGGCGGCACCCGGAACGCCACGTCCTGGAACACCTCGACGAAGACCCCGCCCAGCCCGGCCATCACCGTCGGGCCGAACAGCTCGTCGTGCGCCAGCCCGACGACCGTCTCGACGCCGCCCCGCACCTGCTCGCAGACCAGCGCCGCGTCGACCCCGGGATGCGCGGCGACCCGCCGGTACGCCTCGCGCACCTGCGCCGCCGAACGCAGGTCCAGATGCACCAGCCCGAGGTCGGACTTGTGCGCCACGTCCGGGCCGCACCCCTTCAGCACGACCGGGAACCCGATCGCCGCCGCGGCCCGCGCCGCCGCCGCGGCGCTGCCGGCGAGCTCCTCGCGGGGCGTCCGGATCCCGTACGCGCGCAGCAGCTCCTTGGCGGTGTGCTCCGAGGCGGGGCCGGCCGCGAGCAGCCGCCGCGCCCCGGCGGCGGCCGGCGAGGGGGTCCGCGGCGCGTCCGGGAACGCGGACCGGTACCGGCCCCGGAACTCGTGGAAGTCGAGGTAGGCGCGCACCGCCTTGACACAGTTGGCGAAGGTGCGGAACACCGCCAGCCGCCGCGAGCCGAGCAGGACGTCCCGGTAGGCCGGCTCGGTCCCGACCGGCGAGCCCCACACCACGCAGACGGGCTTGTCGGTGCGCTCGGCGATCTCGGCGAGATCCCGTGCCAGGACGTCGCTCATCGGCGGGAACGCGCCGGTGATCGGGCAGATCAGCACCCCGACCGCCGGATCGGCCACGATCGTCTCCAGGATGCGGCGCCCGCGCCAGTCGCCGACCGGATGGCCGCCGTTGTCGACCGGGTTGGAGACCCGCAGGTAGCCGGGAATCCACTCGTGCAGCGCCTTCCGCGTCCCGGCCGACAGCTCGGGCAGTTCCAGGCCCGCCGCCGAGCACAGGTCGGCCATGTGCGCGCCGGTGCCGCCCGAGATGGCGTACACGCAGACCCCGCCGCTCACCGGCGGTTTCGCGCGGGCCAGCAGCATGGAGGTGTCCAGCAGCTCGTCCAGCCCGTCGACCCGGGTGACGCCGAACTGCCCGAGCACCGCGGAGGCGACCGCGTCGGACCCGGTGAGCTTGCCGGTGTGCGAGGCGGCCATCGACGCGCCGTCCCGGGTCCGCCCGACCTTCACCACGACGACCGGCACCCCGCGCCGGGCCGCGTGGTCGGCGGCGAGCATCAGCGTGCGGCCGTCCTTGAACCCCTCGACGTACCCGGCCACCGCGCCGACCTCCGGCAGGTCGGCGAAGTGCCGCAGGAAGTCGGCGAACTCCAGGTCCGCCTCGTTGCCGGTCGGCGCCCAGTGCGACACCCGGACGCCCAGCTCCTGCGCCTGGAAGACGGGGCGCCCCTGGTGGCCGCTCTGCGAGATGAGCGCGATCGCGGGACCGTCCAGGTCGTCGCGGAACTCCTCGAACGCGTTGAGGTTGGTGTTCGGGCCCAGCACCCGGAGCCCGTCGAGCGCGAGCCGGCCCATCCGCTCCTGCGCGTCCCTGCCCTCGTCGCCGAGTTCGGCGAAGCCGGACGCGAAGACCACGGCGAAGCGGGCCCCGGCCGCGGCGAGCTCGTCGAGCACCCCGGCCGGGTCGCCGACCAGGACGGCGGCGACGTCGATGGGTTCGGGCACGTCGGCCACCGACCGGTGGCACGGCTCGCCGTCCACCAGGTCGCGCCCGGGGTTGACCGGGTGGACGCGCGCGCCGACGCGCCCGGCCCAGGTGCGCAGCCTCCGGTAGACGGCGGTGTTCGGCCGGCCTGGCGTGTCCGAGGCGCCGACGACCGCGAGCGTGCGCGGCCTGAAGAACACGCCGAGATCCTCGCCGCGGAGCGCCAGGACCCGGCCGCTCACGTCCCGTTCGATGTCCTCGGCCCGCGAGGGGCTGTTATCTGACATACCGTCAGCTTAACCACGGAAGCGGCGAAATCTGATGGGTCATCAGAAACAAGGACGGGAGAAGGCCCGGTCCCGGCCTCGCCGGATCACGTGGGCGTCCGCGGCCGCCCGGCCGCAGGCTACTTGGGCGGGCGCTTGCCCGAGACGGCCCAGAAGACCAGCTGGGCCATGCTCTCCCGCAGGTCCTCGACCCTGATCTCCCACGCCTCGTAGCCGCGCTGGTGGGCGGCGTTGTGCGCCAGCATCCCGACGAGCGCCCCGGCCATCGCCTCGGGATCGACGTTCTCGGCCACCCGGCCGCGCTCCTGCTGCTCGGCGATCACCGCGGCGAGCGCGGTCACCACGTTGTTGAGCATGCGGACGCGCAGCGTGTGGAAGCGTTCGTCGCCCTCGATCGTGGCGAGGTCCACCACCCGCAGGACCGCCTCGTTGTCGCGCCAGAAGTCCAGGAAGCCGTCGACGAGCATTTGCGCCGTCTCGTAGCCGGACTTGCCGGTCCACGGCTGGTCCTCGACGAGCGGGCGCAGCCGCCTTCCCGCCTCGGCCATCTCGGCCGCGATGGTGAGGACGGCGGCCTCGATGTCGGCGAAGTACTGGTAGAAGGTGGCGGGGGACGTCCCGGCTCGCCGGGCCACGTCGATCACCGTGATGTCGCGGTACGGCGAGGTGGCGAGCATCTCCGTGAGGCGGCTCAGCAGCCGCTGCCGGGTCGCCTTGGCCCGCCGGCCCGCGACCCTGCCGTCTGCGGTCAGCACGGTTTCTGGCATACCGTCAGTTTAGGGCCTCCGGCCGCGCACGGCCCACGAGTCCCGCACAGAACGGCGACGTCGGCCCCCTCGGCTCTTACCCAGCCTTGAGGAGGGTGGCGGCGGCGTCCTCGGCCGATTGGCGGGCCAAGTCAGAGAGGACGCTGGTGTAGGTGTCGGAGGCAATGGTGATCGATGATAGTCCCAGGGTCTCCTGCACGACTTTCAGGTCGTGCGGCGCGCAGCAGGCTGGTGGCCGTGCGGTGACGGAGGTCATGGAGTCGTACGGGCGGTAGGCCCGGCTTCCATGGCCATCAACTGAAATCGGTCCAGTGCATATTCGGGCAGGAGGGGATTCCCGGCGTCGTCGGTGAAGACGAAGCCGCTGTCGTTCCAGGTGCTGCCTGCAGCGAGCCGTTCGTTGTTCGAGCGAGCCCGGTGGCCGGCCAGTTCCTGGATGGTGTGCTTGTCCAGGGTGACCTGGCGTTCACCGGCCTCGGGCTTGGGCGGTCCTTGCTGGACGGTGCCGCCGATCTGTGTGATCTGCCACCGCGCCCTAATCGTTCCCGTGTCGAGGTCGACGTCGATGGGCTTGATCCGGTTGCTGTGGCCTCTGCCACCGAGTTGGGTGCGGCGGGTTTCGGCTTTGACGGTGATGTAGGCGTCGCGGGGCTGTTCCCATTGCTGGATCCGTTCGGGCCTCCAGATCAGCGCCTCGGGGCGTTTACCGGGCGGGAGTTCGATGAGGAAGGCGCGTTGAGGTCGATGCGCCGTTCCCTGATTGCCTTGTTGAGCGCGGCGCGCAAGGTGGCGCGAATGCGGTGCTTGGTCGCCGCCCCGACCACCCTGCAGCCCTTCACGCGGGCGCGCAGGGCCGGGTCGCCGGTGGTGCGGGCGTGGGTGATGAGGTCGTTGCGTTCGTCGATGGCCTCGAACACCGCCTCCACGTCCGCGGCCCGCAGCCGGTCCAAGCGGATGTGTCCGATGACGGGGATCCCGCTGGGTACTGTCGGCGCCTGCACGTGCCCGCCTAGGCGTTGAGGGCTTGCCCCCTGGTGAGGCTTGCGTGGCGAGCACGTCGACGCCGCCGTCGCCCAGATCCTCGTGCTCGATTACCTATCGACGCTGCGCCAGCTCGCTGCGGGTCGTGATGTGGTTGCCGTCGCTGATGCAGAACCGCCGATTTCCACCTACGTCGCGCGTGCCGATCCGAAAACAGTCGCCGCGCCACCGATCGGTTTGGCTTGCTCGAGGTGTCTAGACATGTAGGACCGTTGAGGAGGCGCCTGTGGCACAGGACGACTATGACGTGGCGATCGTCGGCGCGAGTTTGGCGGGGTGCACTGCGGCGCTGCTGTTCTCATCGATGGGCGCCCGTGTCGCGCTGCTGGAGAAGCGATCATCGGTGGACGCGTACAAGGTGTTGTGTACCCACTCCCTGCACGCCAGCGCCATGCCGGTACTCGAACGGCTCGACCTGGTCGCAGCGCTGCGGACTGCGGGCGCCGCACCGAACCACGCATCCTGGTGGGTCGAATGGGGCTGGATCACGCCGGAACGTGATGGCACGGTGCCGTCCGGCCTGAACCTGCGCAGGCAGACTCTCGATCCGCTGTTGCGTCGCCGCGCCGCCGCCGCGACCGGTGTCGACCTCATGCTCGGCCATGCGGCGACGGCGGTGCTCGAGCGTGACGGACGCGTCCACGGGGTTCGAGCTACCCACCGCGGCAAGGAGATCGATCTGACGGCGCCCCTGATCGTCGGTGCGGACGGCCGCTCTTCCGCGGTGGCCGCGGCAGCGGGTATCCGGACCAGAAAATCACGCAATCTGCGGTTCGGGTTCTTTTCCTACTTCCGTGACTTCCCGGAGGACGACGGTCTCAGCCGCGCCTGGTTCATGGGCCCGGACTGCGCATTTTCGTTCGTCAATGAGGACGGGATCCGCGTTATCGTCGCGGCCCCCAACAGAGCCGACCACCTCGCTGCCTTCAATGCCAACCTCGCGACATCGTTTCGCGACTACATCCACGCGCTTCCCGATGCGCCCCGCATCGAGGCCGCCGAGCGGATCTCGAAGATCATCGGTACCACGAATTTCCCACTGTTCCAGCGGAAACCGTCGCGTCCAGGGCTGGCTCTCATCGGTGATGCCGCCCTGGCCACCGACCCGGTCTGGGGGATCGGGGGGTCATGGGCCCTGTTGTCCGCTCAATGGCTTGTCGACGCCGTCGCCAAGTCCTTGGATGACGAGCAGGAGCTCGACTCCGCGCTGGAGCGTTACGACGCTCGCCACACCCGAGCGCTTCGCGGTCACCAAGCCCAGATCCGGCGATACGCCCAGGCCCGAGGATTCAACGCCGCCGAACGGCTCATGTTCTCTGCCGCCGCCCGCGACAAGGAAATGGCCTCTCACCTTTACCGATTTGGTTCGCGCCTCATCACTCCGAGGGAACTGCTCACTCCCCGCGCCATTCTGCGAGCAGGCAAGGTGAATCTGAGCCATGCAATCCATTGACACAGAGGGTCGACCTGCCATGTCCGCGGCCATCTAAAAGGGATCGAGGACCCAGATGGCTGCCACCTGGAACCGAAAGAGAGTTGATGTCAATGAGCGTTTTCGCCATTTACGGGGCCACCGGTCACACCGGTCGTCTTGTCACCGCCGAACTTCTTTCCCGCGGAAAGGATGTCGTCCTGTCCGACCGGGACCCGGCTGCGCTCGCCGCGCTGGGACACGAGCGGATTCTGCCGGCGGGGCTCGACGAGCCCGCAGCCTTGCGCACTCTCGCCGAGATGGCCGACGTCATCATCCATTGCGCGGGCCCCTTCGCCACCACCGCGCTACCGATTGCCAGGGCTGCGGTCGAGGGCGGTTGCCACTATATCGATCACTCGGTCGAGGTACATACGGTCAAGCACCTGTTCGATACCTTTCCCACGCGCGCGCAGAGCGCTGGCGTCACCGTGCTGCCCAGCGTGAGCTTCTACGGGGGTATAGGTGACCTGCTCGCCGGTGCCGTCGCGCGCGGTGTCTCCGAGATCGACCGCATCACAGTGGCTTACGCCGTGAGCAATTGGATGATGACACACGGTGCCGTGGAGACGGCGCGCCTGCTGTTCGCCGATACCGAGCGAATCGGTTTCGCCGATGGCGCACTGCAAACCGGGTTCATCGAGCCGCGCAGTGCTGTGTTCGCTTTTCCGCCTCCGGTCGGCCCGCGGCCCATGATCGCTCCAGTGCCGTTCCCGGAGGCCGTCACCGTACCCCGGCATACTCGTACCCGGTCGGTGGAGGCCCAACTGACCGCCAACACATTCGCGGAGGAACAGGCATTCACCAGCGAACACGTTACGGCCGATGCGCGCGCCGCCAGCGAATTCACCGTCGCCGCACAAGTTCTCGCCGCGCACGGTTCGGCGGCGGGGAGCCTGCGAGGCCGCGACCTGTGGCGGGCCGCCGCGCTGGCATCGGTGGAGGCAGCCGTCCGGCTCACCGAAGGCCGCGCCAAGAGCGGAGTTGCCAGTCCCGCAGAGGCTTTCGACGCGACCGATTTCCTCACCGCTCTCGTCAACCGCGGAGCATTCACACTCGACCTACCAGAACAGCAGTAGGAGAACAGAAATGGAACCCATCCTCGTCACAGGTGCCGGCGGCGGCAGTCAAGGTGGCACCGGCCGCATGGTTGCCGAAATTCTCGTCCGCGCGGGCCTTCCGGTGCGCGCGTTCGTACACAACGACGATGCCCGTGCTGCGGAACTGAAGGAGCTCGGCGCCGAGATCGTCGTCGGCGATCTGCGCGAGATCACCCATTTGCTGCCTGCGGTGGAGGGCGTGCGGCGTGCTTACTTCACCTACCCGGTAACCGCCGGAATGCTCGATGCGGCGGCCGTTTTCGCCGCCGCGGCACGCGACGCGGGTTTGGAGCGGGTGGTCGCGGTGTCTCAACTCGGTTCGGCGCGCGACGCCGGCACCCCGCACATGCGCCGGCACTGGGTGGCCGAACAGACTCTCGACCGCGCCGGTATCGGTGCGGTGCATCTGCGTGCGGCGGTGTTCTTCGAGAACCTGCGCGTCGCTATCGGCGACCGCAGCGAACTGGCCCTGCCGCTCGGTTCCCCGGCCACCGTGGTCCCGCTGATCGCGGCCGAGGACGTCGCCCGCGTCGCCGCCGGTGTGCTGCGCACCGAGGGCCCAGTCGATCCCGTGCTCTGGCTGGCGGGTGAAATCCTCACAGCCGGTACGACAGCCTCCACTTTCGGCGTCCCCTACGCCGACGTCGACCCAAATGTTTGGGCGAAGCAGGCGTTGTCGATCTACCGCGACGAGGTAACGGTCGAGCACCTGACCCATCTGTGGACGATGTTCGCCGCCATCGGATCCGGCCACGAGCTTTTCCGCGTCACCGAGACGATCGAGCAGTTCGCTGGGCGCCCGCCATTGACCCTGCGCGAATACCTCGCCTCCGGATAGACCATCAGCTCGGTCGGGGTCGCGGGTCATGTCACCACCGGCCGCTTGGTGCGGAGAACGATCTGCCATGGAGGCTCGCGGCGTCGTGACGCGCGCCGTTGTCGTCGAAGTCGAGGTGGTTGGTCATTAACTCCGATCACCCGGAAGGCCGCAGCATGCGCCAGACTTATTCGCTTCATATGGAAAGAGGCTCCGATGAGGCAGTTGCTCAGGGGCCGCCGCGAGCTGATTGTCCCGCTCGCCATGGGAACGGCATGGGCCCTGGGAGGCGGTCGACCGGCAGGTAGGGCGGTGGGTCGCGGTGGATGGGCGACTACTCCAGCAGGGACGGGGCGCGGACATGCTGACGGAACTTGAGGACGACCCGGGGAGGCCGGAAGATCGTCCGGACGGCGGCGCCAGGGTGGGAGGTCTCCGACGATCAGCGGGGTCGATCGCCCTGGCGACGGTGTTCGGTTGCATCGCGGTCGCGACGGTCGGAGTGAGCGCCCAGATGGCCTTCGGCTTCGGCGGTCATCGCTCCCCCACGATGCTGATCCTCCTGCTGGTGTTCATGCCGGCCCTGGGCGGGATCACAGTGGCCGCTTGGGAGAAGCCGCACGCCGTGCGGCTGTGCGCGCTGCTGATAGGGGTGGCACTGGGGGCCTGGTTCTTCTACGCGACGATCGGGAGGGGCGTCTCGCAGGTATGGGCCGCACCGGCGGACCGTCCCGGGGATGTCCGCGCGGTCGGCGACTGGACGGTCGGCGACCTGGTGGTCCGGGCCCGACCCGACATCGTGGTGGCCTACCGGCTCGGCGACGGCCGGGTGGCCTGGACATGGGCGCCGCCCGGCCGCGAGGTGGTGTGCGCGATGAGCGATCGGACCGCGTCCGGCACCGGCCTGATCGGCTACACCGAGGCCCATGCCGACGGCCCCGAGTGCGACCGTGTGACGGCGCTGGACCTGCCCACCGGCAGGCCGCGGTGGACGACAGCCGTGCACGGGCCGTCCACTGGCTGGTCCCCGTCCACACCTGGCACGGTGGCCGCGACCCGGAGCTCGGTGGTGCTCCAGGACGGCGAAGGCTGGCGGGCCGTGAACATGTCGGACGGCAGGACCCTCTGGCGCGCGGGCGCGGGACACGGGTGCTCGCCTCTGCGCGTGGCCGCCGGGCCGAACCGGGTGGTGACCGCCGCCACCTGCGGCGGCGCCGCACCGGTGCTGCGCAGCCTGTCCCCGTCCGACGGCCGCGAGCTGTGGCATGCCCCACTGCCCGCGCGCGGTGAACCGCGTGACCTGGCGCTCCTGTCGGTCGACCCGGTGACCGTCTGGATCTTCGAGAGCGGTCCGCGCGGAACCCGCGCCGTGGTGTCCTATGACGGGTCCGGGCGTGCGCGCGCCACGATCCCGCAGACGGGGACCAGCGGCGAGCTGGCCATACCGCTCGACGAACCCGGCTTCTCGACGACGTCATTCGCGGCCCGTCCCGCCTATGGGGCGGTCGTCGTCGGGGACCTGCTGATCACCTCCGCCACCCGCCCGGGTGACGTCCGCATCTCCAACGACGGCGACAACGGCATCAGCCGCAGCGCCAGAGGGCGCCTTGTGGCCTTCTCCCTCATCGACGGCACGCTGCGCTGGACCGCGAAACTCGACGACCACCTCAACGGCATCGCCGCGGACGGCGACGCCGTCTGGGCGCTCACCGTCGACACGATCGCCCGCGTCGACACCGCCACCGGCAAACGTCCGGCCACCGTCGCCGTACACGGCACCAGACAGATCAACACCGCCGACCTGTGGCGCACCGCCGGTCGTTTCGTCATCGTGGCCGAGGACGGCACCGAATCCGTCATCACCGAGGACGCACCCGCCCGCGTCCTACGCTGAGCCTCTGCCCCATCGAAGGACGACCTCGAGCGAGACCGAGAAAAGGCTGCAGCGCTTGAAGGCTTCTCGACCGACCTTCCGAGAGCCGACCGACGATCCGCCCTACGTCGATCTCGAGTTCGCGGGTATGGTTCGGACGTCGAGATTGTGCTGATCAAGCCGCCTACCAGGGACTTCTTCTCTTCACTGGCCGAAAGTCGGCATCGCGATCACTCCTTGATCACGATCACCCCAGGCTGCCGAAAAGGGTCAGTGAGAACGCGGCCAGGCAGTCTCAGCCCCACGCCGACGTCATCGCCGGCCCCGCGCCGCGACTGTCTCCCTCGGATCATGAACCAGGCGAGCCCGCCGTCACCGCGCCAGCGCCCCGGCCGGGCACTGATCGAGGCCGCGGGCTCGAAGCGTCCAGCAGACCACTTTCCAGGCCAGAGGCACTTTCCCAGGTCAACGATCAGACTCCGCGAGCCGCAGATGAAGGCGCGGTTAGTACGTTAAGAGAACTGGATGAGCTCTTTATGGAACCTCTACAGCTAAAATCGAAGCGTGGAGAGCACCCGAACCTACGGCGAGGCCTGCGCGACGGCGCACGCGCTGGATCTCATCGGTGAGCGCTGGGCCCTGCTGGTCGTCCGCGAGTTGCTGTTCGGTCCCAAGAGGTTTACCGACCTGCGGGCTGGGCTGCCCAAAGCGGGGCCCAACCGGCTGTCCCGCCGCCTTCGCGAGCTCGAAGAACTCGGGCTGGTCCGCCGCCGCAAGCTCCCTCCCCCGGGCGCGTCGTGGGTGTACGAGCTGACCGACTGGGGCCGGGAGCTCGAGCCGGTCCTGGTCGAGCTCGGCCGGTGGGGTCGGCGCTCACCGTTCCGCGACCTGAGCGCCCACATCAGCAGCGACGCGGTCATGCTGGCGCTGCGTGACGACTTCGGCCCCGCGGTCGGTGACCACTTCGACGCCACCTACGCGATCCGCTTCGGCGAGGACCATTACGTCGTCCGCGTCACCGCCGGAAGCCTCGACATCGAACGAGGGGACGCGGACCGCCCGGACGCCGCGATTGACACCGACGCCAGGACGTTCGCGTCCCTCATGATCGGTAGCCTGGGCTTGAAAGAGGCCCTGAGCTCGGGCCTGGTCACTCTGAGCGGCGCCCCGGAGGCCTTCGAGCGCCTCCTCGCCGCGTTCTCACGTCCCGAGGTCGCGTCCTCTCCGTGAGCGACCGTCCGGCCGTCCGTCAGGAAGTGACCGGATCCGGAAGGGCCTCGGTTTCGGAGGCACGGGGCACGGTGGGATCGGCGGGAAGGAAGAGCGCGGCGAAGACGGCGCCGATGGTGACGAACGCGGCGGCCGTCAGGCAGCCGTACGCGGCGCCCCCGAGAGTCCGCCGAGCAGCCGCGTCGCGTCGTTGACGGCGGATCCGACGCCGGCCTTGTCCCGCGACACCGCACCCATGATCGCCTCCATCGCCGATGCGCTGGTCAGCCCCATGCCCGCTCCAAGGACGACCACCTGGAGCGCCAGCCACAGGTAGACGGTGTCGCCGGACGCTGTGGAAATCCACAGCAACGCAGTGCTCAGCAGGAGGCCGGCGGTCACGACCGCCTTGTTGCCCGCCCGGACGTCAGCCGTGCGCCGACCACCGATCCAACCGTGACCGACAGGGCGACCGGAAGCAGGCGAACGCCGGTCTCCAGCGGGGCATAGCCTTTGACGAACTGGAAGCACTGGGTGATCAGGAAAATGAAGCCCGATAGCGCGAAGAACGCCACGGTCACGGCACCACTGGCGGCGGTGAAGCGCAGGTAGATGCTCATCTTCCGGGAACTGCTGATCATGCCATGCCGCTACACCGACCTGCTCGACGGGTTGCCAGGCGTCGCCTCCAACATGCTGGCCGACCGGCTGCGCAAGCTCACCGAGGCGGGAGTGGTGACCAGCCGGAAGGAACCGCCACCTATCGCCACGACCGTCTACCGGCTCACCGAACCCGGCCGGGAAGGGAACCCGCACTGAGGGAGCTGACCCGCTGGGGCGCGCCCTTGATGGCCCGGCCGTAAGAAGGTGACGAGTTCCGGTCAAGGTGACTCGTCCTGGCGGCGGATGTCATCCACCAGCCTAGGGCGGACGGCGCTGAGCGCACGATCCAGTGCGAAACCGGAGACGAGTCCGTCGTCGTGTGCACCGGCGGCGGCCGCGTCCAGGCCCGGGTCGGCACCGCGGATCACGCTGACCTTGTCGTCCGGCGCGGCCCCGGCGACCGTTCTCGGTCTGCTCTCCGGGCACTTGCGCCCCGACGAATCCGATGCCGTCTTCACCGGCCCGCCGCAGACCGACCGGCGCGCGTGTAGTTGTTCCGTCGCGTCGCGAGCGGACGGAACGAGGTGGCGTGCCGAGTCTCGCCACCTCGTCCGCGTCACGCGTCACGCGTCAGCGTGATCCCACGGCGGCCCGCCATGAGCCGTGGCTGGCATCAGCTGGGCAACCAGTTCCGCTTGCGCGATGCGTTTCCCATGTCTTCTCACCTCCCTTCACCAGACTTTCGTACCGTCCAAAGCACGCCGAGCAGGCTCAACGTGCCGATGGTTCCGGATCCGCAGATGACCGCACCCGGTGGAACGGCGCTGGCGAGCGCGCCGCCGGCTGCCATTCCGAGGCCCTGAAGGGTCATCAGTCCGGCGCCCAGCAGCGACATGGCTCGACCGCGCTTTTCCTCCGGCACCGCGTCCACGAACCATTGGTCCATGCCGAGCGTGTAGGCGGCGCATAGCCCGACGAGCAACATGAGCACCGTGGCGACCGGCAAGGGCGGGTGCAGCCCGAACGCGACCATCGGCAGGAGCGAGACCGCCGCGAGCGGGAGGGTGATGCGGCTGCGTGCGGCAGGCCCGAGCAGGGTGCCGGCGAGCACTTCGCCTGCCACGGTGCCTGCGGGCATCGCGGCGAGGAACACCCCGAACCCGGCCGTGCTCGCTCCACCCGCGTCCGTGAAGGGTGCCGCCACTCCTTCGGCCACGACGAAGAACATCGGCGGGACCCACCACATGAGCAGTAGAGCGCGAATACGGCGTTCACCCAGCAGCCGCACGGCCGAGACCAACGACCGGCGCACAATCGCGCCGCCTCCCGAAGCCCGGGCAGGCCGCTCGCGGGTGCCGAGACGCAGCAGAAGAGCCGAGCCGAGATGAGCGGCCGCCGCCGTGGCCAGCGCGGCCCGAGGCGGCAGCCACACCAACGCGAGGCCGCCGAGCCCGTAGCCGACGATCTGGGAGCTCTGCGAGACGATCCGCACGAGCGAACGGCCCAGGACATACAAGTCGCCCGGCATGATTTCCGCCAGGCTGGCCGCCCGGGCGCCCGTGAAGAGCGGTGAGATCATCGAGACGGCGCACCGCAGGACGAAGAGTGCGGCGAGTGGTGTCGCCGGTGCGGCCATCATCGCCATGCAGGTCGCCGACAGCAGATCGCAGACAGCCAGCAGGCCACGGGGGCGACAACGATCGGCGAGGCCGGACAGCAGCACGCCGCTGAGGGCATAGGGCAGAAAACCCAGAGCGAAGATCAAGGCCGTCAACAGCGCTGAACCTGTCTGCCGAAAGACGAGCACGGCCAGCGAGACCTCGGCGAAGACACCGCCCAGCACAGTGAGAACATGCGCCGCGAATACCGCCCGGAATTCCTGAACTCCGAACACGGCGCGGTATCCGCCGCCGACATCCCCCTCCCCCGGCGAGCCCGGGAAACCAGGTGATCCGCGTGGCGCGGGCGCGGTCTCATCTTCCGTCCGCAGACCGAGGCCCCCATCAGGTTCCACAGGAACGGTCGTCGTCGCCCCCGGCAGGCGGACGCGCGAAGTCCGATCAGGGGCCTTGCCCTCGCTATTGCGCCGTGGCCCCATTCCATTCCTTCCGTGGCGACCCGCGAGGCTACGCACTGTGGCTCCGCCTGGGGGCCCTCGGCAGATCGAACCGGTCATGCCGGAGGCCCCGCCCGGCGCGGATCTCCTGGCCGAGCCGCTCAGGCCATGATCGGGAACAGCTTCGAGACTCCGCCCGCGAGGTTCGCCTGGGTCTGCTGCGCGTCCTGGTCGGCGAGGATCTCCACCGACCCCTGTTCGAGGGCGTCGAGCGCCAGCGCGGCGATCACCGCCGGGTCGCTCTTGGGGGCGTCGACGGACGCCACCATGTCGGTGTCCAGATAGCCGACGTGCAACCCGGTGACCTGCGTGCCCTGCGCCGCGAGCTCGAGCCGCAGGGCATTGGTCAGCGACCACTGCGCCGCCTTCGCCGCCGCGTAACCGCTGTAGCCGGGGAAGGTCAGCCACGACAGCACCGACAGCACGTTGAGGATCGCGCCGCCTCCACTGGCCGCCAGTTGCGGGGCGAACGCCCGGGTCACCGCCAGGGTGCCGAAGTAGTGGGTCTCCATCTCCAGGCGGATGTCCTCCAGCGACCCGTCGGACACCGACGCCCCGGTGTAGGAGCCCGCGTTGTTGATCAGCAGCGACGCCTCCGGCACGGCGTCCGACGCTGCGGTCACTGACGCCGGGTCCGTGACGTCGATCCGCACCGGGATCACGCCCGGCACCTCGAGCGACGCCACGTTGCGGACACCGCCGTAGACGGTGGCGCCCCGGGCCACGAGCTGCTCGGCGAAGCGCCGGCCCAGCCCGCGGTTGGCACCCGTCACGAACGCCGTACTGCCCTCTATCTTCATGGCTTCTCCTTGACGAAATACTCGGTTGTGGCCCTGCGGTGACCGGCCGCCCCGCCCGTGAACCGGCCGAGCGTCAGCAGGACCTCGGCCAGTCGTTCCGGCTGGGAGACGAAGGGCGAGTGGCCGGTGGGCAGCTCTCGTACGTCGGTGGGGTTGTCCGGGGTGTGCTTGTCGGCTTCGGCGATGAAGCGCCTCTGGGCCGCGGGCGGGACGGCCCGGTCGTCGGTGCAGCTGATGTAGGTCCGCGGGATCCGGCCCCACCGGTCCGGCGTGATGGTGACCCGCTCGGCGAGTGGTCCGATGGGGGTGTCCGGCGTCAGCAGGTGGGTGACGGCGTCCCAGTCGCGGTCGTCCACGTCGGCGCCGAAGGCCGCCTTGACACGCGCGCGGTAGTCCGGGTCGGCTGACCGGAAGTCCATCCGCAGCGCGCCGACGACGGCCGGGTCGGCGAGAAGAACGGTGGGGATCAGCCCGGTGGAGAATTCCGGCGCTGCCATGTAGTCGCCGAACGACGTGCCATCGGCGATCATCCAGGCGGACAGGTAGACCAGGCGGTCGATGAGCTCGGGGACCGTCTCCCCGACCTGGTTGAGGATGAGCCCGGCCATGCTGTGCCCGAGCAGGACGATCCGGCGGTGCGGCATGAGCTCGGCGAGCCTCCTGATGGTGCCTGTGACCTGGTCGCAGTAGTCCCGTAAGGTCACGTGCGCGAGAGGGGACGGCTCGGTCGCGAACCCCTGCGGATCGAGGGGCCGAGCGACGTACGACCGCGGAAGGCGGGCGTTCAGCCCATGCCCGGGCAGGTCCTGCGTCGCCACATGGTGGCCTCCCTTGACGAGGAGCGACGTCACCCGCTCGAACGCCCAGGCGCCGTGTGCGCCCCCGTGGACGAACACGAACGTCTTCGCGTCCGGGTCCGCGGGAGCGGCCGGTCCCGTCTCCGTGATCAACGCTTGCCGCCGTTCGCGACCAGGCCGGGGGTGACGGTGTCGGCGGCGTCTCCGCGGAAGACGTCGGCGTAGCGGCGGGCGAACTGGGCGACGGTGGCCGGCTCGACGCCGAAGCGCTCGTGGGTGCTGTGGTCGACCGAGGAACGGCCGAGCCTGCGACGCTCCCGGAAGAGCTGCAAGAACGCGGTCGCGCGCGGCGGCGGATACCCCGTGGCCAACCAGGCCTGCTCCTTGTCCTCGAAGGGCACATCGACGTAGCGGACAGGCGTGCCGACGGCCTCGGCGATGTACCGGGCGGCATCGGCCATGGTGAGGGCCTCCGGGCCGGTCATGGATAGATCTCGCCTTCGTGACCGGGTGTGGTGAGCACCTGGTGGGCCACCTTGGCTATGTCGTCGATGTCGGGCACTTCCTCGAAGTACACGTGCATGAACTGGCTCGGCTGGAGCACGGTCCACGGCGTACCGGAGGCGAACAGGTAGCGCCGGATCTGCTCGTGGCTCCGGCTGGAGCGGAACTGCTCGTTGTCGAACCCGTCGATGGAGTCCCTGCCGGAGAACTTCACGATGTGCCCGACACCCGCCCAGATGGCGGTGTCGATGAACGTGCACTGGGTCTCCGGCATCTCCGGACCGGCGTTGGAGATCATCAGTACCCGGCCCACCCCGCCAGCACGCCCTGGAGCGTCTCCGGCCGGAGCACATCGCCGTGGACGATCTCGACGTCCGGCAGGTCACGCAAGCCCTCCGCCTCCGCCGGGTTCCGCACGAGCGCGCGGACCGGCCGCCCGCTCCGCGCGAACTCCCGCACGACCGCCGACCCGGGACGCCCATTCGCTCCGGTAATGAGGATCATCGGTCCTCCTTCCATTCGAGGATGCGACCTAAGTTACAGTACGATACTTTTTGGTACAACTTTCGTACTACTCGCCGCGCGGGACCCTCACGGCTCGGATCGGCGACGGTCAGGCGACCTTCACCCGTCCGATCTCGGCAGCCGGACGGTACGGAGGGGCAAAGGCGTGATCTCCGTCTCGGTGCGGCCGTGTTGCCTGCGGCCAGGACGAGCCGCCGGCCAGTGCTGTTGGTGTTGTCGACCTCGAAGCGTCCGCGCGTCATGCCCGCGTGGGCGGCCAGGGCCGGCCGTGCGGTGGTGGCAACGACACCAGCACGCCCGCCGCGCGGAGGTGATTGGCCGACGCGCGGGTGCCGTGCACGCTGACGTGCACGACGCCGACGCGGAGATGACCTGTCGGCGGTCCCGGTGATCCACCCACCACTGTCGTCGCGTGCGCATGCAGGCCGACAACAGCGAGAACGGCATGGCATACGCGCCTTATGGCGCAACACCGCATCCCGTAGGTGCAGGGCGCGACCGTCACGCACTGCGCGGCGGGTGAGCTGCGGGAAGCGACCGAAGCCCGGAAGAAGCTGTCGAATTGGAAGACCGTGCCGAGTTCGCGGCGCCGTTCGGCGACCGCCCGCTCTTGCACCAGCCGCCACTCACCGTTGCGGCCGGCGCGGTAGCCGAGCATCGCCACACTGGTGGAGCGGACCAGTCGCGTGGTCCGGCTGGTCGCGTTGCCCGACGGCATCAAGGTCCACCAGGTACGCCCCCATCTGGTCCAGGCCATCGAGCAGATGCCGCCCACAATGCGAGGACCGCTCACCTAGGACCGGGGCCGGGAGATGGCCGAGCATGCCCAGCTCACCGCCCAGACGGGCATGCCGGTCTACTTCTGCCGCAGACGCAGCCCCTGGCAGCGCGACACCAACGAAAACACCAACGGACTGCTGCGCCAGTACCTGGGCAAGAGCGCCGATCTCAGGCTTCTTGACCAGAACGACCTGGACCGGATCGCCGCCGAGCTCAACGACCGTCCCCGCAGATCCACGGTTATCGTGCGCCGAGCGCGGTTTACGCTGACCCTTGCGCCAAGGTCGATGCAACGGCCCCCTGAGACCGCCATCGTTTCTCAGACGCGCTTCCCTAACGCGCGACAGGTTCTCAGGAACCGCTCGCCGGAGCGGGGTCCCGAACGAAACGGCCCTCGCCCCCCTCAGACGGCTCGATCCGCCAGCCCGGCGGCGGCGCATGGCTTCCGGCGGCGTCCACCACGGTGGCCGACGTCATATCGGCGTCCCTGGAGAAGCACACCCCGCTGAACCCTGCATGTCCCGAGAAGGTTGCCTCGCCGAACCTGGCCTCCCCAGAGAAGGTCGCCCCGTCGAAGTTGGCGTCCCCGGAGAAGGTCGCGCGGGAGAGGATCGCGTGGTGAACGGTGCAGTTGATGAGGGTGAAGTCGGTGAGGGTGGCGCCGGTCAGGTCCAGGGAGATGTCGGCCCAGGGCTGTTCGGCGTCGGGGCGTAGGTGGGTGGCGAGGAGGCGTTGGGCGGTGAGGCGGACCTGGTGCTCCTCGTGCGGGTCCGAGGCCCAGTGTTGAGTTTCGGTCGGGGCCGGGCGTAGGTCGCGGACGGCGCGGTAGCGGGCGGCGTTGCGGCGCGCTCGATCCCGGTGCTCTTCCTCGGGACCGGGACGGTCGGCCGGGGCGGGATGTAGGGCATCCTCAGGTACGCGCAGACGATGTTGACGATGGTCTGCCGGTGCCGCGGGTTGTCGTTGGCCAGCCGTTCCAAGGTGTACAGCGCGGTGGGACGGACCGGCGCCTTGTCGGAGCTGAGCTGGGTGGCTGCGGCGTTATACAGCTCGGTGACCCGGCGTTCGGCGGCATCGTACTGGTCGTGGAAATGGGCGTCCTCAGCCAGGCACTGGCGCCGGTAGGCGATCACTAGCGCGAACAGTGCACCGACGCCAGCGACGGTGCCCAGAACGAACTTCAACACGTCCAGCAACTGGGTGGCCGGAAGAATTCCGGCATGCTCCAAGCGCGGGAAGCCCAATGCCGCCAGCACACCGACCATCACCACGGCCAGTCCGAGCGCGGCGGCCACGGTCGCAGCAGTCAGGGCACGGCCGATCGGCCACAGTCCCGCCCGCCGCTCCAGTGCTCGCCGCCCAGGCAGCCTGCCCGGGCCGGGTACCTGTTCGGTGCGGTCATCGGCCATACCGTGACTCCATCCGCCCGGGCCCGGTTATGCCGGGCTGCCTGCTCGTCAGACGCCCGATCCATGCCGCGCGGTTCACCAGACCGCTCGCCCGAATCCGGACGCAACCCAGCGCAACCCACTCCAGCCGGAAGAACCGCCCCAGGCCAGGTTGCACCGGCCGTGGACTTTCGCCACGCCCCCTCCGGGGCCTTGTCGACCTCGAAGCTCGCCAACCGCCGCGGCGGCGGCCTGCGGGTGGTGTCGAGGTGACGCCGGCGACGCCTCGCCGCATCACAGGGGCGCACAGGCCTTCCTTCCGGCTCTCGGGTGCTCCCGCCGGGCGAGGGTGACCGGCGGCGGCCGCGGGCCAACCGCGCGTGTGGGGTCGACGGCACTCGTGGCGGGTACCTGGGCGGTGTGCAGGAGTACGAGCGGTTCCGCATAGCGGCGACTCACGTGCGCGCGGCGCATCCGGAGGTGCTGCTCACGCTGACCTGGGCTGGGCCGGATGAGCCGATCACGATGCAGTTCCTCCGAACGCCGCCCGGTCGGCACGGCGCGGGACTCGTTGAGGAAGCACTGCGCGATGTCATCGCCCTGGCCGACCGCCTGGGCTACGGGTTGCGGGTGGTCGTCGAACCGATCGGCGGCTCTAACGCCGGTATCGGCGCGTTGGCCGACCGGTACGGCACGCACGGGTTCGTGCTCGTCGGCGTGGTCGGAGGGCGGCCGGTGATGCACCGTCCGCCGGGCGGCAGGCGGGGATAGGGTCCCCGGCGTGGTCATGTTGCCCACTCCCCCGGCCTGGCTGCTCGCGTGCGTGGTCTGTGCGGACCTGCATGAGCTCTACCGGTCGCACCTCGCTGCTGACAACGCGGGGATTTCTGCACGCTGCGTCTGACTCCACACACAGGTATGGGCTGTGTATGGAACGTGTATGGGTGCGCAGTCTGGTCTTGGCAGATCCCGGAGGTGGCGCATGACCCATTAGAAGGCAGGCCTCGGGAAACGATCCGTGGCGGCCGGTTCCGGGCGCGCCGTTGCGTGAACCACGCGACGTGAGTAGGGCGTCTGAGCGGCATGGGCGAGGTGGTGCAAGGCGGCGCGATGGAAGGTCGTGAGCGACCGGGCGAAGCAGGCAGGCCGCAACAAGAGCGGGAAGAGGTAGCCGGCCTGTGGCCGATCCGGCGGGCGTTGACGACCGCGAGCATCACGGCGGTGGAGGGCTTGGTCGTGGTGATGACGGTAGTGCTGGCGGTGCTGGGCTTTCCGCACCTGCAGCACACCAAAGCCCTGCCGCTTTCCCAGATGCTGGACGTCCTCAAGCTCGTTCTCGGGACCGTCGCCGGCGTTGGCGCGTTGTTCGCGCTGGTGATGGCCTACCGGCGGCAGCGGCTGGCCGAAGTCGCCGATGACCGTGACCAGCAGCGTGCTCTGCTGGACGCCCAGCGGGCCGTCCTGGAGCAAGAACGCGCCCTGGTGGAACAACGGCAGGCCCAAGAGGACCTCACCTGGGTGCTCAACGAACGGTTCGGCGCCGCCTCCGCCCAGCTTGGCCACGCCCAACCCGCGGTACAACTGGCGGGGCTTGCCGACGGTTGGGAACGGGGGCGCCAGACCTGCATCGACGTGCTATGTGCATTTCCGCGTCCGCCCTACGCCGCCGACTGAGGTGCCCCGGGGGTCGGTGAAGTCCTTGATGTTCCCCGGCTTTCGTGGAGTCGGGATACCGGAATCTCATGCGAGCATTTGGGCTGAGTGGAGTCTTTCGTACTCGACTGGGCTGAGCATCCCCAGGGCGCTGTGGCGGCGTCGGCGGTTGTGGAAGATCTCCAGGTAATCGAAGGGTTGAACTGCACCCCATGATCGGAGTGGATCATGGTGCCGGGTGCGGGTCGGCGCTTCTGGATGGCCATGCCGAGCGCGTTGGTGACCAACGTCGCGGTCTGCGCGGAGTCGATCGACCAGCCGACCACCTTGCGGGAGAAGGCGTCCAGCACCACGCAGCAGTACACCTTGCCCTCCCGGGTGGGATGCTCGGTGATATCGGTAACCCACAGCTCATCCGGCTCGCTGCGGGTGAACTGGCGATCCACCAGGTCGGCAGCGGTCGGCGTCTGGTGGATCAGGCGCCGCCGCCGGCTGCCGGGAAGACCACGCAGGGATCTGCAGCCCCTCGCCGACCATCACCGCGATCGCTTCGAACCGTCTTTTGGGGCACCGCCTGCTTCACCAACTCGATCGCCCGCCGCGTCACTGCCAGCTCGTCCTCCAACTGCGCGATCCGGCGCCGGGCCGCCACCAGCTCGGCCTGGTCGGCCGAGGTCAGCCCCGGCTCCAGGACCGGCATCGATGCGGTCCTGACGGAGCCATACGTAGATGGTCTGGCTCGGCATCTGCAGGTCCGCAGCCACCTGCCGGACCGGCCGTCCGGCCTTGACCAAGTCCAGCACCCTGCGATGGAACTCGGGAGGATACTCCTGGGCATGCTGCCTCTCTCCTCATGATCAAAGACATGAGGATTCCAGTAAGCCGACCCCACCGAACACGGGGCACATCAAGGACTTCACCGAACCGGGGGCACCTCGGTTGCGACGCTCTGTGATCATCGAGAAGACCTGTGCCTGCCTGGCCATCGGACTGCTGTGGGTCGACACTGCTGCCGGTGCGGTCGGTCTATGATCCGGCCCCCGCCTGCGCTGCCGCTGACGTCGCGGGCGGGGCCTGCAGTGCAGATGCGCGGGTCGGCCTCCAGTTTGGCCGGCACCGAGCGGATCGTCGCGTGCGTCCACGCCTCGTTATCCCCCAGCGCACCAACGCGTCGCCGGCGGTGCTTCAGAAACGTCAGCGCAGGCCGAGGCGCTGGGCCCACGAGATCACGGTGGCGGGCTCGGCGTTGGCGCCGCACAGCACCAGGCCCAGCCGAGCCCCGTCGCCGACCCGTTCGAGAACCCGCCGCGCGGCGGGGAGCAGGCAACCGGCCGCCGGCTCGGCCCAGACCTTGGCATGCTCGGCAAGATCCAGGACGCCTTGCACAGCCTCCGCGTCCGACACCACCAGAACCTCGTTGACCAGTGCTGACACGTGATCGTAGGTCAGCTGGGAGACGGCCGGCGCGCTCAGCGTGGACACGATGGACGACAACGTGACCGGCACTGGTCCATGAGCGGTGAGCGCCTCGGACATCGCCTCGGCCCCTCGGGTCTCCACTCCCCAGACCCGCACGCCCGGCCGCCGCGACCGCAGTGCCGCTGCGACACCCGAGATCAGCGCACCGCCGCCGATGCTGACCAGCACATCTGTCAGATCGCCGGCGTCCTCGGCCAGTTCCAGCCCGAGCGTGCCCTGCCCGGCGATGACCTCCGGATCGTCGAACGGGTGCACGACCGTCAGCCCCTCGGCCCGGAGCCGCTCCATCAGCACGAACGCGGCGTCCACGGTGTCGGTCAGCCGCACCACGGCCCCGGTCGACGCCGCGGTCTCGACGGCGCGTGCAGGGGCCGATCGCGGCATGACGACGGTCGCCTTGACATCGAGCGCAGCGGCCATCACCGCAACCGCGATCGCATGGTTGCCGCCGCTTACCGCCACCACGCCCGCCGCGCGTTCGGCCTCGCTGAGACCGAGTAGCTTGGCGGTCGCTCCCCGCGCCTTGAAGGACCCGGTGCGCTGCAACATCTCCAGCTTGACCGTGACCGGGGCGCCGAGCAGATCGGACAACCCAGGACTCGGCACCGTCGGTGTGCGGACAACGTGCCCGGCGATCAGCTCGGCCGCCGCCTCGATCTCTCCAACGCCAACCATCACGGCCATCCTTCCGCGTCGTCTCATCGATCTGCCTCATCACTCCAGGAGGCGACCGCAGCGCGAACCGAGCAGGCCAGGACCCTGTTCTCCGGGTCTCCCGCCTTCCCCAGGCACAGACACCCATCGGTGTGCGCCACCATCGCCGTCCTGGCCGCACGCCAACCTATAGAGCACCGATCGAGACCGACATGCAGGCCCCGGCCCTCGGCGGCGCCTTCCTCAGCCGATCGTGGCGATGGCCACGTACCGGTAGACGACCTGCGAGCCAGGTGGCCACCGCCTGAATGATGGCGGACGTTCAAAGGTCGACTCTTCGATGGGGCGAGTTTCGAGGCTGGGGCTGATATGACATCGGCCGCCGTGACGGATGTCGCCAGGGGGCACGTGCCACCGCCGGGCTGGCGTTTCGAGCCGTCTGAAGGGAGCGAGGGCCGCATCGTTCGCGACTCCGGTCTGGCGAACGGTTCCTGAGGGCCTACCGCGCGTCGAGGAAGCGTCGAAAAGGATCTTGGATTCAAGGGGTCAATGCATCACCGAGAATGATCTTGATCATTACGGAGGTGCGGGTGCGGGGCTGCTGGCGCCGGATGTGGCGGGAGGGATCACCCGTGGTTTTGCGACGTGAGGCGGCCCTGCTTACCAGGTGAGCAGTTGACTGATCCATGAGGGGCCCGGCTGGTCCAGGCCCACTGATCTCCTACGTGAGGTCTCTCGGAAGCCGGTTCTTCCTGGCGATCCAGGTGGCCTTCATCGCTTGGATCGCCAGCGGAGCCACGACGTTCCAGTCGTGCTCCGACCAAGATGTCGATTGCCAGGCAGGGCAGATCGGCACCACCATCGAGCTCGGACTGATGATCGGGCTGTGGGTGGCCGTCGACTTCATCCTCGGCGTCACGTACGGCATCTACCGACTGGCCACCAAGGGCCGGCATCGCGCGGACAGCAGCCATGAGGCGAACAGCGGTAATGAGCGCGTCCCTGACGACCACCGCTCCCACACCCACCCTCGTTGAAGAAGATCAGCGGTCAAGAGGATCGCCGCAATGATCGCCACGCCGCTCACCGTAGCGGCGGGTCCATCGCGGTCGAGGTGGCCATGAACGTTCTAATTTCGACGCCGACGGCGTTGCCACTTCGCCAGGACGCACCTGGGGCTGGAGGTGGGTGCCGGGCGGAGGGCCGACACGATCTGGTCTCGTCCCTGTGGCGGCGGGGTCGCGGTTTGTACGGTCGAGGTGGTGTGGGCCCGTTGGGGGCGGGTTCGTTCTAGGTGCCTGTCCCCTGTGACCGTAGGGGTGTGGTCTCGATGTCCGGGGAAGCCGGGATGGGCGTGAGCGAGGGGGTCGTGCCCGCGACCGGAGGAGATCGAGCGGCCCGGTGTGCCGGGCCGGACCTCGAACGCATGGCGGCGATGTTCGCCAAGGCCAAGCGCCTGGACAGCACCTGGCCGCTGTTCGCGCGGGGGCTGGACCCGGCGGTGGAGACCGAGTGGTTGCGGAGCCGGTACCGGCTGATGGCGGTCCAGGCCGCGAAGCGTTCGGTGCGTCGGGACAACATCGATGGCAATGTGGCATTCGTGTGGTTCCCGGCAACGCTCGTCGGGGCCTTCGCCGTCTTGATCGGGATATTCCAGATCGGCTGGTGGGGCTTCGCCGAGGCGGTCGCCGCGATCGGGCTGTTCATCCCGGTCGCGGTGTGGAGCGAGCGGCGACGCGACAACGGCCGGTTCCTCGGCGGCCTGATCGACGCTCTGCTCACCGCGGTCACCGTCGGATTCATCCTGCTGGCGCTGTATGTCCGGTACGCCGACGGCCCGGCGCGGGTGGTGGACCTGAAGCACGCATGGTGGATGCCCGCCATCCAGGGCATCGGCACCGCCACCGTGGCGCTCGTGGTGGCGGTGATGCCGTTCATGGTGAACGGCTGGCTGGCCGATCGCGCCGGACCCGCTCCCCCCACCGAGGCGCTGTTCGAGCAGCTGACCACCATCCTCACCCGCCTGAAACCCGACCGGCGGGGGCAACTGCACCCCCAGGCGCAGCGGGAGATCCTGACCGCGCTGGGCAAGACGGCCTCCGTTCTCCGCAGCGGGATGCCCGCAGCCGCGCTCGGCGGCACCCAGCTGACCAGGGCGGTCGTCCGCAGCCGCGCAGTCGAGGCATCCCAGGCGGTCACCGACCTCCAGCTGTGGATCGCCCTGCCGTCCGCGACCAGCCATGAAGACTTCCGGGCCCGGATCTGTGACCTGCTGCGCGCCGTCCTGACCGGCGAATACGACCGGCTCCCGGTCCGGGAGAACACTCCCGAGACCGTACGCAGAGCCTGGCACGCCCGCCTCCTGGACGGCACCCGGACCCTCATCATCGCCGCCCTGCCGATCACCGTCCTGCTCCTCGCCCAACGGCTGGGCCTGACCCTGCCCTCCCCCTACGGCGCCGGAGCCACGATCGCCGCCTCGGCGTGGGCCGTCATCGTGGTCCTGGGCTGGCTGGACCCCAACTTCTCCACCCACCTGAACGCCACCCGAGACCTGACCGCCCTCAACCCCTTCTCCCGCGGCCCTGGCAACAATCAGAACAGATGAACCGCTGACCACCTGACTCCGCTGCCCGCGCACCCAGACAGTGGTACAGACGAAAGCCCTCGCCCCACAGTGACGAAAGAGCTTCGGGTGCCGCATAACGAGCGCGTCGCCAGTCCCAAGCTGGCGGTTCTACTCGGGTACTCTCAGGGGGCGTGGGCTTCACGGCTCGCTCGCCGGGGACCTCGCTCATGTCGGTCGCGCGGCGCAGCAGCGGGTACCGCTCGGCAACCGGCACACCTCGCCGTGACGCCACTCATGCAGGCCATGGACAGCATGGCGTCGTCGGTGACGGTGGCGCCGCCGATGGTCTTGTTCGCCTTGCTTTGGGTCCGGTGTGGTGTGGCGTCCCGGGCGGCCCGCCCCGTTCGTCCCGATTCGCTCATCAGGCATGCCAATGTTCGATGTCCTTGCCTTTGGCCAGGTCACGGACGACGATCTTGCCGCTGGACGTGCCGAACAGAACGGATCTGCCGTCCGGGCTGAGCGCCGCGGTGGTGACGAAGCCCGTATCGGAGTCGGGCAACCCGGAGGCCGAGCGCTGAGGTGACGGGGTCAGCCGCCAGTCCTTGACGTCCCCTCCGCCCTGGGCGAGCAGGTGGGTGCCGTCCGGAGTGAACAGCAGCCGTTCGATGGCCTGGGAAGTGTCGAGGGTGCCGATCTGCCGCTGCAGCGCGACGTTCCACAGGGTCACCGTCGGAGTGCCCTCCAGGGCGAGGCTGTGGCCGTCGGGGCTGAAGGCCATGGTGGTGGGCGGGTCGCTGGTCATCGGTGGGGTCAGCGTGCCGATCTGTTTCCGTGCGGAGACGTCCCACAGCGTGACACCCGGACCTTCCATGCCGGTGCAGGCGAGCGTGGTGCTGTCGGGGCTCACCGTGGAGATCACACAACCCTCGTCCGGGACGATCTGATCTGTGCGCGGGGTCTTGCCGATGCGCCAGACGAGGTGGTCCCCGTGCTCGCCGAATGCCGTGAGCCTTCCGCCGCCGGAGTCGAAGGTCAGGCGGCTTGCGTCACTGAAATCGTTCGTCTTCGCGATCTGTTTGTGAGTCTCGAGGTTCCACACCGCCGTAGGCCCGTCCGACGGTGACATGGCGAGTTCTCGGCCGTCCGGACTGATCGCCATGGCGACCAGATCCTCAATGCTGTCGCCGCCGAGGTGAAGCGTCGAGATGCGCCGGTGGGTCCGCACGTCGTAGACCCGGATCTGCGTGTCGCCGAAGGCGATCGCGACCGTCCGGCCGTCCGGGCTGAAGGCCGCGCCGGTCGGGTGAGGGGCGTCCGAAGGGGCGGCGGACGGGGAATCCGTGGAGTCCGGCGTCCCCGGCGGGTCTGTGATCAGGTAGCTGGGGAACGGCTCCGGAGAGCCGGTCGCGCTGCCGGCCGATGGGTCGGTGTCAACGTTGAGCAAGGCCGCGAGGCACCCCAAGCCCACCAGCACGCACACCAGGACCGGCACCAGCCGCCGAACCCGTTCCTGCCGAAGCGGGGTGGGCGGCTGCTTGATCGGCGGCACCGGCCGCGTGGTCACGTACCTGGTCCTCGGCTGCGGCGCGGCGGACGCGGGCGCTGCGGCCGACCTGGGCGGTGGGGTGGACGCGGTGACGGCCGAGCCCGCATTGCCCGAGCCTGCATTGCCGGCGGGCGGGGAGGGTGCCTTTCCGGCGCTGGCCGGCGACGCGGGCGCAGCCGGTGCCGCCGGTGCAGCCGGCGTCACCGGCGCGGGCGGCGTCACCGGCGCGGGCGGCGTCACCGGCGCGGGCGGCGGGGCGTTCTCCGGGGCGGCGTGGAGGACGCGGTCCAGGGCGGCGGCGACTTCGTCGGCGTCGGCCCGGCGCTCCGGGTCGCGGACCAGGAGCGAGGCCAGCACCGGGGTGAGCGGTCCCGCATTGCGCGGGGCGGGCGGGTCCTGGGTGAGCAGGGTCAGCAGGATCGACGCGTAGTCCGGGCCCTGGTAGGGCGGGCGGCCCTCGACCGCGTTGAAGAGTGTGGCGCCCAGCGACCACAAATCTGCGGGCGGCCCGGCGGCCTCGTTGCGGGCCTGTTCGGGGGCGACGAACGCCGGGGTGCCGCTCATCTCGCCGGGCGCGCCGGGAGTCCGCTGCCCGCGCTGCCGGGCGATGCCGAAGTCGGTGATGACAACCCGGTCGCGGTCGGTGACGAAGACGTTGGCGGGTTTGAGGTCCCGGTGCACGATCCCGGCCGCATGGGCCTCGCGGAGGGCGGCGAGCATCTCGGCGCCGATCTCCGCGGCCCGGCGCGGTGGCAGCCTGACCTCCTCGCGGAGGATCCCGGCGAGCGAGCGGCCCTTGAGCAGCTCCATCACGATCATCGGAGAGCCGTCGTGCTCGATGACGTCGAACACGGTGACGATGCCCGGATGGCTGAGCGCGGCCGTCGACCGCGCCTCGTTCATGGCGCGCTCCGCCAGCTCCGCGGGCTCGTCCTCGGCCGCGAGGAGGATCTCCTTCACCGCCACGTCGCGGTTCAGCAGCTCGTCCCGCGCCCACCAGACCCGGCCCATGGACCCCTGCCCGATGACCGAGAGCAGCCGGTAGCGACCGTTGATCAGTTCCCGCCCGGCGTCAGGCACGCCCCGTCACCCCGTCCACCAAGATCTACGACCCAGCGTGCCTTCGACGCCATGCCCATGGCAACAGTTCCCGGGCGGATCACGGTCGGCGGCGACATTTCCCCTGCGCCGTGGCGCCGTCATAGGGAGTTGACCGCGCGGGCCGCGGACGGGCAGGCTGCGGGGGGCGCGCCGCCAGCCGCGGCTATCCCCGCGCGATCAACAACCTGGCCATCCAATCCCTGCCGGCCACCTTCATCGCCGACAAGACCGTCGTCGACGAAACCGCCGCCCGCTCCGCCGTCAACGAGGTCATCGCGACAGAGCGACCACCACCGCACCAACCTGCACACCACGGCCCCGCCACGACGCCCCTGGCAGGGCCTTCGCGCACAACCACGTCCTCACCAGCAACGACGCCGTCGCCCTCAACCTGAGTGATCGCTAACACCTCAACCAAGAACCGAAGTTCTCGAACAGGCACTTAATGAGCTGGGTGAGCTTTTGCCCGAGTCCGCCGGCCGCCGCGTGGACCAGGGTGGTGTGGCCCGGTTCCACGGGTGCGGCCTCGGTGGTGAAGTGGTGGGCGGTGATGCCCTGCATCATGATGCTCGCTGCGATCTCGTCGGTCACGTCGTCGGGGACGGGTACGGCGCTCGCGGCCGGCATTACCACCTGCTCGGCGTAGGAGCCGTAGGCGTACACCCAAGCGACCCGGTCGCCGACCGCGAACTCGGTCACGCCCGCACCGAGCGCGCTGACCCGCCCCGCGCCCTCCACGCCGGGAACGAACGGCACCTGGCCCACCGCGGGGCCGAGCCGACGCGCTCCGGTGTCCATGAAGTTCACCCCGGCCGCGCTAACCCGGACGCTGATCTCGCCTGGGCCGGGATGCGGGTCCGGGCGTTCGGCGATCCGCAGTTCCTCCGGCCCGCCCAGTTGCTCCACCACAATCGCCTGCATCGTCATGCCTTCCTAATCGGTAGTCGCCTCACTGTCACGCGAGGAAATGGACTAGCAGCTCCAATCGCGCTGGTTCGCGTCCGGACGATCACTCGCCGGGCTTCCAGGGCAGGACGTCGCCGTTGCGGACGAGTTGCCCGTAGTGGCCGGGGTCGACGGGGCCCAGGGCCAGATCGAGGAGGGGGACGGCGGCGTCGGCGGGGCTGGGCGCGTCGCCGACGTCCCACCACATGCCGGAGGTCGGGGTGTTCATCATGCCGGGGCAGACCGCGGCCAGCAGGACGCCCCGCGCGGCGTCGCGTTCGCGGCGCTGGCGGGCCAGGGCGCGGACGGCGGCGACCTGGCCGATCTTGGAGGGGATGTTGACGAAGCCCGGCCAGGCGCCGCCCCGGGCGGACCCGTCGGCGACGGCGTCCCGCCACGCCGCGACCTGCTCGTCGACCTCCTCCAGCGAGGTCAGGCCGTCGAAACGGTCGTGCAGTACCGGCGCCAGGTAATGCAGCGTGCCCAGCGAGCTCGCCACGATGATCAGGCGGCCGTCCTCGCGCAGCAGCGGCGCGAACGCCCGCAGCACGCGGGTGGTGCCGAAGTTGTTGACCTCGGCGTACTCGGTGACGATCTTGCGCGGGTCGTCGTCGGGACCGACCCGCATGACGGCGTTGCCGAACACGATGTCCACGCCGCCGTGCCGCTCTAGCAGCCGTCCGGCGAGCCGGTCGGCGGCGTGCGGGTCGGCGACGTCCAACAGCTCGCCGCGCACCTGGGCGCCGCCGGCCGGCACCGCGTCCACGGCGCAGTTGACCCGGTCCAGGGCCCGTCCGGTCAGGTAGACGGTGTCGGCCGGCGACAGGCGTTGCGCGAGCCCCTCGGCGAGAGCAAGGCCCAGGCCCTGGGTGGCGCCGGTGATCAGGGCGACTCTCGGTGCGGTGGTCATGATGCCTCCACGGCGTGAGCGAGCAGGGTCTGCGACAGCGCCCACAGCCGCTGCGCGCCGTCGGGGTCCAGGGCGTAGCGGGCCACGCCGTGCAGGGGCGGCGCGTCGCCGCGGCGGTCGATGGTCTCGGTCTCGTTGCAGTCGACGAAGTACCGGCCGCCGACGCCCTCCAGCAGCGGCGAGGTCGCCAGCAGCACGGAGGTGGCCGCGCCCTGCTCCACGGTCTTGATCAGCTCCGGCGGGACGCGGCCGCTGCCGCGGCCGCCGGTGTGGCGCTGCAGGCCCGTGTAGATCGCGCCGGGCATCAACGCGTTCGCGGTGATCCCGTCGCGGGCCCAGCGGCGGGTCACCTCGACCGCGAACAGCACGTTCGCGGTCTTGGACTGCCCGTAGGCCAGCCACGGGTCATAGGGGCGGAAGGCGAAGTTCACATCGTCGAACACCACCGGGGACGTCTGGTGGCCGGTGGAGCTGACCACCACGACGCGCGCCGCGCCGTCGGCCGCCAACGCCGCGTGCAGCCCGGTCGCCAGCGCGAAGTGCCCCAGATGGTTGGTGGCGAACTGCAGTTCCCACCCCTGCGGGGTGTACTGCTCGGGGCAGGCCATCACGCCGGCGTTGTTGACCAGGATGTGCAGCGGCCCGTCCCAGGACGCGGTGAACGCCGCCACCGACGCCGGGTCGGCCAGATCCAGCGCCGCGACCCGCACCGCCGGATTCCCGGTGGTGGAGGTGATGCCGGCGGCGACGCGCTGTCCGGCGTCGGTGTCGCGCACGGCCAGGGTGACCTCGGCGCCGGCCGCGGCCAGCGCCCGCGCCGTCTCCACACCGATGCCCGAGGACGCCCCGGTCACCACGGCGCGACGCCCCGCCAGATCGATGCCCGCGGCGACCTCGGCCGCCGTACTGGCGAATCCGAAAGGAGTTCGTATCGAGCTCATACGCCCAGGCTAGGAACCCGGCGGGCATTCCACCAGCGAGAATGTCTCAGCCCTGGTATGTGTAAATGTCATGGCCTTCACCGATGCCTCGCTCACCGCGCTGCGGGTGTTCCGCGAGGTGGCCGAGCGCGGCACCCTCACCGCGGCCGCCACCGCGCTCGGCTACACCCAGTCCGCGGTGTCCCGCCAGATCGCCTCGCTGGAACGCGCGGCCGGAACACCGCTGCTGCACCGCCGCCACGACGGCGTGCGCCTCACCCCCGCCGGGCAGATCGTCCTGCGCCGCGCCGCCACCGTCATCGACCAGCTCGACGCCACCGCGCGCGAACTGGCCGGGCTGCCCGACGAGCACGCCACCGTCCGGCTCGGCTGGTTCACCAGCGCCGGCGCCTGGCTCCTGCCCACCGCACTGACCGCCCTGCGCCGCACCCACCCCGCCATCACCGTCACCACCCGCGAAGGAAGCACCCCCGCCCTGGTCCGCGCGCTGCGCACCGGCACCATCAACCTGGCACTGCTGGCCTCCGCACCGCCGTTCCGCCCGCCCGACAACCAGACCCCCGCCCTGGTCCTGCGCACACTCACCGAACGCGGCCTGCGCATCGCCGTCCCCGAAGCCCACCCGCTCGCCCGGGGCGAGGCGATCGACGTCACCGACCTGCACGGTCAGCGCTGGGTCGCCGGCACCGGCCAGGAGCGGGTGATGGGCGTATGGCCCGGACTGGACGAACGACCCCACATCGCCCACACCGCCCGCGACTGGCTCGCCAAACTCCATCTCGTCGCCGCCGGTTTCGGCATCACCACCGTCCCCGCCGCCCTCACCCCCGCCATGCCCCCAGGAGTGCGCGTCCTACCCGTCCGAGGCGGCCCCGCCGAACAACGACGCATCCTGCTCGCCCACCTCCCCCGCCCACTCCCAGAACCCGCCGCCCGCCTCGCCGACGCCCTCCGCACCGCCGCCCTCAAAACCGACCTCTCACCCTGACACCGACCCTGCAGGGCCAGCACGCCGCAGCCGCGCGCGGGAACAACACCCTGCGGCGGATGCTGCATGAATCGGCAGCCTGCGGCCCTTTCTGCCATAAGAATTCGACACCACACTCCCTGGACTGCGGGGCCCCCGCGACGGTCGCCGACCTCCGGGGGTCCCGTCGCCCGCGTGAAGCCGCGGGGGTCAGGTGCAGCCAGCGGAGGGCAAGCGGTAGTCCATTTCGCCGCGCAGCCGCGTGGACTTCTGGCGTTCCAGAGCACGGTTGGAGGGCGGCCGGAAGCGGTGGGTGCACTGTCGGGCCTGGGGGGCACGAGCGCAGGTCGGCAGCCCTACCGCTATTTCCTGCACCGATCCTCCTCGCGGGCCTGCTGGTCCGCTCCTGGCGCGTGGAGTTGCTGACTGATCTTTGTAGCGATCGTCTGTAGCCGGTGGGCGTCCAGGTAGCTGTCGCGGGAGGCGGCGCGGTCTGCCACATGCGCCCATCGGTTCAGCGCGGTGAGGGTGAGGGTCCATTGGGGTGGGGTCGGTGTGACGGTGACGGTCTGGCCCGGGTGGGGCCAGGCGGCGAATCTGGCGGGCTCGGTGGGCCAGTCGGGCAGTTGCGCCCATCCGGTCTCACGGATGCGGAGGGCCATCTCGGCGAGGCGGTCGTCGTCGGCGTCACAGGATGCTTCGTTGTCGAGCACTGCGTCGACCCGAAGCCAGTCGCTGACCGGCAGCGTCACCGGACGCGGGGGCTCCTGAAGTGCGTTCATATCGACATTCCTGCCCAGACGGTCTCCCACCGCCCGGCCCATTGGGCGAGCGGCGGGAGATCCATCAGGTGCGGTCATTGGCCGGCGCTGGCGCCTGGACCCGCCACGGGCTAGTTGGACGCAGAAGGGGTCGTTGTCGATGACCCGGTTCTGCTTGTAGAAGCCGGTGATGAACCCCGCTTGCTTGTTCTGCTGGTCGGCGGGGACGAAGGCCCAGCCGTGCTAGGTCGTGTCCGGTGGATCATGTGTTGATCCAGAGCAGTGCGGTGACCAGGACGATTGCTGCTCTGTAGTTGCGGGCGAGTTTGTCGAAGCGGGTGGCGATGCCGCGCCATTGCTTGAGGCGGCCGATGCAGCGTTCGACCACGTTGCGGCGCTTGTAGAGGCCCGGGTCGAGGACCGGTGGGCGCCCGCCACGTGAGCCGCGGCGGGCGCGTCCGGCCTTCTGGTCGGCGCGTTCGGGGATGGTCGCGGCGATTCCCCGGTCCCGCAGTGACCGGCGGATCGCGGCCGAACTGTAGGCCTTGTCGGCGATCACCCGGTCGGGCCGGCACCGAGGACGACCCGAACCGGGCCGCGGCACGGCGAGCTCCGCAAGGACGCAGGGGAAAGCGGTGCAATCGTTGACGTTGCCCGGCGTGAGCACGATCGACAAAGGCAGGCCGCGCCCGTCGACCGCCAGGTGGATCTTGGTGGTCAGCCCGCCCCGTGACCGCCCGAGTGCCTGCCCGGCAGCCGGTGATGCCCGGTTCGTCCCGCTGGCTTCCCCTTTTTGCGGGCTCCGGCAGCGTGCTGGTGCGCGCGCACGATGGTGGAGTCCACGCTAACGGTCCAGTCGATGCGGCCGACCGAGTCGTCGTGGACCTGCACGTGAGTCAAGATCGCATCGAAGGTGCCGTCGGCAGCCCACCGCCGGTACCGCTCATAGACGGTCTTCCAGTTGCCGTACCGCTCCGGCAGGTCCCGCCACGGCACACCGGTGGCCAACTTCCACAAGATCCCGTTCAACACCGTCCGGTGATCGACCCACCGGCCCCCGCGAGCGGGCTGCGCAGGCAACAACGGCTCGATCCGCCGCCACGCCGCATCGGTCAACTCATGCCGTCGCACCACGACACACCATCAACCCACACCCACCAGATCGCCCTCAGCAAAACACCAAGATCTACCGGACAGGCCCTAGAGGGCGGGCAGGGCGTTGCCGCTTTCCTTGGTGGAGCCGAAGGGGTATTCGTCGCAGGACCGGCCTGCCGGGCGGGTCCGGTGACACGGATGTTGCAGGCTTCCTCGCGGTTTTCGCGTTGCTCGGCCGGGTCGGCTTCGCGATGCAGCGCGAAGGCCGGTTTGCCGGGCACGCCGTAGCCGCCGCGGGCCTGGATGCCGCGGATGTTGGTGGCGATGTCGGGCAGCTGGGTCATGGTCGGGATATAGGCGGGGTTGACGCAGCCGGCCAGCAGGCCCTCGAACTCATCGTCGCAGCGGACCCTGATCTGCAGAACGCCGTGTCCCGGCTGGGTGGTGTCGGCATCGGGGACGCGCGGGGTGATGGTGACGGTCAGCTGCGGTTCGTGGTGGGAGGTGGTGGTGTCGGTGTAGGTGAAGGTGCCGCTGTAGCCGGCGCCGACGGCCATCAACCCGACAGGGAGCTGTTGGTGGCGCAGGGGTGGTCGCAGTCGGGCTCGAAGTCGGCGCCCGACCCCGCGGGCAGGCCTGAGGACTGGACCTGGATGGTCAGCTTCACGGTGAACGCCGCGGAGTTGGCCTTGGTGGTCAGCTCCAACATAGAGCGGTAGTCGACCTCTCCCTGGGGACGCCGTCGACCAACCACAGCACCCGGCCGGTGCGGGTCTCGCAGTCGGTGAACCACGTCATCGCAGGACAGGCAGCCGCGGTCTGGGCATGACCTCGGGGCGGCGCTGGAGCGTCCCAAATGGCCTTGGCCTGGCGGGTGTGCGCCAGGCGGGTGTGCCCATCGAGCCCGGCCGACTACTCAGACTTGGTGATGAAGAAGTGCGGTGGAGGCTGGCCGAGGGCGCGTTGGTGGAGGGCGTGGCGGGGCGGGGCGAGGCCGCCGAGGCTGCGGGAGAAAGCACGCCCAGCGTCAGCGTGACCAGCGCGAGCAGCACGGCCGTCCGGCGTACCCGCCCAGATCTTGTGGACAGGGAGCTGTGCATCGAACCCCTTCGAAATTGAAGTGACGCGGGGTGCGAGCACACTGTGTCATCGAGAAACTACTGAATCCAGAGGCGTGGCAGTCGCTCGCTGCTCTCCGAGCTCCTGCAAGCGCATGACGACGACGACGGCCGACGTCCAGATCCCTCTTCCCGACCGGGCCTTCGAGATATGGGACGAGGTCACACAAGCCTGGACCCGGATACCGGGGCGGTACAACGTCGAGATCGGCCACAGCATCGCCGACCTCCGGATCGCTGTCCCGTTGCAACTGCCTGAGCAGGACTGAGACGGCGGAGGCGCCGGAAGGATCTGCACGCCCGGCGCGGCGCCCGATCGACGCCACCACGAGGCCGACGACCGGAGCAAGCACGGCGCCGCCCGGTCCGATCCACCCCAGCGCCGCGCCGATAAGGCCCGGAGAGAAACGTGATAGGTGTCGCGATCGTTCTCCCCCAGGAGCTCGACCACCCAGAACAGGAGCGGGCTGGCGAACCACGACCCGGTCAGCCACGCGATGAGCCAGGCCGAGTCACGTCCCTCGGCCGCCGTGGGCAGCGTCGCGCCAGCCACGACGCGGGACTGATAGGAAACATCGGATACCACGCCACGCCACGATCATGAACGTCCGCTGCAGAGGCGCCGGAAGCCGGACATCGGCCAACCGAGCCGGACGCTGCCGTCGCCATCGAGGGCGCCGTGCGGCCGTCATGCTGGCGGCCGCAGCGGCCCGAGCGCAGGAAGTGGCAGAACAGCATGGCGGCCCGGCACGCCGGTGCGCCGCGCCGGACGCGGTTGTCTGTTTGAGCCGGGCGCGGCTAGGGTCGGCTCGTGAACGATCTCGGTCAGGTCCTCGCCCACCGGTACCGGTTGACGGGTCTGCTGGGACGGGGCGGCATGGGAGCCGTCTGGCGCGCCCATGACGGGCAGCTGGGGCGAGACGTCGCCGTCAAGGAACTCCGGCTCCCCGAGCATCTCAGCGCCGACCAGCGGCGGACCTGGATCGCGCGGCTGGACCGCGAGGCGCGCGCGGCCGCGCGGTTGAAGCACCCGGGCATCGTCACCGTCCATGATCTGGTGACCGGTGACGACGGACGCCCCTGGATCGTCCTGGAACTGGTGCACGGCGGGTCCTTGGACGACCTCCTCAAAGCCCGGGGGCCGCTCCCGCCCCAACAGGCCGCGAGGATCGGCCTGCAGATGCTCAACGCCCTTCAGGCGGCGCACCGGGCGGGCATCGCCCACCGCGACATCAAGCCGGCCAACGTCCTCCTGGAAGGCGACCGGGTCGTCCTGACCGACTTCGGCATCGCCGCCATCGACGGCGACGCCGCCCTGACCCGCTCCGGCGAGGTCATCGGGACCCCTGCCTTCATGTCGCCCGAGCAGGTACGCGGGCGTCCGGCCGGCGCCGAGACCGATCTCTGGTCGCTGGGCGCGACCCTTTACACCGCCGTGGAGGGCCGTCCCCCGTTCACAGGCACGAGCACCGGCGCGGTCTTCGTCGCCGTCGCGACCGAAGATCCCGCACCCGCCGCTCACGCGGGCCCCCTTGAGCCGGTCATCAGCGGTCTTCTCCGCAAGGACCCGGCCCAGCGGCTGACCGTCGACCGGCTCCAGGTGATGCTGGCCCAGCTCGCTTCCGGTCAGCCCGCACCCGCCGAACCGCCCCAGCGAACACCTGTCCAAGGGCCGCCACAGGGGGTCCCTCAGGCCCCGATGCCCGGGGCGCCGGCGAGGCGGCGCGCGAAACTCCTGTGGCCCGTGCTGATCGGCGCGGCACTGACAGCCGTCGCGGCCGCGGCGGTGCTCGCGTTCGTCATCCGTGGCGGCGCGGACTCCACCTACGAGAACAACTTGAGCATCGCCGAGAAGCTCGGGGCGCCCAGCGGCTACACCCGTACATCGGAGGAGAACGTCGGCGGTGGCAGGGCACAGGTCACCCTCACCGCCGCCCGCGCGTGCGGCGCAGCGTGCTCCGGCCCCGCCACGCCCACCGATCGAGCGACGTTCCAAGCCGTCCAGCAGTGGCTGCAGACCAAGCCCGGCGTCGCGGCCGTGAGCCCGTGCACGCTGGCCCCGGACGGCAGGAGCTGCACCATCGGGGTCCGCCCCGTCCACGTGCCGGGCGTCATCAGTGTCGAGGTCGTCCTCGACGACGGCAAGACGCTCCTGCGAATCGAGGTCGCCTGAGCCGCCTAGCCCGGACGGGCGCCAAGGCTCAGGCGGCGCGGCTGAAGCGAGAAAACAGGGTGGCGTTCGCCGCCGCGCTGGGCCGTCTATACTCCCGGACGACCTACTGGCGAACGCTTTACCGCTGCTCTGGCTCCGTAGTTGCGGAATCGGCCGACGCGCGTCGGCGGAGCCGGTCACGGCGCCGACGGGGCAGCAGGACCGGCTGTACCTGCAGGCCGCGCTGCTGGGAGTTTGTCTCCGGGGCATCGAGCCGCAAGGGCGGCCGGCCCGGGCAGGAGGCGGGGAGCGGGGTAGAAGTCGCGTGCCGGGAACGAGCAGGTGATGGCGTATCAGATCACGGACTTCAGGTTCATTCAGCGCGCGGACGTGGCCGGACAGCTCACTGATCACACCGTGCAGGCAGGCACTCGGCCCGGCTGACGAGCGGACTCAGCCACTCCCCGCGACGCGTCAGGCGATCCGCAGAAACTCGGCGACGACCGCGCCGGCGTCATTGACGACGTCGACAAGGTGGTGTCGCACCTTGCCGTCGGCGAGCGCGAGGCGCACGCCCCTCGCCGAGGGCAGCACGCGGGTGGTCAGGCCGCGCCGGTCCAGTTCGCGCTGGAGCTGGACGGCCTGAGCGATGCGGTACCGGGGTGCGGCGTGGGCGGCGTCGTAGTGGTGGATGAGGACGTGCCCGGGCGCAGCGCGGCGGCGATCGCCGGCACGTCGCGGGTCTCCAGGTGGCACGCCGCGGCCCGCTCAGGCGAGGGGCGCAGGTTAGTGGCGTCCGCGTGCGCGATCATTAGCGCCGGCTCGGGCGCGAGCACGGTGACGTCGTCGAGTAGGCCGGAGCCAAGATGGGTGTCGGAGGTGTACCAGATCGTGCCGACCGGGGTCTGGTAAGCCAGGCCGATCGCCGAGCGAGTGCGGCCTATCTCCTCGGTGTGCAGCGCCGGGGTGGCGTGGATCGTCAGGTCGCCGACCTTGACCGAGGGTTCGCCGTCCCCTTCGGTCCGGGGATGAGCGAGCGTGACCATGCCGGCCATGCCGTCGGCATGGTAGGGCGAGAATGCGCGGAACCGGTCGGCCACGGTCGGGTTGGCCACCAGCAGCTTGCGCCCGGTGGCCTCACCGGCCATGCCCTCCAGGCAGGGGATCAGGTCGCTGTAGTGGTCGGGGGGAGTGAGTGACGCAGATGGCGTCCCCGGGTCGGGGGCTGCGCGCCGACGGGGGGCGGCTGCGCGGGCCACACGCTGCGGCGTGCATGGCTAGATCGGCGGCGTCCGCCGCGGCCCTCCTCGACCAGGCACGGCACACATGCTGGTGTTTCACCAGCGCCGCCGTCATCACCGGAAAGAACTGAACAATAATTGTCGTACTCACCAGGAAGACTGCAGCTATCGGAATTGACTTCAGCCACACCGACACCCATTGGAGCTACAGTGGGTCCAGCCGGTTCCGCGAAGCACTTGCCGACATGAGGGCATCAACCTCCACGACATGGCGGCATTTCGAAGCGAAAAGGATCGGAGGCCAGATCAGTTTCCAGGGCCTCCACAGCGAGCCCGACTTTCGCTACGGTCCTTCCGGGAGTGGCTCGTCTGCCGTCAAGGTGCCCTCCCGCGGGCGAAGGCATGCACGCCCACTGCGGGGAGGCACTGTCGGTGGTGTTCATGGCCCCGGTGGGCCCTGTCATGGATGGCCCTCAACGCATGGTCAGTGCATCACTAGCTGCTCGGGAGCAAGCCTTGCGCAGATCGAATCTACCGCCGGATGAGCGAGCCGCCATCGGCAATCGACTCACGCGACTTTGCTGGCGCCTGATCATCTCGCCCTCATTCCCCCATTGATAGGGTTGATCTACCTCAGCGACAGGACGCACTCAGCATTCCTGCTTTGGCTTGGCCGAGGCGTCTGCCTTTGCGTCTTACTGCTTCTGGCGCTGAGTTTCGTCGCGGTCTGGGTCGGAGCATACGTTACGTATGACCCCGATGAATAACCCGGGTGATCCGCCTCATGGTTCCTGGGCGATGCCGCTACTGGTCGCGTTGGCGCTGGCAGAACGCCGCCACGGCAACCCGGACCGGCGAACCCGGCGCTGGTGTGGGCTGCGGGCGTACTGCCGGCGGGCGACATGCCGCTGTGGACACAGGCCAATTCCGAAACCCGCGCCGGGGATCTCGACGGTCGTGGTGAACATGCAGGTGCTGCTGGTACCGCTGCTGGCGCTGGTGGTCGACCGTGAGTCGCCGGGACGCCGGTTCGCCCTGGCGCTGCCGCTTCTGTTGGCCGGCCTCGTCCTGACCGCCGGGACGGTTCGGCGGGGAGATGGGCATCGATCCGCTCACCTGTGTACTGCACGCGGTTGGCCGCGGGCTGCTACTCGGGGTTCCTCTTCCTACTCCGGCGAACCGGCGAAGGCGGGCTGACCCGGCAGACCTACCTGCACATGATCGTCGCGGCCGCCGTCACGTCCCTGAGTTGTTCGACGCCGTCCTGGCCGACGCGGGCATGGTGCTCACCGAGGTGCTAATGCCACGGATGAGCTCAATCATGGAACATTGGGTGCAGACCTGCCGCCGCGAACTGCTGGACCGGACCCTGATCTGAAACCAGCGCCACCTGCTCCACACGCTGCGCGAGTTCCAAACCTTCTACAACGAGCACCGGCCGCACCGGAGCATTGCCAACGCCCGCCCGTGCACTCCGCTGCCCTCACCGATCACCGACCCCGACCAGATCGCCGATCTGAACGTACAAAGACACCAACGTCTCGGTGGAATCCTCAACCAGTACCGGCATGCCGAATGACCTGCATGGATGGGGTTTTCGGCATGAGCAACGTCCGACAGATCCTCGGTCACGAAGGTGCCCAGCATCTGCACCGCGCCCCACTGCGCCGCCCACCCCAACCGATTCGCCAGCGCCCGCTTCGATCGAGCGTCAACGCACGCTCATCCAGCCGGAAGGACATCTCCGGCTCACCCGTCGGCGGCTCCACTGCACACCGCCTGTACCTGGCCACCTGCTGATCAAATAGGGAATCCACTGGCATACCCGGCAACGTAGAAGCCGCGACCAGCCCAAACGAGCCAAGTGATCAAACCGAAGCGAAGATTCAGTCGTTGTCGCTACTGGCCGGACGAGCTGCACGCCAGCACGACCGATCGACATGGCCGACACGTTGTAGGGTGAACCAACACACAACGGAAGACGGCGGTACACCTTGCCCTTGGGTAAGGCGTCAGCCTCACCGGATCTGGCCAGGGCGTAGCCGATCAACGTGTTGGTCCGTCGCCCGGTACTTGCGGTTCGGGTGAACGCGCTGACTCTTTGCTGGTGGTGGGTGCCAAGCCCGCTACTGGACCTCACCCGGGGATGAATGGAATCCCCTGGCTCGCCACGGAGGCTGGACCAGCGATGACCGAGGGCAGCGAACCGCGTACCCACCCGCCCGCCACATCGCAGGTGGAGACCGTCGGGTCGCGGACGGTCGGCAAACCGGCGGCTAGGCGGGGGGGATGGTGGCGGCTGCGCGTGATCCTGACGGCATTGATCGCCGTCGCTCTGGCGTCCTGGGGTGTGCCGCACCTCCGGGCGGTGTTCGATGACGGCATGCGGGGGCCGTACGGGCGGTTCCCTCAGCCGGTGGCGGCGCAGCCGCCCGTGCACTCGGCGAACCGGGTGGCCTCCGCCCCCCGGGACACGGTGATCTACAGCGGGCTCGCGATCATGCCCGCCGGTGACGGCGTACGCGCCGTCGACATCGTCACGGGCAAGGTCTACTGGCGCTACACCAAGAGCAAGTCGGCGCCGGTGGGGGTCGATCGCTCGACGGGCGAGGTCTTCCTCCGGTCGACGAGCGGCGACCTGGTGAAGATCACCATTCGTTCAGGCAAGATCCGATGGTCGCGGAAGATGCCCGACATCGATTCCGAGAACTCCATCTCCACGGTGCCGGACGCCGACACGGCGACGCTGGCGTTGATGGGCAGCGACGGAATCGCCGGGATCTCCCGCGCGACCGGAAAGACCCGCTGGAAGCAGAAATGGCCCGACACTTGCCCCTACGAGAGCATCTTCGCCCGTGTGGCCGTGTTGCCGGGCACCCTCGTCGTCGCCTGTAACGACTATGACGCACCGGACAAAGCAGTCGTCGGATTCGACCCGGCGACCGGAGCCACACGGTGGGCGCTGCACGCCTCACAGCTGTTCGGGCCGCCGCGCTCCGGCACCATGGTCGATGCCGTCGGAGTTGTCAACGGCCGGTTGGCCGTGGCGGCCGGCGACATGACCGACATTCTCGACCCGGCGACCGGCCGAATCGTGACGAAACGGCGCTGGAAGGACCGGTACGCGGCCGCCTTGGACGACGGACTCCAGGTCAGCCTCTGCAAGGATAAGAAAGGCGACGCCATCTGCGGGATCGATCCGGCCGCCGGCAGGGAGCTGTGGCGCACCCCGATTCCCGATTCCGGCCACCTTCCCCAGGCCAACGAGAGCCTCGCCGTGGCCGACGGCCGGGTCTACATCGTGTCCTTCGTTTCCAAAAACGAAAGCTTTGAGCTCGTCGTCTTGGACGGCCGGACCGGCAGGATCCTCGGCCGCAACCCGACCGGCGAAGAAAACTTCATCTATGGACCTGTCACCGACGGCATCGTCGTCATCGGCGTCACCACCGACAACCTGTACGCCGAGCGCCCCGATATTCAGAGCCCGCGCAGACTCCCATGAAGAAGCAGTTTTCGAACCCCCTGCAAAGGCTGATTAGCCTCGCAGGGGGTGAACATGACCGCTCCTGGCGAGCTGCGCGGCAGCGAACTCGACCACCTCCGCCGGCACCTTCAACGGAATGTCCGGCAGGAACGTGCCCAGCATCCGGACCGTGCCGCCGCGAGAACGCACCCAAGCCGGACCATCGACGGACTCGCTCCGGACCCGGGCCGAACCCGGGCGCGATGTGCTGCACGCATGACAGCACTCCTCGCACAGGACACTGCCCCGCTGCTGGTCGCTGCGCTGAACGCGGCCATCGGCAGGCGCAGGGTCGTCGGCAGGCACGATCTTGGTCTGGCCGCAGAACGAGGCGCAGCACACAGAACTCCCCCAAGGATCCTCGGGCGCACATGCGGCGCCGGATCCCCTGGTTATAGCCAGGTGCGGCGGACCACGCACGGTGATCAAGGAACGGTCGGTGTTTACCCGCATTTGGCTCCGGCATCCGCGCCCTTAACGGTCCGCCTCCCCCGCGCCGAGCATGGCCCCGTTCGCCGCGCGGGCCGGGGACCGCAACGACTCCGATCCCCGGGCGTGCAGTCGGCGGTCGACTGCAGCAACGCCGATACCGCCAGGAGCCGCGCGACCAACGCTGCCCCCGACACCTGGAAGGCCCGGCGCGAACGTAAACAACGTCGTCCAGGACGTACACCTCGCTGTAGCGCCGGATCCGCCGTTGCAGCGGTTGGGCAGGCGGGCGAGGAGGCGCCAGCCTGGGCGCGGTCGGCGCTGACGACGGGCAGGTGCTCGGTGATCAACTCGGCCACCAGGCGCACGTCGTCATCGTCGCTCAACAGCCGCGCCTTTACGGGCCACACTCACGGAACCCGGATGCGGCGGGTGTGGTGCTCGATGACCGCCGGCAGGTACATCCGCGCACCCGCGAACGTGACGGTCTCCAGGAAGTCCGCAGGGGACGCGCTGAGACGTCGAATGCCTCGCTGACCGACGCAACAACGTAACCAAGGTGAGGAACACGCTGCGAGACCCTCATCCCCAACAAACGCTCTGCAGCAGGACCTCGCGGGTGAGCATCCGGATTCGCACGAGTGAAGGGCGAGGCCTCGCGGCCTCGCCCTTCACTCGTGCGGCCGAGACGGGTTTTACAACCGAAGGCTAATGCACCGGACCGCGAACATTCATTACAAGTGTGATCTGTACACAGCGTTCGGTGCCTGAGCTATTTGATCCAGAGTTGGGTGGTAAAGGCCTGGTCCCAGCAGATGTATTTCCAGCCCTCACGCTCGTACTGCTGGCCCGCATCCACGCACTCGAAACGGCTCGCATAGTTATCGACCAGCGTCCACCCTGGGCCCGGCCCAAATTTCGAGGAGCCGCCGATCTGCGGTGTGGCCGCCTGGGCGGCCGTACTCAGTCCGCCGACCGCCAGGATGGTGAGCCCGGCACTCACGGCTGCTTTGCGTAGTCGCATCTGTGTCTTCCTTTCCCGATGAGGGGTGTTGGACTCGGCTCGCGTCAGTCGTTCCACCACTCAATCTGCTGGAGAGCTGTTCAGCAGGTGAGTCTATTGAGGTTTCTCGCCGTGATCGATTCGGACACCGGCGAGGCGGGTGGCGGTTACGGCGAGGCGTTTCGGGCCAGGCCGCTCAGCGGTGACCTCGGCCAGCCAGCGGCGGGCGAGTTCGCCGGTGCGGTCGGGGTCGGTGTTGCACTAGACAAGAAGTAGAGCAGGCATTGGAGGAGCGCCGCGCGTCGCACGCGCTGGTCGGAAGCGATGCGGCGATCAGGCATTGGGCCCAGAGCGTGGGTATCAAGGTCCCACGGGAGGGGCCGCTGCCGGTCATCGTCGTCGAGTAGTACGAGGCCTCCCACGGCGCCGGCTACCACTGGGGAAGCATAACGAGCCACGATGGATCCGCGCGCTCAGGGTGCCTCGGGCCTCATGGCGTGGTCATGGACGTCCGGATCAGGTGCTCTTCCGAGGTGCTCGCAGCATCATGAGCGGTCACAGGCATTCAGCTCCTTGATCAAGGACTCCGAGGACATGGAGTAGTCGGGTTTGGTTGTCCGGTGCTGGCGGCTGAGGTCCTCGATCTCGTCGTGGTGAGCCTCTAGGACGGCCAGGAAGGCTTGGACCATGTCTGGATCCGTTGGGCCGCCCGCGCACTCTCGGAGTACTTCCACAGCTTCGGGGATGGTCCGCGCCAAGGGGGCGCACCGTGTGGTGATCATGGCGTCGAAGGCGTCGACCACGGCGACCATGCGAGCGACTTGGGGGATGTCGGTGCCGGCCAGGCCTTGCAGGTAGCCGCTGCCGTCGAAGCGCTCGTGGTGGTGCAGGATTCCGGTGATCGTGTCGCGTGCGAGCAGACCGGCGCTTTTGTGGAGATAGCGGGGTCTTGCTCATTTGGGTTGCCGTGCTCTGCTGGCGCTCAGGTAGGGCGCCGTCCCAAGTAGTTCGGCAGTGTCGGCGCGGATCGGCGCTACGCCAGGCGGTTAGTGCACGATCGGCGGCGAGGCCCCACGCGGCGCGGTGGCCGGTGCCGATGAAGTCGCGGCCCGCAGTGCGTGGCCGGTCGGTCGTGCCATCGGCGAAGGCGGTGAACTTGGCGGTGACCGCGATCGCGTGATTGATGACGTCGCCGACGCTCCAGCCGGGATTGACGGTGGCGAGCGCCAGATCAGCCGTATCGATCCCATCAAGGAGTACGTGCCAGGACCGTAGAGCGTCGGCGAGTGCTCGCACGGTCGGATGGTCGTCCATCTGCCCACGGTAGGGCGTGCCCGTCGAGCCCGGCGCTCTGGCGCCGTAGGTGCTCGTGGACCTCTTGGAGTTGAGCCCATCGGAGAGCGAACTCAGCGGGGAGCCACGGGAGCCAGAGCGGGGAGCCAACGTGCTCGAACCTCTTACGATCTCCTTCGACCTGATCAGTCCATCACTGCAGGAAGAAGGCTTCCCGATCGACTCCCCCGATGTGATCGGACGCCTCGGCTTTTACCCGTGAGGTAATGGACGGCGCGCGGGTGTGATCGTGAAGGTGGGCCGGGTAGGTTCCGGCGCCCTGAGGAGGACCCATGACCACCGGGCTCACCCCCGACCAGATCACCGACGCCATGCCGTTCGCCCGCGCGCTCGGCGTGGAGATCGACGCGGCCGCTCCCGAGGAGGTCACGGGCCGCCTCGACTGGGCGGCGGACCGCTGCACGGCCGGCGGGCTGATGCACGGCGGGGCGCTGATGGCGCTCGCCGACACGCTCGGCGCGGCCTGCGCCTTCCTCAACCTGCCGCCGGGCGCGTCCACGACGACGCTGGAGTCCAAGACCAACTTCTTCAGGGGCGTGAAGGAGGGCAGCGTCCGGGGCGTCTCGCACCCGCTGCACACGGGCCGGACGTCCATCGTGGTGCAGACCGACCTCTACGATGGCACCGGCCGCCGTGTCGCCCAGGTGACCCAGACCCAAGCCGTTCTGCGGACGTGACCACGGCCCGGCGCCTTTACGTTGTAGATTTTTTAGCGACGTGCTCGTCGAAGAAGGCGAAGATGCGCTCCCAGGCGACGGGCGCGTTCTCGCGGCCCCGGCCCAGGCCGAACGCGATCTTCGTGACCGGCCCGAGGAGGCCCGGCGCCTCGGTGTCGGTGAGGAAGCCGTGGCCGCTGCCGGGGTACTCCCGCACGTCGTGCGGGACTCCCCCGGCGGTCAGGGCCCGGTCCAGCTTGGCCGCGGCGCCGCGGAGGGTCGGGTCCGCGCCGCCGTAGCTGGCGATGATCGGGCACGCCTCCCGCAGCGCCTCCTCCGGCCTCCTCGGCAGCATGCCGTAGTTGACCGCCGCCGCCTGGAAGTCGTACTTCGCCGCGGCCACCAGCGCGAACCCGCCCCCCATGCAGAAGCCGCACACGCCCACGTCGCCGGTGCAGTCGCCGCGCGCGGCCAGCCACGCGCGCGCCGCCTCGACCGCGTCGTAGGTGGGGCCGCGCCCGGCGCGCATCTCCCCCAGCGCCTTGCGGACGCACCGCACCCACGGCGCGCCGTCGTAGAAGTCGGGCAGGACGGCCAGGTAGCCGCGGGAGGCGAACCGGTCGGCCTGCGCGCGCATGTCAGGGGTGGCGCCGAACGCCTCGAACACGATGACGACGGCGGGCCACGGCCCCTCGCCCTCGGGGACGGCGAGGTACCCGGGCAGCTCGCGGGCGCCGGCGGGAATCACGATGTCCGACATGCCGCCCCATCCTGCCGGAGGCGTACGTCGTACGTACAGGCCCACGCGGGCGCCGGCTCAGCGCCCCGGGGCGGTCGTCAGACCTTGCGCCACTTCGGGATCCAGGCGCCGTCCTCGACCTCGTAGTCCCCGAACAGGTCGGGCGCCTCCGTGCGCATGAGCTCGCCGATCTTGCCGAAGAGCAGGCGGATCTCCTCCTCGGCGCCGGGCGCGGTCCGGTTCTCCAGGGTGTGCCGCAGGCTGCGGACGTTCGCCGTCCAGACCAGGCCCGTGCCGAGGCCCTCGGGGGCGAAGCGGCGCATGAAGGAGGTCTTGTGCTTCTTCTCCTTGAAGGGGACGCCCTCCTCGTCCAGCCCGAAGTGCTCGGTCATCCACCCCTGGAACTCCTCCATCTGCTCCAGCATCGCGGTGGCGCGCTTCATCAGCTCGGCGTCCTCGCGGGCCCACTCGGGGAACCAGAAGGGGATGTCCGTGAGCCGGACGTACCGCAGCGACTCCTGCGAGATCGCGACGCCGGGGCGGTGGCGCACGAGCTCGTGGGTCAGCACGCGGCTGACGTTGTGCAGCACGAAGCTGAAGCTCACGTGCTCCAGCACCGAGCCGTGCAGGCTGCGGAGGATGTTCTCCAGGTAGGCGGACGAGTCGGTGCGGACCTTGGTCACGTTGGGGTTGAGGCCCGGCTCCCAGGACCGGTAGCAGAGCCGGCCGGCGAACTCCGCGAGGGCCTGGGGGTCGTTCAGCTCGCCGTCGAGGTCGCCCCGGTCGAGGCGCTCCAGCCAGCTCTCGCCGCCGACCTCCCGCAGGTACCGGGCGACCTCGCCGTAGTCCAGTTCGGGCCGCGCAACGAGGAACACCTCAGGCTCGACGCTCTTCACTTCGTATCCCCCTACGGGCCGGTTCCATCGCCCTATAGGAAACCACCCCGCCGGAGGCGCCGCGACCCGGGTGCCCGGCACCGCGTGTAATGGGCGTCCCGGGACGACGCTCATGTGGTTATGTCGGACACTGGAGAGGTTTCACCTGCTACGGGGGGTCGAGGATGGTCGAGGAGGGCTCGGGGCCGGCCGGGCTGACGGTGCTGGGGGCGTGCCCGCTGGACTGCCCGGACGGCTGCTCGTGGGCGGTGACCGTCCGGGACGGGAAGGCGGTGCGGCTGCGCGGCAACCCGGACCATCCGTACACGCGCGGGGCGCTGTGCACCAAGGTGAACCGGTGGCTCGAACGCGCGGAGCAGCCCGACCGGATCCTGTACCCGATGCGCCGCGCCGGCGCGAAGGGCGAGGGGCGGTTCGAGCGGATCACCTGGGACGAGGCGCTGGACGAGATCGCCGGGCGGCTGCGCGGCGTGATCGCCGAGCACGGCGGCGAGGCCGTCTGGCCCTACTGGGGGACGGGCACGCTCGGCTACCTGCAGGGCTGCGAGGGCTTCGGCGGGCGCCGGTTCTTCAACGCGCTGGGCGCGTCGGCGCACGCCGTCGACATCTGCTCGGCGGCCGGGGCGGCCGGGATGGAGGCCGCGATCGACTCCGCGGGCGGCATGGACCCGCAGGACCTGGCGCACGCGCGGCTGATCCTGCTGTGGGGGACGAACCCGCTGACCAGCGGGCACCACGTGTGGAAGTTCGTCCAGGACGCGCGCAGGGCGGGGGCGCGCCTGGTGGCGATCGACCCGGTCCGGACGCGGACGGCGCAGCAGGCAGACGAGCACCTTGCCCCGCTGCCCGGCACGGACGCGGCGCTCGCGCTGGGGCTGCTGAACGTGATCGTGGGCCTCGGCGCGCAGGACGAGGAGTTCCTGCGGGACCACACGCAGGGGTGGGAGGAGTTCCGGGAGCGGATCGCGGAGTTCCCGCCGGAGCGGGCCGCGGAGATCACCGGCGTCCCGGCGGCGGACCTCGCCGCGCTGGGCGAGCGGATCGCGCGGACCCGTCCCACCGCCATCCGGGCGACGCAGGGCCTCCAGCGGCACTCCGGCGGCGGGGCGGCGCTCCGGGTGCTGGCCGGCATCCCGGCGGTCACCGGGGACTGGCGGCTGCACGGCGGCGGCCTCGCGTTCTCGACGTCGGGGCACGTCAAGCTGAACAAGGCGGCGCTCTACCGGGACGACCTCCGTCCGGGGCCGGTGCGGACCCTGTCGATGAGCCGGCTCGGCGAGGGGCTGCTGGACGTCCAGGACCCGCCGGTGAAGGCGCTGTTCGTGATCGCGGCGAACCCGGCGGGCAGCACGCCGCACCAGGACAGGGTGCGGCGGGGCCTCGGGCGCGAGGACCTGTTCACGGTGGTGCTGGAGCAGTTCCCGACCGACACCGTGGACTACGCCGACATCGTGCTCCCGGCGACGGCGCAGCACGAGCACGCCGACCTGCACGAGGGCTACGGCCACCTGTACCTGACCTGGAACGAGCCGGCGGTCGCGCCGCCCGGCGAGTGCCTGCCGACGTCGGAGACGTTCCGGCGGCTCGCGCGGCGGATGGGCGTCGAGGAGCCGGCCGTGTACGACTCCGACGAGCGGCTCGCCGAGCAGCTCCTGGCCTCCGACCACCCGTGGATGGCGGGCATCACGCTGGACCGGCTGCGTGAGGAGGGGTTCGTGCGGATGGCCGTGCCGGACCCGTTCGTCCCGTACGCCGACGGGTTCCCGACGCCGTCGGGGCGGCTGGAGTTCCGGTCGGCGCGGGCGGCCGCGGCCGGGGCGGACCCGCTGGCCGGGTACGTCCCGCCGGTCGAGGTCGCCGATCCGGAGCGGGCGCGGCGCTACCCGTTCGCGCTGGTCTCGGCGGCGTCGCACGAGTTCCTGAACACCCAGTTCGCGAACAACCCGGAGCTGCGGCGCCGGGCGGGCGGCCCGGCCGTGCGGGTCCATCCGGACGACGCGGCGGCGCGGGGCCTGGCGGACGGGCAGCGGGTCCGGGTCGGCAACGACCGCGGCTCGTTCGAGGCCGTCCTGCGGGTGACCGACCAGATCAGGCCCGGTGTCGCGGCGACCTCGAAGGGGCACTGGCCGAAGTTCGCCGGCGGCTCGAACGCCAACGCGGTGGTGGACGAGCGCGCCACCGACCTCGGCGGCGGCCCGGTGTTCCACGACACCCGCGTCGAGATCACCGCTGCCGGCTGATCCCGATACGGTATGCGCCGTACGGAGGGATCGATGACGTTTCAGGCCATGCTCGACCGCGCCCGCAAGTACGAGCGGCAGGGCCGCCCGGAGGAGGCCGCGGGGGCGTACGCGTCCGCCGCGCAGGACGCCGAGGCGCGCGGGGACCGGGCGTCGGCCGTCGCCGTCCGGGCCCGGCAGGCGCGCGCGCTGGCCGGGGCGGGCCGGGTGGACGAGGCGCTGCGGGTGCTGGACGGCGCCGAGCGGGCGGCCTCGGCGCTGCCCGGCGGGC